>NZ_CAKJTL010000014.1 GCF_917627385.1 Protofrankia sp. CiT1
GTACCGGCAGAGCGACCAGCGACAGGATCATCATGGTCAGGCCCATGAACCGGTCCCGGTTCGCGGTCACCGGATCCGTACCCGCCTCCGAGGAATGCAGGTAGCTGAACGCCGCCCCGTAGACCAGGGCCGCGGCCGGCTTGTAGCAGACCATCGCGACCAGCCAGCCGACGATCTTTGACATCCAGCGGCGGGTCGATGGCAGGAACCCGCCGGCGGCGGCCAGGACCAGCATCCCGGGAACGGACTCAAGTTACCGGCAAGTACGGAAACTCGGGCTAGCCAACGGCTTCGCCTCCTGTGGCGACCCGGCCGCGCTGCAGACGATCTGCGACCAGCTCAGCCCCGGTGGCTGGGAAGGCTGAGATCGACGCTGCACGCCGCATCGCGGTCGCGGTCTTGCCCACCGCCTTCGGCCCATGGATCGACAGAGCGCGAAGATGCGACTGAAGTGCGTCCAGCGTGCCGTCGAGGACACGGCGCCGATAGTCGACCACGTCTCTACTCTGCCAACGACAGGGATTCGAGTCTTCCAATAGCAGATCGATAGGTCTGCCGATCCGACCTCGTCCGCACCGCCAGTGCGGACGAGGTCGGATCGGCGCCGTCGCGCGTCACCTTCCGGTATCGGGTTCATCGCCGGCACCTCGGCCTCCCGTCGGGACGATCCGCCCGTGCGTCGGCGCCTCGCCCCGCTGTCCGGCGGCGGCGCGGGCGTAGCGGCGGGCCAGGGTCGCGAAGGCATCCGCGAGTTCGGGTGGCCCGAGGACCTCGATGTCGGCGTCGAACCGGCCGACGGTGGCGGCCAGGCTGGGCCACGACCAGGAGCCGACGACGAGCCGGCAGCGGTTCGGGCCGAGCTCCTCGACGATCCCGTCCTGGGAGTACTGGGACACGAAGGCGGCGGGCAGATCGACGATCATTTCCCCGCTGCACGGCCAGCGGTCCGGGCCGGCGGAGCCCCCGAAGCGCTGGGCGACGAAGGTGGCCACGTCCCCGCCGGGCAGCTGGCGGGGGGTGAACCGCGGGCCGGCCGGGGGACGCGGGCTGATCCGGTCGGCGCGGAAGGTGCGCCAGTCGTCGCGGTCCAGGTCCCAGGCGACGAGATACCAGCGTCCACCCCAGGTGACGAGGTGATGGGGCTGCACCCGACGCGGCGGGGAGACATCGGCTGTGCCAGACCGCGACGGGACGGCGTAGTCGAAGCGCAGCTCCTCGCGGGCATGGACGGCGGCACCGAGCATCACCAGAACGGCCGGCTCGACCTGCGGGCAGGGCCGGCTTCCGCGGCGTTCGACCGCGGTGACCCGCAGCGCGTCGACCCGGTGGCGCAGCCGCGCTGGCATGACCTGCCGGACAGTGCTCAGCGCGCGGGCCGCCGCCTCCTCGATGCCGGCACCGGACGTGGCGGCGAGCTGGAGCGCGACGGCCAGGGCGACGGCCTGCTCGTCGTCGAACAGCAGCGGCGGCAGTTCCGCCCCGGCATCGAGCCGGTATCCGCCGTCGGGACCCTTGGTGGCCCGGATCGGATAGCCCAGCTCACGGAGGCGGTCGACGTCGCGGCGCACCGTGCGCGGGCTGACCTCGAGCCGCGCGGCCAGCAGCGCCCCTGGCCAGTCCCGGCGCGCCTGCAACAGCGAGAGCAGGGCGAGCAGGCGCGCTGACGTCGTCGGCATGCCCATGAGATTGCCTGAAGAAGAGGCCAGAAACTGACCGCTTCCCGGACGACCGTGGTGATCACAGCCGACAACGGCAACGACCCAGAAGGGGCCGATCACGATGATGACCACACAGCCCGTAGCCCTCGACGCGGAGCGGGCCGACCTGCTCGCCGAACTCGCCGTGGCCCGAGCCAGCCTGATCAACACGACCCGCGGTCTCAGTGACGAGCAGGCCGGCGAACGCCCGACGGCCAGTGCCCTGTGCCTGGGCGGGCTGATCAAGCATGTCGCCGTCGTTGAGGAAGGCTGGATGCGTTTCGTCCTCGAGGGGCCGTCGGCGATGAACTACGCGCTGCCCGACGGCGTCACCTGGGAGGAGTTCATGACCGGCACCGCACGTGAGTACCCGGCCTGGGCCATCAAGCGCCAGAACGAGTTCCAGATGCTGCCAGGTGACACGATGGCCGGGATCGTCGCCCGCTACAAGCGGGCCGCTGCCCGGACCGACGAGATCGTCGCGGCCATCCCCGACCTGTCAGTGACGCAGCCACTGCCGGAAGCGCCCTGGCACGAGCCGGGCGCGCGGCACAGCGTCCGCCGGGTACTGATCCACATCATCGCCGAGACCACCCAGCACGCCGGCCACGCCGACATCCTCCGCGAAACGATCGACGGCCAGACCGCGACCTGACAGCCGTGCCAGCGTCCCGCGACGAAGCCTGGAGGCGGTGGACGGTATCGAGGGAGCTGGCACAGAACGTCCAGAACCCGGGTCCCGCGACACGGTGCGGCGCCGAGTGCCGCCCTGGGCACCGCGGGCGTTCTGTCCGATTTTTTCGGCGCTGACGTGAGAACGCTATTTCTGCTGCCGCCGACCATGACCGAGGTCACACCGGACGCAATACCGTCAGCGCGTTCGCTCGGCGGCGCTGCCATCCGGTCAGGGCATCCAGTTTCGGGCGACGGAAGGAGAATCACAGTGCGTGCGAGGTCCAGGACCATCCGCGGTGCCGCGTTAGTCATGGGTGTCGCCCTCGCGGCGGCGGCCTGCGGCAGCTCGACGCCGTCAACGACCGGCTCCACCAGCACAACCTCGGCGGGCGCGGCAGCCTCGGCAGGCAGCACCGCGACCGGGACGCCGATCACCGTCCTCACCATCACTCCGTCGGGAACGTCCGGCGCGGACTTCCCGGACATCCCCACTGTGCTCGCGGCCTTCGCCAAGGCGACGAACGCCGCGGGCGGCATCGCCGGCCACCCGTTGAGGGTCGAGTCCTGCAACGACAAGAACGACCCCAACACCGCCGGCACGTGCGCCCGCCAAGCCGTGAACGACAAGGCCGTCGCCGTGCTCGGCTCGTTCAGCCAGTTCGCCGACTCGATCCTGCCGATTCTCGGCGCGGCGAAGATTCCCTATCTGGCGGCCAACGCGATTTCGGGCAGCGAGTATTCGGACACGAATTCCTATCCGCTGGTCCCCGGGCCGATCGGTTTCGCCGCGCTCGGCACAAAGGCCGGCCAGCGGTGCGCCAAGACTGACATCGTCACCTATGACCTGCCGGCGGCGGCTGGTCTCGCGCCGTTCGTCACGATGGGCCTCGCGGCGTCGAACAAGACGGTCGACACAACCGTCAAAGCGCCCGTCACGACGACGGACTTCAGCAGCACGGTCAGCAACGCGAAAAACGCCGACTGCATCATCAGCATCCTGCCTGAGCAGGCTCTGAACCAATACCTCGCCAAGGCGACGAGCCTCGGCGTCTCCCAGGCGATCTTCGCTCCCGCCGGGCCGGTCCCGGAGGTACTCAGCATGGACGACTGTGCGCTGCGGCGAGGCCGCCGGTACGCAACCCTGCTGATCGACGCCGTTAGCCACCGGCGCGTCGATGTGCTGCCCGACCGCCAGGCCGCCACCGTGGCGGCCTGGCTGGTCGGGCAGCCCGGGGTTCGGGTGGTCGTGCCGCGACGGATCGACGTCCTACGCTGGGTATGACAGCACTGCTCGAGTGCGCCCGCCGTCTGGGCTGGTCGCGCGGCACCGTCACGCGCTATGCCCGGGCGCAGAGCCGGCCGAGGCCCTGCGGCGTCCCGCTACACGCTGGTCGACCCCTAACGCGACCATCTGCGCCGCCGAGCCCGCCGTGGCGGTCACCCGCCTGCTGGCCGAGATCCGCGAGCAGGGCTATCCGGGTAGTGCCACCCTGCTCGCGCGCTCCCTCAGCCAGAGACGCGCCGACCCCGCACGCCGGCTGTCCCCGCGTCGACTGGCCAGCTGGCTGGCGAGCAGGCCGCCGACCTGCTGCGGCACCTCGGGTGACCTGGTCGCGAGCTGCCCGCAGATGACCGTCCTGGCCGCCCGGGTACGCGCGTTCGCCATCCTGCTCACCGAGCGCCGCGGCGAGGACCTCGACATGTGGATGAAGAATGTACCGGGTGACGACCTGCCCGCCCTGCATACCTTCGTCGCCGGACTGGCCCTGCCCTCCAGCAACGGCCCCATGGAAGGCATCAACACCACGACGAAACTGATCAAACGTCAGATGTACGGCCGCGCTGGTTTCTCCCTGCTCCGGCAGCCGTGCGTGTTGTCAGCCGGTGAGGAGGGTGATGGTGCGGCCGGTAGGGCTGGTAGTGGTGGTAAGGGCGGTGCGTTTGTCGATGTCAGGGGCGTCGGGGCGCTGGTCAAAGATGAGCAGGGTGCCGCTGCCCAGGCCGAGGCGGTCGAGATAGCGGTCGAGTTGTTTCAGGCCCTGGTTGAGCGGGTTGGGCCTGCCCTCGCGCCAGACCTTGAGTTCGGCGGCCTCGCGCTGCACGTGGCGGGTGCCGTCGGGGGTGGTGTGGGGCCAGCGGATGTTCAGGTCGATACGGCCGGAGCCGACGGCGTATTCACGTTCCACGTAGCCGCCACCGTTCACGACGCGCTGCAGGTAGCCCATAAAGATCAGCTGTGGGGATGCTTCGTCGTAGTAGCCGCGGCGGGTGAGGAACTCGCCGTGTTCGATCCACCAGTCGGCGAACTCGGTGAGCATCTTCGGGAGGTCGAAGGTGCCGTCCGGGCGGACGAAGGATCGCGGATCGGCGGTGACACTTTCCTGGATCCGGCTGGCCAGGACTCGGACGATCACCTCGCGGTAGATCGGGTTCGCGATGCGGACTGGCGCGTCCGGCGCGATGAGGCCGAGGTCCCGGACGTAGCTGACGTCGTCGTCATAGGGCTCCAGATCGAGGATGTCGCCCGCCAGCAGCGGGCCGAGGACCTTCTGGACGCGCGGCTCGGTGAGTTTGGCCGCGAGCGAGTCCAGGTGGGTCGCCCGGGTGAGGATGAGCCGTTCCTTGGCCGTCTCCAGGTGCTCGACCGTGATCGGCTGTGTCACGGGAACGGCGAGTTTTTCGATGACCTCGCGGGCGAGGGCGTTGACGAGCCATGGCTGGCCAGCGGTCAGCTCGTAGGCGTGGCCGACGGCTCCGGGGCGAAAAACTGGCCGGTGTCGGCGGTGTGCTGGCTGTACAGCTCGGCGGCCTCGACCGGAGTGAAGTCGCCGAGCCGCAGCGACTCCAGCTTGATGGTGAACGGGCTGGACGTTCCCAGCCGGGACGGGTCGCCCCCGGCGGCGGTCTGGTAGTCGCGGACGTCGCGTAGGCCGCAGAGCGCAACCGACCACGGGAACGGTGCGGGGCGGCTATTGTAGCCGTCACGGAGCTGGCTCAGGACGCTGAGGAGTGACTGGCCGCGCAGCGCGTCGATCTCGTCGAAGAACAGCACCAGCGGCCGAGGGCACGCGTGCGCCCACGCGCGCAGCGCGTCGACGATCAGTGTGCCGTCCGGCACCGCCGGCCAGGGTGGTGGATGCAACGGGGCCGGCAGCGAGTCCTGCGCGCCTGCCCGGATCCGGCTGAGGATGGTGCGGGACGCGGAGCCGTAGTCATCGTCGGCTGCCCGGGCCGCCTCGCAGGAGAAGTGCAGCGCGGCGTAGCGGCCCTGGGTGGTCAGCTCACGCGCGAGCGCGCGTAGTGCCGTCGTCTTGCCCGTCTGGCGCGGCGCGTGCACGACGAAGTAAGCTTTCAGATCGACTAGGCTGGGTGCCTCCGGCAGCCGGGACAGCGCTGGGATCATGTAATGTTCGGCGGGCAGGCACGGGCCGGCCGTGTTGAACCGACGCACCATCGGCTCTCCCTCTTCGTAGCGTGTCTGGTCGCTGCCTGCTCCGCGTACCGCCCTATGCGTGATCGATAACCAGTCGGACCCGGCCTGGGCGAGTTCAAACGGTCGTAGCGACACTCCGATAGGATGATCGCTCCCGACGTGGTTTTCGCCGTTCTGCTGGCATCTCTCCCTCAAGGCCCTCAGCGGCACGTGACCGAGCGGGCTCGGGTACCGCTCGCATAACCCGATCAGCGCGCGACGGCGCACCCGTACCACCGCCGCACACCATGACCGGATACCGGGCGGGAATTGATCGACAACCTGACCGGCGACCCGGAGCCGGGCACCCGGGAGGCGCCCCGCTTGAGAATCGGATTCCACCGGACGCATGCGGTCCCCGGCCGAAATACGTTCACCGCGTGTCCCTGACCGCGCCCCGAATACCTGTGATCGTCGGCGCCGCGGACCTCCGCGGCGACGGTAGCGAGCCCTGCGAGCTCATCGCGCAGGCTGCCCACAATGCCGTCCCCGCCGCACTGTTGAGCGCGCTGGACGCGATCCGCAAGGAACGCCCCCTCACGATCACGGGCGGCCTGGCATCCTTCGGCGGACCGGCGAACGACTACATCCCTGCACGCGATCGTCGCCGCGCATCGCCTGTGCGGCCGGACGCTGGTCTACGCCAACGGCGAGTACCTCACCAAACACCATGCGATGGTCATCGCACCGACGAGGCCGCCACGGCCCTGGGCTGAGCCGGCACACGTCCCGTCGGCGACCGCGGGCGGATCGAGACCTTCACCGTCGAGCACGACCGGGCCGGCACGCCCGCCCGCGGCTGGATCATCGGCCGTGACGACGGCGCGCGACGGTTCGCATCCGTCGTCACCGACCCGCAGAGCCTGCACGCACTGGCCGACCCGGACCGCCAGCCCATCGGGCAGATGTGCGACGTGACAGGCGCCGATGGGCTCAACACCAGCACGGTCCCCACGGCGTAGGGGCCCAGATGACGATCGACCACGATGCCTGCTGGATCGGCGCCGACGGCCCGAGCTCTGGAACGCCTCGTTCACCGCCTACCTCACCTGGGACAGCGTCACCTCCGTCACCGACGCCGTCGAATTCTTCCGCCGGGGCCGCCGGCATGCTCCCGGGCGACGCGATCGCGTTCTTCCCCGTCGCCGGAGGACGGCCGCAGTAACCACGACGAGCCCGGCGACGGCGTAGGAGGACACCTGTAGCGTCCGGGCGTCGCCCGGTGGACCGGTGAAAAGGGAGACGTACACGGGGTGAACGGCGGCGGCGACGGCCAGCCATTCCAGCCGTCCCGCGACCACGGCGAGGGTGGCCAGCAGGATGCCGTACCAGGGCTGAACGGGGGTGGCGACCAGGAAGGCAGCCCCGACAAGCCACAACCCCGCCCGTTCCACGGGGATCCGGCGCGGATCGCGGCGCAGCACCACCACGGCGACCACGGCCAGCAGCGACACCGCAACGGCTTTGGCCGTGGCACCGTGGATGCCGAGCATCGACAGGAGCAGGAACCGGCCCCCCTGGGCATATCCCTCGACCTTCAGGTACTGCGGCAGGAAACCGAGGGCTCCAGTTCCGACGGCGAGGACGTGAGGCAGGTAGGAGAGTCCCATGACCGTGACGGCGGTGCCGACCAGAGTGATCGGGCGGCGCCGGGCGGCCGCCGGGAGGAGCAGCGCCGGGTACAGCTTGACCGCCACCGCCGCGCCGAGCAGCGCTCCGGCGAGCGACGCACGGCGGCGGGTGGGTTCCGTGGCCACACCGGATTCTCCGGCCGTGCCTGTTCGTCCGGCCGCGGCGGATCCGGCGTGCCGCCGCGATCTGAGAGCCGCGATGCCGCTGAGCGCGAGCAGCGCGGCCAGGACGTCGACGTGCGCGTCGGAGCCGGTTTCGAGCCCGGCGAGCGGCGAGAGCGCGTAGAAAGCGGCGTAGCGGGGGTCCCGGCCCTGCGCCGCCAGCACCCTCATCATCAGAACGACCAGCCCGAGCGACGCGAGGGACGCGTAGAGCTGCATCCGGTGTTCGCGCGGCGGGCCGGGCAGGACATGCACGGCGGTGAAGTACGCCTGCGCCACCGGTGGGTAGATGGTGTGCGCGTCGGGGTAGTTCAGCCGGATACAGTGCGGGCCCCGGTGGATGGCGGCGCACCCGGCCGGGTCCGGGAACAACCAGTCGTCGCGCAGGTGGGCGAGTTCGGGGGCGAGAGGACCGTAGCGGTAGGGATCGATGCCGGCGGCCTGCACGCGGCCGTCCCAGATATAGCGGTAGAGGTCGTCGGACAGCTGGGGGCCGTGGGTGAGCGCCACAGCGTGGATCGCGACGGTGCCGGCAAGCAGCAGGCCGACGGCGAGCCGGCGGGGAGCGGCCCGGATCAGCCACGCCGCGCCGGCTGTCCCGGTCACCCACCAGAGCATGGTCAGGTAGAGCACGGTCATCCGGCCGGGCAGGTAGCCGGGTTGGAGCAGGATCGCCGCCTGCGTGGCGAGGACGCCGCTCAGCCCGACGACCGCTGCGACCAGGGCCCACCGGCCGCCATCCCCGGGCGTCGGGAGACTCCGCCCGTCACGCCGACGACGTCGGGCGATGGCCGCCACGGCCCGCGCACGGCGGATCCCGTACGCATGGACGGTCCCGGCGAGCGGTTCGGCGACAGGGACGGGGGCGGGCATGGGCCGAGCCTGACAGACATGCCGGCCGGCCCCGGCGTACCGCGGTGGAGCTTCTCCGTTCCGTAAGGCTTCACCAGCGGCGGAGGCGGTGACGGCGACCTACCGTGCGTACATGCGACCGTTCATCCGGCTGTTCACCGGACGGCTTCGGGAAGCGCCGGCGGTCCTGCGCCGCGGGCCGTTGCGCACGGACGCGTTTTCCAGTCGCCTGCACGACCCTCGGGTGGCCTCGTTGCTGGGGATGTGGCTCGGGGTCGCCTTCGGGGTGTGTTTCCTGACCGGCCTGGTGTCACACGCCATGCAGCATCCGCCGTCGTGGCTGGTCTGGCCGTCCCGCCCGGTGTCGCTGTATCGGTTGACGCAGGGCCTGCACGTGACGACCGGGCTGGCATGCGTCCCGCTGCTGCTGGCGAAACTGTGGACGGTGTACCCGCGGCTGTGGGAGTGGCCGCCGGTCCGTTCGGTCGCGCATGCACTGGAGCGGCTCTCGATCGTGCCGCTGGTCGCCGGGGCCGTGTTCCAGCTGGCCACCGGAATCGCGAACATCGCGCAGTGGTACCGGTTCCGGTTCTTCTTCACGGTGACCCACTACTGGGTCGCCTGGATCACAATCGGCGCGCTGGGAGTGCACATCGCCGCGAAACTCGCGGTCGTGCGGGCGAACGTCGGCCGCCGCAGAGGCGAACGGTCGCGGCTGACCGACCGGGTGAGCGCTCCCGAACAGCCGGGCGGCGGCCTGTCCCGCCGTGGCCTTGCCGTCGCCGTCGCCAGCGCCGCCGGGGTGATCGTGACGACAACCGCCGGCCAGTGGGTGCCTGGCCTGTCCGGGCTCGACCTGCTCGCGCCGCGCCGGCCAGACATCGGCCCGCAGCGGCTGCCGGTCAACAGAACCGCGGCCGCCGCCCGGGTGACCGCGGTCGCCCGGGCGGCGGGCTACCGGTTGGAGGTGGTCGGCCCGCGCCCGTTCGCCCTCACCCTCGCCGGGCTGCGGGGGTTCCCCCAGCACACGTCGAGACTGCCGATCACCTGTGTGGAGGGCTGGGCCGCGGACGCCACCTGGCACGGCCTACGGCTGCGGGACCTGCTGGACGCCGCCGGCATCCCCGCGGAGGCGACGGTGCGTGTGGAGTCCCTGGAAGCCGGTGGCGCCTACCGGACCAGCGAGGTGAACCCGGCGCACGCCCGGGACCCGCTGACCCTGCTGGCCACCGGCCTGAACGGGGCCGACCTGGACATCGACCACGGATACCCGGCCCGGCTCATCGCACCGAACCGGCCGGGCGTGCTGCAGACCAAATGGGTACACCGGGTGGTGATGCTGTGAACGGGCAGGCACAGGCTGATCAGGCTGACCGGCGGGATCACAATGGCCGCCACCGCGCCGTCCGCGCGGTGACCACGGCCGTCCTGCGCGGCGGTCCGGCCGCGGCCGGTCTGGCCGCGATCGGCTACGGCGTCCACGGGCTGGTCGGGATGCGGTCGGCTACGAACCCGCCGAACGCGGCGCAGTGGCTGGTCGGCGGGATCCTGGTCCACGACCTGCTGGTCGTCCCGGTGACGATGGCGGTGGGTCTCGTGCTCACCCGGCTGGTCCCGGCGCCCTTCCGGGCGGTGCTGCAGGGTGCGTTGCTGATCAGCGGTGCGGTCGCACTGGCGTCGTTGCCACTGTGGCGTGGCTACGGCGGCCCGGCGGACAACCCGTCGGTGAACCCGCTGCCGTACGGACGGAACCTCGCGATCGTCCTCGGCCTGGTGTGGGCCTGCGCCACAGCTGTCATCGCGGTCCGCGCGGTCCGCGCGGTCCGCGTCCGGCGGGCGCGGCGCAGTCACGCAAGCGCATGCGGTCCACCGGCCGGATGACAACGTCCATCAGCTCCGACTGCGACCCGCGCTTCGCCCCTCGCCTCGACCCGCGGTCAGCTCGCCGGGCAGGCGCGGTACGCAGTGGTTCTACAGACAGGTTCACCGACATCTGCCCAGGGCAGCGAAGTGCCGCCCCGGGTCGTACCACATTTCCGTAACGTGCAGGCCGGCGGTCGCGGCGAGGCCGGCGATCCCCTCGGTACCCACCAGCGACCAGGGAAACGACCTCGACATCCGCCCGTCCGGCCCTTCCAGGCGGATCAGCGAGGGGCCGGTGGGCGTCCCGGGCGGCCCGAGCTCGATGAGCACCCGGCCGGCCGGGGCGAGCAGCCCTGCGACGCGGGCCAGCAGCCGGACCGGGTCGCCGCCGATCCCGATGTTGCCATCGGCGAGGAGCAGCGCGGACCACCGTCTCTCACCGGGTACCCTGCCGAAGACGTCGCGGCATAGCGCCGCCGCACCGGCACGACGGGCGAGGCGCACCGCGAACGGGGCCACATCGATGCCAAGCACGGGAACCCCGCGGGTGGTGAGCGCCACGGTGAGCCGACCAGGGCCGCAACCGACGTCGAGGGTCGGCCCGTCGCAACGGCGAAGCAGGGACGCGTCGCCCGGAATGAGCCCACCACGCCACTGGTCCACCGGAACCGGTTCACGACGTCCGTCCGGATGGCGTACCCACAGCGGTCCGTCGACGGACCGCAGCGCCGCCTCGTAGACGGCCGTGGGGCACCAGCGGTGGATGGCTGCCGTCGTCGACCGACCGCCGGTCACCGGACCGCCGTCGGACTGCTCCGGGGTGTCACGGTCTGCCGTACCACTGCGGCGAACCGTCCGTCCGGTGCGAGCCGTGCGACCGCTTGGGCGTCGGCCGCGGTGTCGACGTCCCGCAGCACCGGCAGGGTGGCGACCCGAAGGCCGGCCCGGGACAGGCGGGCACGCTGCCGTGCACCGGTGTCCGGGCGTGACGTCGGGATGCCACGCAGCAACGTGCCGTCGGGACGTCGTAGGCCGAGCGCCCACCAGCCGCCGTCGGCGGCGGGGCCGAACACCGCGTCGGCGTGGCGCAGCGCGTGGCACGCGTCGGCCAGCAGGGCCGGTGTCACCTGCGGGGTGTCCATCCCGATCAGCAGTGTCGGGCCTGCGCTGTCGTCGAAGGCCGCCGCGAGCCGGGCGTCGAACGGTCCGGACACCTGCGGCACCACCGCGATCGATGTCCGCAGCCACGGGCCGACGGTGCCCTCGAGGACGAGGACGGGCCGCAGCCAGCCGAAGCCGGGACTGCGGCTCAGCGCGCCGACCGCGGCCAGCGTGTCCGCGATCGCGGCCTCGGCCACGGCCGCCGCCTGTGCCGGGCGCAACGGTGGCGTCAGCCGGGTCTTGACCCGACCGGGCACGGGCTCCTTCGCCACCACGAGCAGTCTCACCGCAGGCTCGCGAGCAGTGCGGACATGTCGCGTACGGCGCGGACGGTGCCGAGCGGCGAACCGGTGACCTTGGATCTGCCGATCCGGGGGTGGTAGTCGACATCGGTCTCGATGATCCGCCAGTCGGCCTGTGCGGCCCGGAGCAGGAGCTCCAGCGGGTAGCCGAACCGGCGGTCGGCGATGGGCAGGCGGAGCAGGTCCGCACGGCGGGCGGCCCGCATCGGACCCAGGTCACGGACCGGGACGCCGCGTCGGCGCAGCCGCCCGGCGACGACCGCATTGCCGAGGCGGGCATGTGGCGGCCACGCCCGCACCGAGGTGGGACGCCGCCGGCCGAGTACCAGTTCGGCCCGCCCGGCCAGCAGTTCGGTAACGAGGCGGGGCAGGTGCGCCGGGTCGAGCGAGGCGTCGGCGTCACATACGCAGACCACCTCGGCGTCCGCGGCCCGCAGCCCGGCGTGCACCGCCGCGCCGTAGCCCCGTTCCGGCACCACGACGACGACCGCACCGTGGTCCCGCGCGATCCGGGGTGATCCGTCGTGGGAGCCGTTGTCCGCGACGATCGCCCGGTATCCGGGTGGCATCCGCTCCAGGACCCAGGGCAGCGCGCGGGCCTCATCCAGGCAGGGCAGGACCACGTCCACCGAGGCCCCACCACTGTCACATTGCGTAAGCATGATCGGGACTGTAATCGGGCGGGGATGTGATCGACCCTTACGGAACGAGGAAGAGCGCGGCGGTTCGACGCCGGAAGATTACGGAACGGGGAAATCCGTCGCCCGGGCGGGTCCGGTTGGCTGGCCGGCTCTTATCGTTACCGGATGGCCCGTGTTCTCGTGGTCGACGACGACGCCACCGTGGCGGAGGTCGTCGACCGGTATCTGCGTAACGCCGGTTTCGACGTCGACCGCGCCGCGGACGGGCCCGCGGCGTTGCGGGTGGCCGGGACCGCCATCCCGGACCTTGTCGTGCTCGACCTCATGCTTCCCGGCCTCGACGGCATCGAGGTCTGTCGCCAGCTGCGGGAAAGTCGACCGGTTCCAGTGATCATGCTGACGGCGCTGGGTGAGGAGGCGGACCGTATCGCCGGCCTCGAATGCGGCGCCGACGACTATGTCACCAAGCCGTTCTCGCCGCGCGAGCTGACGCTGCGGGTGCAGTCCGTGCTGCGGCGGGCAAACGAACTGTCGCCACCGGAGTCCGGCATGCTGCGCGCCGGCACCCTCGTCGTGGACGCGGCCGCCCGCACCGCCACCCGGTACGGGGTGATCCTCGGCCTCACGGTGCGTGAGTTCGATCTGCTGGTGTTCCTGCTGCGCCATCCCGGCCGTGCCTTCACCCGCGTCGAGCTGATGGAACAGGTGTGGGGGTGGAGTTACGGGGACCCCTCGACCGTCACCGTCCACATCCGCCGGCTGCGAGAGAAGATCGAGGATAATCCGACCGCCCCCCGGATGCTCGTCACCGTGTGGGGCGTCGGCTACCGCTACGATCCGACGCCACCGGTGCCGGCGGACGAGACGCCGTCATGAGCGCCGAACTGCAGGTCGCCGGGATCGCGCTCGCCTGCTCGGCTGCGGCTGCGTTGACGGGGGTGCCACTGCTGCGCCTGTTACGGGGACGGCCGCTGTGGGCCACGACGGCGGCGCTGTCGGTCGTACCGGTGGTCGCGGTGGCGGTGGGCGTTGCCGGCACCGCACGGGCCATGTTCCTGTCCGACCACGATCTGCAGGTCGTGCTGATCGTGGTCGCGGTCTCGGCAGTGGTCGCCACCGCCGCTGCGGTATGGCTGGGGCGGCCGGTTGTCGCCGCCACCGGAACACTCACCCGGGCAGCCGCCACCCTCGGTGAGCTGGAATATCATGATGCGGGCCGGGTCCCGACGGCCGAGCTCGCCGCATTGGCCCGCACCCTGGACGCCACGCATGTGCGCCTCGTGGCGGCGCGGGACCGCGAGCGCGCGTTGGAAGCCAGTCGGCGTGAGCTGGTGGCCTGGATCAGCCATGACCTGCGTACCCCGCTGGCGGGAATCCGGGCGACGGCGGAGGCCCTGCAGGACGGCCTTGTGACGGACGCCGAGACGACGGCCCGTTACCACCGACTGATGCTCGCCGACGCCGAGCGGCTGACCGGCATGGTCGATGACCTGTTCGAACTGGCCCGGCTGCAGGCCGGCGCGTTTCAGTTGACGCTGGAGAAGGTGTGTCTCGCCGACGTCGTGTCGGACGCGATCGCCGCCACCGACCCGATGGCACGCGCCAGAGGGGTGACCGTCACCGGCAGCGCCGACCACGCCGTATACGTCGACGCCGACGTGACCGAGGTGGGGCGGATGCTCACCAACCTCCTCGTCAACGCCATCCGGCACACCCCCGACGACGGGACGGTGGAGGTCACCGCCGGAGCGGACGCCGACCGGGCGGTACTCGCGGTCGCCGACCGGTGCGGCGGGATCCCCGCCGCCGACCTGCCCCGCCTGTTCGACTTCGGCTTCCGTGGGGAGACCGCGCGTACCCCCGGCGGTGGCGACCACCCCCACCAGCCTCGGGTACGGTCCGGCATCGGGCTGGCGATCGTCCGGGGCATTGTCGAAGCCCACGGCGGCGATGTCACCGTCCACAACCGCCAGGGCGGCTGCCGTTTCGTCGTCGCGCTTCCCGCCGCCTGAACAGGTTCCCTGGGCAGGCCTGGATAGTCCTTGTGTCCGGAAGCTGTTCCTCGGCTCGTAAGATCCGGGCTGCTCCGGAGCGGTTAACGTCACGGACATGCGAGTCCTGGTCACCGGCGGCGCCGGCTTCATCGGTTCCCACATAGTCGACGCGCTGGTCGGAGCGGGTGACGAGGTCACGGTGCTGGACGCCGTGCTGCCCGCGGTGCATCGCACGAAACCCGAGGTGAACGACGGTGCCGAGCTGATCGTCGCGGACGTGACCGACCCGGTCCGGGTCGAGGCGGCGCTCGACGGGGTGGACGCGGTGTGCCACCAGGCGGCCATGGTCGGCCTGGGGGTCAACCTCGACGACCTGCCCGCCTACGCCACCAACAATGACCTCGGTACCGCGGTACTGCTGTCCGCCATGGCCCGCCGGGGGGTGCGGCGTCTGGTGCTGGCCAGCTCGATGGTGGTCTACGGGGAGGGCGGCTACCGCTGCCCGGCCGACGGGCTGGTGCGCCCCGGCCCACGGCGGCCGGCCGATCTCGACGCCGGCCGGTTCGAAGCACCGTGCCCGTGCTGCGGCAACCCGCTTCAGCCGACGCCCGTCACCGAGGACGCCCCCCTGAACCCCAGGAACGTCTACGCGGCCACAAAGGTCGCCCAGGAGCATCTCGCCGCCGTGTGGGCAATCACGACCGGCGGCAGCGTCCTGGCGCTGCGCTACCACAACGTCTACGGCCCGCGGATGCCCCGCGACACCCCGTACGCCGGCGTCGCCTCGATCTTCCGCAGCGCACTGGAGCGGGGGGAGGCACCACAGGTCTTCGAGGACGGCGGCCAGCTCCGCGACTTCGTCCACGTCCACGACGTCGCCCGGGCCAATCTGCAGGCGCTGCGGCACACGGCCCCACCCGGCCGGCTCCTCCCGCTCAACATCGGCTCCGGCGATCCGCACACCGTCGGCGACATGGCGCACGCGCTGGCCCAGGCCTTCGGCGGACCCGCGCCCGTCATCACCAGCGCCTATCGGGCCGGCGACGTCCGGCACATCGCCGCCTCGTCCGCCCGCGCCGGCAATATCCTCGGATACCGACCGCAGATCGCCTTCAGCGACGGGATGGCCGGGTTCGCGCGTGACCCGCTGCGCGGATGAACCAGACCGGTCCCGGCGGTCAGCTCACGGCCAGGCCGGCAACGGTCTGCGGAACACCCTCGAAGGCGCCGACCGGGGTGAGCCGGCCGTCGGACTCCACCGTCCAGCCGAGGACCCGCTGGCCATCGGTGTCGATCGCATACAGATAGTGGCCGTCCGGGGTGATGGCCTCGTCGCGGATGCCCTTCTCCCCCCTTCCGGTCGAGCCCGCTACCGGGTCGAGCAGCACGAGGCTTCCGTCCTCCTCGACCCGGTAGCTCGAGACCGTGCCATCGCCGAAGTTCGTCACGTAGGCGAAGCGGCCGTCCCTGGTCACGGCGGCCCAGCAGACCTCACTGCGGGTGTCGCCGACCGAACCGCTCACCGGGGCGAGCCGGCCCGCACCCGCCACGGTGTATGAGGAAGCCGCCGCGGCACCGGTCTCGCCGCCGAACGCCTCGGTCACGATCATCGAGCCCTGCGGGGTGAAATCAAAGCCGTAGGGGGTCCGCCCGGCGGCCGGGATCGTCATCGGGCCTTCGGCGTAGCCACGATCACCGATCGCGAAGGCGCTGATGCTGTTCGTCCCACGCTCGGTGACCACGAGCGTCCGGCCGTCCGGGCTGAAGGACGCCTGGGCCGGATCCGCGTTGCCGGCGCTCAGCGGCCTCGTCGAATCCTCAAGCGGGGTCAGCCTCCCGTCCCGGATGCGGAAACCACTGATGTTCGGCGTGCCGTTGTTGAGTACGTAGACGAGATCGCCGTTCACCGCGACGCTCGTCGGCCTGGCACCACCGGAGGGGACACGATCGGCGAGCCGTGGCCCGTCCTCCTCCACCGAGAACAGGGACAGCTCGTCGCTGCCGGCATTCGTGACCAGGAGCCACCGGCCGTCGTCGCTGAGAATGACGGAACTCTGTGATGGCAGGTGCGGGGTGCCGCTTCCCCGGCCCCCGGTCCCGAAACGTCCCAGCGGAGCGAGCCTGCCGTCCGCGGAACGCCTAAAGGCAACAACCTCGTTCCTGGCAGCATCGTTGGTCTGGGCATACACGGCGGCGCCCTTCACCCTCTGACCGTTCATACGTTCAGTCATCGCTCTCCCTCGGCTTTTCGGTGTCGAATTCCGCTTCCGCCGAGCCCACACCTACCCGCGCCCGGTGAGACGACAAACCCGCAGACCGGCACGTCCCCGGGAGGAGCGGGAGGGCCGGACCACGAAAAGCGATGTCACTGGACCGGCCCGTGGGAAGCCCCGGGGCGGTCGCGCCGTCGGATCGGGCCGCTGCGGCCCACAGCGCGGCGGCGAGCGACATCGAAGCGGAGAATCATCTGGTGGCAGAGGGTGCATCAGCGTCCGGTGAACTCGGGCCTGCGGCGCTGGCCGAAGGCGGCGATGCCCTCCTTGAAGTCGCTGCTGCGTACCGTGAGCTCGACGGCCACCAGCTCGGACTCGAGGGCCGCGGCAAGGTCGGTGGACAGGCCGCGGCGCAGCAGTCCCTTGGTGGCTGACAGGCTGAAGTGCGGCCCGACCGATCGGATGAGGATCGCCCGGGTGGCTCCGCCGTCGACCGCGTCGGTGACGGCGGCGGTGATCCGACGCATGTCGACGGCGCGCAGCGCGTTGCGGGCCGTCGCCCGGTCCAGGACGATCCTGAGCAGGCCGCCGTCGGTGCTGACAACAACCCCGTCGGTGCTCATGCCGCCGGCTCCCGCGGGAGGCCAAGCACCTGTTCGGCGATGGTGTTGCGCTGGATCTCCGCGGTCCCCGCCCCGATCGTGCTGGCACGGGTGGCGAGCAGGCCCGCCGACCACCGCCCACCCTCGACCGGATGGGCCCGGCCCGGCGCGAGCACCGCAGCCCGTCCGGTGATCTCGACCGCGAGAGCGTGCAGCCGCTGCTCGAACTCCGTGAAGACGAGGCGTCCCAACGACGCCGCCGGACCGGGCTCACGTCCCCGCAGGAGCTCGCCGAGGACCCGCAGCCCACCGAGACGCACGACCTGCAGGTCGGTCTCCGCGTACGAGGTCAACTACCGCAGCGTCGCCGGCGTCCCGCCGTCCCTACCGCTTCCCGCGGAGCAGCCTCGCGCTGCGCGACTTCGCGCCCACGCCCACGCTCGGCGAGCACACCGCGACGGTCAGGGCCGCCCGCACCCCGCGAGAGCCGGCCACCGGGACCGAACCGGCGGCGCTCCCCTTTGCGGACCTGCGGGTCTGCGACCTCACCGCGTTCTGGGCAGGACCCATCGTCGGCTACGTGCTCGCCCTGCTCGGCGCCGACGTCATCAAGGTCGAGTCCGTGTCCCGGCCGGACGGCATGAGGATGCGCGGCGCCCGGCCGTTCCGCGAGGACCTCTGGTGGGAGACGGGCCCGAGCTACCACGGCGGCAACGCGGGCAAGCGGGGCACCACCCTCGACCTGGGCAGCAAGGAGGGCAGGGAGCTGCTCCTCGAGCTCGTCTCCCGCTCGGACATCCTCGTGGAGAACTTCACGCCCCGCGTCATGGCCTCGTGGGGACTGACCTACGACATCCTGAGGGCCGCGCGGCCCGACCTCATCCCTCTCGTCCCGTGCTTTCTTCAACCACTTTCCCAACGTCATCTCGTGGACGCCGACGTTCCGGGCGATCTTGGCGGCCGAGTGGCCGCCATCGATGACCGATGCCTGCCTGGTAGCGATCCGAGGCTTGCCGGTAGGTCCGCCCGGCCAGCGGTGACCCCGCCGGAACGGCCAGTCTTGGCTATAGTTGTGGCTATGTCGATCGTTGAGCAGATGTCGCTGGCGGATGTGAAAAACCGCCTTTCGGAGGTTGTGGACAGCGTCGAACGAGAGCACGGCCGCGTCGTGATCACACGGCACGGCAGACCAGCGGCGATCGTCATCAGTGTCGACGACCTGGAGTCGCTCGAGGAGACCCTTGCCGTCATGGGCAGCACTCAGCTCATGGCCGACGTCCGGGAGGCGCTCGACGACCTCGACGAGGCGGGGACGACCGTCCTGACCAAGGACGAAGCGCTGCGTCTCGCCACCGGCCGGTGACCGACGCCTACGAGATCGCCTTCACCGCGCCCGCTCGACGCGCCCTTCACCGACTGCCCGAGAAGGTCGCCACCGCCGTCGTCGAGTTCCTTTACGGATCTCTCGCGGCCAACCCCCACCGCGTCGGCAAGCCACTCCAGCTCCAACTCGCCAGACTCCACAGCGCGCGACGAGGCGACTACCGCGTCATTTACCGCGTTGACACCGACAACCACCGGGTCGACGTCGTCGCGATCGAGCACCGCGCGGACGTCTACCGACCCGCGGGTAGAAGCGGGTAGAAGCAGTCGAGCGTTGCGGACCCGCAGATCGGCCGGCGGACGCTTGGCCTCGATCATGCCGTTCCCCCCTCGGCAAGCCGGGACTCATGCCTGGCAATCCACTCCTCGGACAGCGCCAGCCACTGGTTCCCGAACGGGGGTACCGGGGCGCCGCCGTCGAGCAGGGGTTGCTTCTCCGCATCGGCCCAGGGTACGAGCACCCACACCGTGCGCACCGCCGTGCCGGCGGTAGCCGTCCGGACCGATTCGCGCAGTTCGTCGAACAGGGTCAGCGAACCGTCGTACCGGGCGAGCATACCGGCGTTCACCAGCAGCACGGCCGGTCCCGCAGCTTCGACCGAGGCCCGCACTGCGGTCATGCCGGCCTGCGCGACCTTCGACAGACTGGCCCATTCACGCGACGTCCGCTCGGCCGCGTCCGCCTCCAGCACCAGCGCCCACGCCACCCGGTGACGCTCGCAGAAGTCGCGCATCCCCGCCAGCAGGGCACTTTCCGCGTCGAGCACGGTGACCTCCTGGGCGGCCAGGCACCGTTCGACGCGGGCGAGCCGGCGCGGCGGCACCGACAGCACGAGCCATCCGCCGTCCGCCAGCGACCGCTAGGGTGCGACCGCGACCCGCGCATCGACGGTCGTGTACGCGTCAGCGGCGCGGTTCGCGGGCGACGATCACTGCCATCGACGGTGCCCACCAGTAGTGACAGTCCGGTGGCGGCCGCAGGCCGTCGACGATCCGCACCGAGAAGGACCGGAAGTGTTCCAGCAATGCCCGCTGATGACGCCGGGACATCGAATCGATCTCATTGGAGTAGTAGGTGAACGCACCGCCATCCCTCAGGTGCGCGGCGGCGTGCGGGAAAAAATGCTCGGCGAATGTCGCGTCGCGCATGACGTACTCGTCGAACTCGCCTTCGTCCAACGGGTAGGTGTCGAACAGGATCCCGTCGAACCGGCCGAGGGCCGGCAGCACGTCCTGCCACTTGCCATGGACCAGTTCCGCACCGGGCCGCCCCTGCGCGCCTACCCACTCGGCCCCACGACGGGCGACCTCCGGGTTCGCCTCGATGATCGTGTGGTGGGCGGGTCCGATCTCCTGCACGAAACCGGCGGAGATCGCAAGCCCGAAGCCGACCTCCAGGACCGAGCCGCCAGGCGTTGTCACGGCCTGGGCCAGCGCCTGCATGAGCGGCCGCTCCCAGGACTGCATCACCTGCTGGCCTGAAACAATCAACTCGCTGTCGGTTACCGCCGTCCCGGCGGCGTCGATCGATTCGTCGATCTTCGGCCTGGGTGCGCCCGTCACCATGGTCGCCGCGACGCCGTCCAGGACGGCGACATCCTGAACGAACTCGTCCAGCGCCCGGTTGAGAAGGAATTCCCTGGGTTCGGCGGCGAGCGGGGTCAGCAGGTCGTCCAGAATGGTTAACGTGACGCCGAATTTTTCCGTCCGCCGGTGCACGCACCCTCCCGATGGTCCTTCGTCAGATTATCGGACATGTCGCGTCTCGCACAGTTCCGCCGCACGTGCGATCGGTCTATACGATCTCATTTTCCGCGTTCGTGGCGCACGTAAACGACACGATCAGGTTCGGTCAGAACTGAGCGGACGTGGTGGCCGGTGACCGCGGCGGGCGGAGCTCCTCAAACATGCGCCGGCCGTGGCTGGTGGCCCGCTCGTTGGCGGGCCACCCCATGGGACAATGGGTCAGGGCGGTAACACGTCGGCGAACCGGGGGAGCCAGCGGCCGGTTGGATCGTTCGGGTTGAGGGGCGTCGCCTCGGGTATGCCGGATCGGTGATCTCCTGATCGCGTCACGTGCCCACACGGGGTAACTGTGGCAACGATCTCACCGGGAAGGAAAGCCAACAATGCCCACCATCTCGACCACGGACGGCACGCAGATCTTTTACAAGGACTGGGGCGTTGGTCGGCCAGTCGTGTTCAGTCACGGCTGGCCGCTGACCGCGGACGCCTGGGACAACCAACTGGAACTCGTGGCCTCCCACGGCTACCGGGCCATCGCGCATGACCGCCGAGGCCACGGGCGTTCAGGTCAGACCTGGGACGGCAACGACCTGAACACGTACGCCGACGATCTTGCCGAGTTGATGGACGCTCTCGACCTGAGGCAGGTGACGCTGGTCGGTCATTCTACCGGGGGCGGAGAAGTCACCCGCTATATGGGCCGCCATGGCACATCGCGAGTCGCGACCGCCGTGCTGCGTGGGGCGATACCTCCGCTGATGCTCAAAACGGCCGCCAATCCCGACGGGACACCGATCGACGCCTTCGACGCCATGCGGGTGAACCTGCGCGCTGACCGGTCACAGTTCTACCGGGATCTGAGCGTCCCCTTCTACGGCGTCAACCGGGATGGCGCGGACGTCTCCCAGGGGATCCGCGACGCATTCTGGCTCATGAGCATGACTGTGGGACTGAAGCCCGCGTATGACTGTATCAAGGCATTCTCAGAAACGGACCTCACCGAAGACCTCCAGAAGATCGACGTCCCGGTTCTGATTTCGCACGGTGACGACGATCAGATCGTTCCGATTCAGGCCGCGGCGCTGAAATCAGCACCGCTGGTGAAAGACGCGACGTTGAAGGTCGTACCCGGCGCGCCCCACGGGCTGGTCGGCCGTTTCGAGCAGGATTTCAACGACGACCTGCTCTCCTTCCTCAAGAGCTGAAACGACGGCGTTGCGGACGTGCGGCCGATGGGCTCTGTCCAGCGCAGGGGCCGGCCTGGATCTTCTGGAGGCCTCGGCGCTGTGCCGCACGGCGTCGTCACTGGTGTGCACCGCCGCGCGTTGCGCGTGGATATGGGCGATGTCCGACGGACGGTATATCCATCATTGGGATATTCGTCATATGTGTTGCTGGTCGGGCAGGTGGTGACGGGGCCGGCGGCGGCTGGGAGGCCGTACTCGACAACCGGCATCCCAGCCGTCACCGTGACATCGTGGCCATGTTCCGGGGTGACCGACGCGGCCGGGGCGCGGGGCGGTCCGGTAAACGGGCCGGCGCCGATTTCCGCCCACCGCACGACGCGGTCGCCCAGGGCATGCTGACCTGTGAGGACTGCGGCGGCGCTGGTTATCAGACCAGGCCCATTCTCGAATCGGACGAGGAATCCAGCTTCGACGGCCAGGAGGACAAACCGTGCCGTCGCTGCGGAGGAACCGGCAAGGTGCGGACATGACGGCTGCCGCGGCGGCACGTCCGCCTGAGCCCGAGCCGGACCCGGGAGCCATCCTGCTGCGGCTGCGTTGCCCCGAGCACCGTCGTAACCGGCGTGGCGGCAAGGGCGGATGGCGGCAGGGCACAGCGCTGTACTGCGAGAAGTGCCGCACTCTCTGGGCTGCGGGTCATGGGCCTGATATCGATCGGCGGGAGCCTCCAGGGGATCATGGGCCGGCCGAGCCGTGGGACGCCAGCCCCCCGATCTGACCGATGGCCCCGGTGGGCCACCGATGATCAATGGTTCTTGCGTCAGGGGGCTTCGGTACTGTCGAGGGCTGTCGAGGGTGAGCTGGCACCCGGTGAGGGCCGCGTTATCCCGGACCAGGACCGAGTGGACCGCGGCACGTCCTGCCCATTCCAGCGCCATGGCTGACGCGTGTCGCGCCCCGAGAGCGTCGGCAGCGATCTGGTAGCTGGCCCATTCCTCGGCGTCGGCGCGCAGTTCCTCATCAATACGGGACTGCTGGACCAGCATCCGTGCATAGACACCCCGCGGCGGGAACGGCTCGGCCGTCGGTGACTACCAACGCCAATAGGCAGGGATTTCCGGCTCCTCATAATCGGAGGACTGATCCGCAACCGTCACGTGATAGTTGACGGATATCTGGAAGTTGACAGGCGGAGTGGCCTCGGGAATGGAGATTGTCCCAGCGAAGTTGATCTCATGCTGGCCTGGCGGCAATGGCCGCAGCAACACCCAGACACCGTCGGAGACTGACCGTCCTTTTCCGCCGTCAGGGTAAATGGGGTTGTCCGGCACGAAGCAGATCCGGAAAAACGGAGACTGGAACCGGAACCGGCTGCCGGCGGGCCCGAGGTCGATCGGGGTTCCGTCAACGCTTGCGTGCAGGGATGTCGCGTGGTTGATGTAGTTCGCCGCGCAGGCGCGCAACTCCGCCTCAGTCGTGCCGTTTTTCTCCACGCTGGAGCATTCGGCGGTGATGACTGGAAACAGGATTGCCTTGCCTGCGGGCACAGTGCAGCTCGGGCTGCTGGTCCCAGGGGTGCCGGCGAGAAACCACACCGGTCCGCTCTGGTTGACGGCGCAGTTCTCCCCTGTTGGATCGTTGAGGGGGCTGTCGGGATCCGGGGCACTGACCGCCCACTGCCACCAGGCTGCCGACCACTGTCCGTACGTTTTGCCGGCATATCTCTGGTGAGGCTGATATTCATGCCGAACCTGAATGAGCGGACACGCCGGCCGTCGAAGGCATACGGGTGTCACCCCGCTGGTCACCCCGCCGCGGCGGGGTCGCGCTGAGCATGGCGAGCCGACCCATGCTGTCCACCTCGTCGCTGGAAGGCGCAGCCGAAGGTTCAGCCGGCGTCCAGCATCGCCCTGCACCATATCGTTTAACGTTTCGTTTTGAAACGTTGTTTAGTTGTGTATCGATACGATAATCTGATACGAAACAGTTCTCGTTCTGACGCCCGATAAGCTTGTTTCTCGGGCGTCAGCCGGGCGCCGAAAGGGTGGGTTACGAACATGAGCGAAGGCGGCTCAGAAGTTGCTGTCCGTAGATTCGATAGCGACGATGCGCTCTCGCCGGACCTGGTCGAGCGGGTGGCCGACTATGCCCGGGCCGCACGGGCCCCCTCGACCTGGCGCGCCTACGAGACCGACCTTCGCCACTTCGGTGCGTGGTGTGCCGACCAGTCGCCGCAGCTGGCGGTGCTGCCCGCGTCCCCGGAAACCGTGGCCGGTTATCTGGCGGCGCTCGCCGACGCCGGATACAAGCCGACCACCATCCGCCGACGGCTGGCCGCGATCTCCGTGGCACACCAGCTGGGCCGCCACCCCAATCCGGCGTCATCCCCTGAGGCGGCGACCGTCTGGGACGGCATCCGCCGCACCCACGGCGCCGCTCCGAACCGCAAGAACGCGTTGGAGACCCGCCTGCTCACCCAGGTGCTCGCCGAGCTGGACGACTCCCGGCTCGCCGACATCCGCGACCGGGCGCTGCTACTCGTCGGCTTCGCCGGCTGCCTACGCCGCAGCGAGCTCGTCGCGCTCGACCTGGCCGACATCGCCGAGACGCCGGACGGCGTGATCCTCACCATCCGCAGATCCAAGACCGACCAGGACGCAAGCGGCGCGCTGGTCGGCCTGACCTTCGGTTCCTACCGGCCGACCTGCCCGGTCCGGTCGTGGATCGCCTGGCGGGAGACTGCCGGCATTACGCACGGGCCGGCGTTCCGCGCGATCAACCGGCACGGCGGGGTGAGCAGCGGACGGCTCTACCCGGGATCGGTCGCCCGCATCGTCCAACGGCGGGTCTCATCGGCGGGTCTGTCCCCCACCGACTTCGCCGGCCACTCCCTGCGCTCAGGGTTTGCCACTGCCGCCGCCCGTGCGGGCGTCCCCGATCGCGCGATCATGCGACAGGGCCGGTGGCGTTCGTCCACATCACTGGACAGCTACGTGCGGGCGGGACGCCTGTTCGACCGGGACAACCCCTCCGGCAAGGTCGGCCTGTAAGAACCGAACCCGTGCTTACAGGCCCAGACGGCCGGTCGGATTGTCAACGAACAAGGTTTTTTCGGTGGGATCGTCGGTTGGATCAGGAGCGAGATCCGGTGCGAGATCGCCGTTCTCGGGTAGCTCGCCGAAGAATATGTGATCTTTTGCGATCGTAAGTCTGAACTCCTCAAGAGTTCTTGAACCCTTGGCGGAATTACAGCATCGGCAGGCAACAACGAGGTTATTGCAGGCGGATCCGCCACCCCGACTGACCGGGGTTACGTGTTCGATGACGCGGAAACCTGACTGGCTACCACAGTACCAACAAACTGACCCGACACGGACATACTTGGCGGCACGCGCCTGAATCTGAGACTGCCGTGCTGCAAACTCGTGGCTGCCAGTAATCGACATATGATCATTTTACCAAATAGCACGGTTCGTCGATATTGAACTCATGGCCCATCGATCCCGCGATTTCATCGTGCGGGAACTCGCCGATCTGCTGGTGCATGGGTACCGCCAGCCGATGGCGTTCGCGTCGGTCGACGATGCTCGTTCGGCGTTGCGGATCACCTGAAGATGCCTGACGGCAAGCAGTTCGTTACAGTCGGATGAGGGCTTGGTCATAGTCGGATGAGGTTGCGCAGAGTACCGACCGGTGGTCGATACCCGACCGCTGCCCCGGATCCGGGAGGGGGACGCCAAGGGTGGCTTCCGCATCGAATTCTCCGCCGTCGGAATGGGCGCAATGGGGGAGGAGCCTTGTGGGGGCTCGGGTCCTCGTCGTCGGCACCTCCCGGATAGCGGCAGGGCCGTGGAGACCGGGCAGCGCAAACACCGTCGGGAAGGCGCTCGCCGACGTCAGCCAGGCCTTCGTGGATAGATGCGGCCTGGCCACCAGTGCGCTCACCACACTTCTCGACCCTGATGATCCGCGCATATTCGGCGATGCGGTCGCCACGGCGGCGAGGAGCGCCACCGCCGGCGGGCCGCTCATCGTCTACTACACCGGCGCGGTGTTCGTGGAACGGGACGACCCGCCTGGCCACCGCGATCTCGGAGCCTGGCCTGCTCACATCCACATGCCTTCCCGTCAACTCGGTGTCGTCGGCAATGGGAACGGGAGTGCCAGGGCTCCTCCTCGTCGACGGCGTCCGGATCTCCTCCGGGAAGGTTGCCGCCGGAACGGGCGGTACCGATCCCGTGGCGGTTCTGCCGCCTCCACCCGCCGACGTCGAGGCCGTCATATCGATCGTCGACGGTGCGGCCGGAACGACAGCGACGGCCGCCGACTCCGTCCCGCTGGCCACGGAGCTGCTGCGACTCCTGGCGGATGGAGACCCTGACGGCCCGCCGCAGCTGTCGATATCCCGCGTTGCACGCAAGATCGTGCAGGCTCTCCGCGACAGGAGAAGCCAGGTGATGCACCGGCCGTCCAGGCGGGGTGAGAACGTGGCACTCATCTCCAACGCCGCGCACACACCACCTTTGGTCGAGCGCGACGTTCCTTCGACAAGAGTGCTGACGGACAGGCCGACACTGTCGACGCCTGTCCCGCACATCCCCGGCGTGCAGCCCGGGCCGGTTGAAACCGTGATCGACAAGGTGATCGCGGCGGTCGCACCGGCGTTCACCGGGCCGGCACTGGGCGGTGACATCTGCCCGTACCCGGGTCTCACCTCGTTCGACGCCGCATCGGCCCACTTCTTCTTCGGCCGTGAACGCGCGACCGCAGATCTGCTCGAACGGCTTGAACGGCGGTTGGACGGGTCAGGGCCGGTGGTGGTGGTCGGGGCGTCGGGTTCCGGGAAGTCGTCGCTGCTGCGCGCCGGCCTGCTGCCCGCCCTTGCCAACGGCGCGGTACCCGTCTCCCGCGGGTGGCCGCAGGCTCTGCTCACACCGAACGAGCATCCGTCGGTCGAACTCGCCCGGGCTGTGGCCGGCGCCGTCGGGATGCCGTCACTGGGTGCCGCACGACTCGACGTCACCGCAGACCCGGGCCGCTTCGCCGCTCTCCTCACGGAGATCCTCACCGTTTCGGGCCGTGGGGAGGCCCGCCGCGACCGGCGGATCGTCATCGTCGTCGACCAGTTCGAGGAGACATTCACACTCTGCGCGGACGAGACCGAACGGGCCGCATTCATCGGCGCACTTTGCTCGGCAAGCCGGGGCAACGACGGGCATCTCCCGGCCGTCGTGGTATTCGGGGTACGAGCCGACTTCTACGGCTGGTGCGCGGCATACCCGGAACTTGTCGACGCGTTGCAGACCGGCCAGGTCGTGGTCGGCCCGATGACTGCGGATGAGGTCCGCGCCGCCGTGCTGCGGCCGGCGACCGCGGTTGGCCTCGCCGTCGAACCCGGCCTGGTCGACCTGATACTGCACGATCTCGGTGCCGACCGCGGCACGGTCGCCGATCCCGGCTCGCTGCCGCTGCTCGCGCATGCGCTTCGGGCCACCTGGGCCGAACGGGACGGCGGGATGTTGACCGTCGCAGGCTACCTGCGCATCGGGGGCCTGCAGGGCGCTATCGCGCAGACCGCGGAAGCCACTTTCGACGCGTTCGATGCTGCCGGCCAGGAGGCCGCCTGGCAGCTGCTGATGCGGATGGTCAAGTTCGGGGAGGGGACGGAGGACACCCGCAGGCGGGTTCGCAGAAAGGACTTGCTCGCCGAACTTGACCATCCGCCGGCCGCCGGTGTGCTGGACGCGCTGGTGGAAGCCCGGCTGGTTTCGGTCGACGCCGACACGGTCCAGCTTTCCCACGAGGCTCTGCTGCGCTCCTGGCCCCGGCTGCGCGAGTGGGTGGAGATCGACCGTGCCGGGGCCGTCGCCCGTCAGCAACTCGACGAAGCGGCCCGGGAGTGGGACGAGCGCGGCCGTGACCCGTCCTACCTGTTCGCCGGGAGTCGGCTGGCCGGAGTGCGAGCATGGGCGGAGCCAGGCGGGCAGCGTGCTGAGCTCAGCCCGGTCGGCCGTGACTTTCTCGACGGCAGCGTCGCACACGAGCTGGCCGAGCAGCGCGCGACGACCCGCCGGACCCGCCGGTTGCGCCAGCTCCTGGCTGCGGTGACCGCACTGCTCATCTTCGCGACCATCGCGATGGTGTTCGCCTTCCAGCAGCAGTCCTCCGCGGAGGATGCACGCAACCGTGCGCTGTCGCAACGCATAGCGGCCGACGTGTTCCTCCTGAGGGGGTCTGACCCGGTCCTCGGCGCCCAACTCGGTCTGGTCGCCTACCGGCTCTCACCCACGCCTGAGGCGCGGGGAGCGGTGTTGTCGAGCTTCGGCAGCGGCTTCGCTCCGGCGACCCGGTTCGCCGGAGGCCACTCCGCGTCGGTCGGCACAACCGCATACAGCCCCGACGGCCGTCTCATCGCAACCGGCAGCGACGATTCAACTGCCGCGTTGTGGGACGCAACCGATCCACGCCGGCGCACCCCGATCGCCGTGTTGCGTGGATACAGCGCGCCCGTCAAGGCCGTCACTTTCCAGCCAGGGGGCACGCTGTTGGCCACGGGAGGCGACGACGGAAGCGTGAAGTTGTGGGATGTGGCGGACCCCACGCGTCCGGCACTGCGGTCCACCCTGCCGCCGGCGTCCGCTTCAGTATTCGGGCTCTCCTTCACCCGGGACGGCAGGACGATGGCAAGCGGAGGTTACGGCAACGACGTTAAATTGTGGGACCTTTCCGACCCCGGACAGGTCAGGCCTCTGGGGACGATAGGCGGCCATTCCGACCTCGTCCGAGCGGTCGCGTTCAGCCCGGACGGTCAATTTGTGGCCACCGGAAGCAATGACGGCACCGCTAAACTGTGGGACATCGCCGACTCTCGCACGCCGTATTTCGTCAGCGCGCTCGCCCCGACTGAAGGCGACCAGGGACAGATCCATAACCTCTCTTTCAGCTCGGACGGCCAGTCGATCGTGACCGGAGACGTCACCGGCTACGCCCGGATTTTTCAGCTCGGGGATCCGCGACGGCCGACCCTGGTCACACAGATCGAGGAGCCTGATGTCCAGGCCGTAGGGTTCAGCCCGGACAATCAGGTTGTCGTGGTCGCCACCCAGTACGACATCAGGCTTTACAACCCGCTCAATTCCAGTAACTGGATCACCCGGTATTCCCAGGGTTTCAAGGCCTGGGCCGCAGCTTTCAGCCCGGACGGCCGCACCATCGCCGTCGGAGCCAATGACGGTGCACTACGGATATGGGACGTGACCGGCCCGCTGCTGGTCGGGCACAGCGACGGATTTTCCAGCGCCGCCATGCGTCCGCACGGGCGCGTCATGGCCACTGGAAGCTACGACACTACGGCCCGCCTGTGGGACGTCAGCGACCCCTACCGGTCACTGCCTCTCGCTGTGCTGCAGGGTCATACCGACGCCGTGACGGGAACAGATTTTACCCCGGACGGACGCCGGCTCGTTACAGCCAGCGCGGACGGCACCATCAAGTTGTGGGACGTCTCCGACGTGCGGAATCCGGTCCTGCAATCGACGGTCGATTCCGGGATCGGTGCCGTCGACAGTATCGCCTTCAGTCCCACAGGGGATGTCCTTGTGAGTGGCGGTGAAGAAGGAAGGGTTCGGCTATGGAGCACGGTCGACCCGACCCGTCCCGAACCCATGGGGACCTTCAGCGGTGGACCTTCGGCTGCCTCCGTCGAAGTCGTGGCGTTCAGTCCGGACGGCCGAACCATCGCAACGACGGCCTCGGGGAACTTCGATCGATCTGTTCGCCTGTGGAACGTCGCCGACCCGAGGAATCCACAACAGGTGGGCGAGGTTTCGGGCTTCAAGACGGGCGGAATCTTTTCGGTCGATTTCTCCCCGGACGGACAAACCCTCGCGGCGGGGGGAGGCGACCGCACCGTCACCTTGTGGAGCATCCGCGACCCGGCCGCGCCTCGCCTGCTGGCGACCCTGACCGGCCACGGAGGCTCCGTCGACTCGATCGTGTTCAGTCCGAACGGCAGACTCGTAGCTGCCGGGGGCGGTGATAGCACGGTACGTATCTGGGACATCACGAAAATTGACAGTCCGACGTCGTTCGGGCGGATCGAGGGCAGCTTCGCCGGCTTCGCACAGGTTCTCTTCACCCCGGACGGCGAAGTCATCACCGGCTCTCCATACCAGAGCATTGCAGGCTACGTCTGGGAACTCGACCCTGACCGGATCGTGAACCGCGTCTGCGCGAAAGTCGGGGACCCCCTGACCCGCGACGAGTGGCAGGAGTACGTCCCCGAACTGCCCTACAACCCGCCCTGCGACTGACCATGGGGATGGACCGCGTGATCGACCGGGTTCGGATCGAGGATGCGCTGCCGGCCTACACGATCTCTGATGTGTTGGGCCGGGGCAGCTATGGGGTGGTGCTTGCCGGCACACATCAGCGCCTCATGCGAGACGTCGCCATCAAGGTACTGGAGTCCGCGGAGAGCAACGTCAATGATCGCGCGCGTTTCGTCACCGAGGCCCAGCTGCTCGCCGCCCTCAACCATCCGCACATCGTGCAGATCTACGACTATGTGGAAAGCGGCGACCTCTGTCTGATCGTGATGGAGCGGCTCTCCGGCGGTACCTTGCGGGCGAAGGCGGCCAAAGGCGTGACCGTGGACATCGTCTGCGCTGCCGGCCTCGCCGCTGCGGCGGCCCTCGAATACGCGCACGACGCACGGGTGCTCCACCGCGACATCAAGCCGGACAACATGCTCCTCGCCACCGACGGCCGGCTCAAGGTCACCGACTTCGGGATCGCCAAGCTGGTCCACGCCATCCCCGCAACGGCGAGCGTCGGCGTCGGCACCCCCGTCTACATGTCGCCCGAGCGGATCGAGGGCGGAGTCCTCGGCCCCGCGGACGACATGTACTCCCTCGGGGTGGTCCTCTACGAACTGCTCGCCGGACGCCCACCGTTCCCACGTACCATGCCGGTGCTCGAGTTGATGCACCACCACGTCCACGTCGAACCGGCGCCGTTGGTCACCGCACCTCCCGCCCTGGCCGCGGTCGTCACCCGGGCGCTGCGCAAGAACCCCGCGAACCGGCACCCTTCCGCCCGGGCCTTCGCCTTCGACCTCGCCACTGCGACCGTGGCGTCGCTCGGCCCGGGCTGGCTCGCGCGCTGCTCGATGCCGGTCCACCTGAGTGACGAGGTTCGCGACGCCGCCCGAGGGCTCGGTCATGAACCCCCGGGGAGGGGGGCTGCGGTCGGGCCTGGCAGGCAGGCTCCACCGCCGGCGGTGCCGGGAATCGCCGCGGACGCGCATGCGATCCGGTCGGATGTGGGCGCTCCCGATGCCGCCGTGCCGAGCACCGTCATCACTCCGGATTCCACCCCGCCGCCGATACGCAGCGGAAGCGGCGAGGGGCGTGCCGAGGACAGCCCCGGAATTCGCGAGCGCGCGGCGGAGGACACCCCTGCGCACCGCGGCGCCGGCCTTGCCGATGCGGCCCGCCGGATCGGCAAGGGCCGCGCCCGGCGGCGGGCCGGCCCAGTAGCCTGCGGGCAGGCCGTCGGGGAACCTGGCGCTGCCTCGCTCGACGTCCTCTCCCCCTACTCGATCGCGATCGCGCCCGACGGTTCGCTCTATGTCAGCCAGCGGCTGCGGCACCGGG
>NZ_CAKJTL010000015.1 GCF_917627385.1 Protofrankia sp. CiT1
CTGGATACCCGGCGGAACCTGAGCGATCTGCACGCCGCAGACCAGGTGCTGCACGACCGCTTCGTCGCGCTGGCTGCCGAGCTTGACCGGCCGGCGGTGGCCGGCGCCGGCTACGCAGCGCCGCTGGGTGGCAGGAGTGGCACAGCGGGTGGCGATGTTGGCCGGGTGGAGCTGATCCGGGCTAGGCGAGCGGTGCGCGAGGAGTTCGACGGATTGGTCGCGTCGATCCGCGGCCTGCGCGGCTTCGAGGGGTTCCTGCGGCCGCCGCCGCTGGCGGAGCTGACCCGGGCGGCGGCCGGGGGCCCGGTCGTGCTGGTGGCGGTCTCCCGGTTCGGCTCGTACGCGCTGGTGGTCACCGAGGCCGGGGTCGGCGAGCCGGTGGAGCTGGCCGCGCTGACGCCGGACGCCGTCGAGGAGGAGACCGCGGAGTTCCTGAGCGCCTTGGCCGCGACCGAGGACATCAAGGCCGGTATCGACGGGCGGGAGCAGGCCCAGCAACGGCTGTCGGAGACGCTGGTCTGGCTGTGGGACCGGCTTGCCGGCCCCATCCTGCACCACCTCGACCAGCATGCGCTGCTGCCAGCCCCGGAACCGGCTGCCGCAGGCCGGCCAGCCCGGGACCGGCCCGCACCGGACCAGTCGGACGGCCTGCCGCGGCTGTGGTGGTGCCTGGCCGGGGCGCTGGCGTTCCTGCCGGTCCACGCGGCGGGCCGGCACGACACCCGCTTCGCTCCCCACCCGGCGACAGTGACCGATCGGGTCGTGTCGTCCCACACCCCGACCCTGCGGGCGCTGATCCACGCTCGCCGTGCCGGCGGTGCCCTGGCATCCGGCCACGCGGATGCGTCCACCGGCCAGGTGCTTGCGGTCGTGATGCCGCGCACCCCCGCACCCGTCGCCGAGCCGGGGACGGACGGGCCAGAAGCCGACGGGCCAGAGGTCGGGAGCCCCGGATCAGTCGCCGGGCTCGATCTCCCCAGCGCGACGAACGAGCTCGCAGCCCTGCACCGGCATCTGCCGGGCCGGGTCCGTGAGCTGGTCGGTCCGGACGCCCGCTGGGAGACGGTGCACGCCGCGCTTCCGGACGCGGCCTGGGCGCACTTCGCCTGCTATGGGCACAGCGATCTGACCGCCCCGTCATCCAGCCGGCTGCTCCTGCACGACCATCGGGAACGGCCGTTCACCGTCGTCGACGTGTCCCAGCTCCGCCTGGAGGCGAATCTCGCCTACCTGTCGGCCTGCTCCACCGCTCAGCCGGGCACTCGGCTCGTCGACGAGGCGATCCACCTCGCCTCGGCGTTCCAGCTCGCCGGCTACCGGCACGTCCTCGCCACCCTGTGGCCGATCAAGGACCGGGTCGCCGCCCAGATCGCCGACGAGCTCTACGCGGCCTTGACCGGTCCCGAACTGGTCGAACCGGCCGCTGCCCTGCACGCCGTCACCAGATGGCTCCGTGACCGGCGGCTGACGTATCCGTCCCGGTGGGCCGCGCACATTCACAGCGGCAGCTGAAAACGGAGTCTGGTCGCCCTCGCCGTGCTGGCATTGGCGAGCCGTGGCGTCAATGGGCGGTGACGTCAGTGAGCGGCCCCACCAGGCTCCGCCAGGCCAAGGGCGGAGAGCAGGTGAGCGATGGCCGCCGCCCACGTTCGTCGTTGTCGCAGCGTCCGGCGAGCCGACTCCGCCCGCGTGAACGCGGCGTCGCGATCGCGGAGAATCTCGTGGATCCGCCGTCCCCACCTCTCAGCATCACCGTCGTCGTTGTGGACCGGAACGACGAGCTGGTCGGCGTCCGGGCCGGGAAGCACCTCGCGCAGCAGCTCGCCGAGGCCGCTGCGGTCGCTGACCAGCACGGGGGTGCCAGCAACGATCGCCTCGACGCCGACCAGGCCGAAGCCCTCGGCGCGCGACGGCATCAGCAGCAGGCTGGCTCGGCGCAGGTCCCACCCGAGCCGCTCGAAGTCCGAGGAGTAGTTGCGCACCGTCACTGCGAGCGATGACCGCCCGGACCGGTGCAGCACCCTTTCCCTGATCTCTCGGGCCTGTCCGGGTGGCGCGCCGCGGAGCAGGAGCTCAATCGGCGGGTCCGCCGGCCCGCGCAGCCCGTCCGCGTGCCCGACCGCGCGGGCAGCGATGTCGAGGCCCTTCACCTGGGCGTCCTCTAGGCGGCCGAGTACCAGAATCTGCGGCATCCCGGGCGGGGGTCGGCGTTGCGGCGCGTCGGCGGTGTCGAAGCCCGGGTCGAGCCGGATGGGCTCGGGTGCGCGGTCGAAGACCGACAGCTCCCGGCGGATCCACTGGTGTAGCCGCGGACCGACCGCGAGCACAGCGGTCGCGTCCCTGCTGAGCATGAGCTGGGCCGTCGTGCGGTCCTCGGCCAGGGCGCCGATGTCGACATCCTGGCCGTCGCGCCACCAGTCGCTCTCGTCCGGGGAGGTATGGACGATGTGCAGCCGGCGGGCCTTGGGAAAGTGATCCTCGGTGACCGCCTTGGCATGGGAGCCGGTGATCCGGCCGTGGCCGACGACGATGTCGGGGAGGACACCGGCGGGCAGCGGTGGCCTGCGCATCAGGAGCTCGGGTCCGGTGGCTCCAGGTACAGTCTGCGCGTTGAGGAGCCGGACCCCCGCCCGCGTGGCATCCGCCTGTTCCTCGGGTGACGACGCCGGGACGACGCAGTAGACGGTGACACCGGCTGCGGCCAGCGCGGCGCACAGATACCGGTTCAGCGCGGTGATACCACCCCGGCCGGGAAGCCATTCGTCCGCGAGAACGAGCACACATAGCTGTTGGGGATCGTCGGTGCCGTCGGTGGGTTCGTGGCCGGCTGCCGCCCGGTCCAGCCGTTCATCGGGTGAGGCGCCGGGGGGCGTGTCGGGCGGCATGCTGAACAGCGCCGCTGCGGCATTCAGGGCCTGCCGCCCGCCGCTGAGTGTCTCGCCCGCGTAGTAGAGGTCGTCGTCGAGCTGTTGGACGAACCAGTCGGCGAGGCTGCGGTCGTCGGCGAACAGTCCGAGGGCGGCGTCCGCGGTGTGCTTACCGCCGGATTCCGGGGGTGTGGTCGTCGCCGGCAGGTAGCCGGCGAGGTTGGCGGCGGCGATCTCGACCGTGCGCCTGAGCTGTCGCACCTGGGCGATCGCAGCGCCGAGGTGGTATGTCTCGGCGCGGAGCCGCGCGACCTGGTGCCGAGCCTCATCCGCCGACAGGAGAGCCGTGTTTTCGGTGGGGAGAGCCGCGCCTGGGGCGTCCTGCCCCGCGCTGGTGTTCGCCTCCGAGTGCTCGTCCGTCAGACGGGCCACCGTGGCGGCCGCGCGGTCGGTCGCCGCCCGCTGGGCGCGTAGGGGTTCGCCTCCGGCCCAGACCCGCAGGTGGTATCGGAGCTTGGCCGCGTGCATGAGATAGCGGGCGAACGGTGTCACGGCGGCGTCGCCGCCGCGTGTCCATGTCCAGGCGCTGAGCTCGGGGTCGCGGTCGTGCGGTGCGATCACCACCAGCCGGCGGCGCAACCGGGCGTTGTCCTCCCGTGCGGCCTCCCAGACCGCGAACCCGTCCGCTGCGGCGATGCCGTGACCGTCGAAGTCCTCGGCCGCCGGCTGCGCGGGCAACAGCAGCCGGCAGGCCGCGCCGAGTGCCGGCGTCGGTACAACGTGCGCCAGTGCCGGATCGGCCAGCCGGGCCTGGTAGATCTCGGCCACGCCGAGCAGCCCGTCCGGGACGGGTTCGCTCACCTGGGCCCACCGGTGGCGCAGATCGACCCAGGTCGGTACTGATTCGGGCGGCGGCGCGAGCATCACCGACAGGCACAGCACATCGTGCACCCGGCGCAGCAGGCCCTGGAACACCCCTGGACCGGCATGCCGCCGAGCCGCGATCGGTTCCTCGACCTGGGCGGTCACCGGCCGGTGCCGCTCGGGCGGCTGCCGGGGCAGGCTGAGCCTGTCCATCGGGTGCCACATGCCGAACTGGTCCCCGCAGGCATCCCAGAGCCGGCGCAGATAGTCATACATCTCGGCCGCGTGCTCGCCTCCGACCGGGGCGAACACGTGCACCACGAGCTCTGGGGCGACCAGCGGCCCGGTGGCCCCGGGTGTCCGGTTCCCGTCGATGCCGTCCCCCTGGCGTCGTCGGCGGAGACGCTCACGTTCCAGACAGTTTTGCGTTCTCCGGGATGTCGGCAGGCAGATGGACAGTCATGGTTCTTGGGTGGCCTTCTGCCCGGCCGGCCGTGGCCCTGAGCTTCCTCGCGGACGACCCCTGCAGGTTGCACATAGAAACATATTGACTACAATCTGTGCCCCCAACGGGATTCGAACCCGTGCTACCGCCTTGAAAGGGCGATGTCCTAGGCCGCTAGACGATGGGGGCGGGCGACGGCGACCGGGCCAAGCTACAACCCACCCGCAGTGTCAACCGTTGGGAACACTGCAAGCATAGGGGTGCCGGGCCGCTGGAGACAAACGGGCTCTATGCCGGTCCCGGCCATGGCCTCGCAACCACCGGGCTCCACAACCCGCCCAGCCCTCGTCGCGACGCCACGCACTCTGTTGCCGGTTACTCTTAGGCGTCGGCCAGTGCCGGCAGCGGGTTGACCCAACGATAGCGCGGGAGGAAGAAGGCCCGCACCGGACGTCCACCGATGGCCAGGTTGTGGGTGATCGGAACCGATCCGGCCGGGTACGCCACATCGAACGACAGCGTCACGTCATCGGCTCGTTCCAGGGGGGTGTTCGGGTCGTAGACCCAGAGGGTGACAGCGGTTTGTCGCTGTTCGTAGGCGTATGCCAGCAACTGGTGGTTGGCCCCGAGCTGGAACGGGTCGTACGAGCGCAGTGTGATGACTCCGAGTGGGGCCAGCACGCCGCGGTCGAGGTCGAGCCGCACCCGCGGCCACTCGTTCACGACCGTGATGCGCCGGCTACCGCGTACCGTCAGCGAGGACCGCGTGGTGTCCGTGTCCGGAGTCGCCATGAGCTGGTAGTAGCGGACAACACCGCGCGGGATGTCGAAGCTGTCAAACAGCCGGCGAACGATGTAGCGGTACAGCGGTGAGCCCGGCGGCGGTGGTTCCTGCAACGCCGGTGGGGTCAGGCTCGCCTCGAAAAGATCACGCGCTGTATAGATCATGCCGCCGCACAGGCCGCGACTGGCGTCACCGATCGGTACCTGCCCGATACCCGGAATATTGATCTTCAGGACGGGCTGCTTCGGAAAGTCGTTGATGAAGGGCAGCCCACCGCTGCTCGGGCGAAATCCTTCCACCGCGCCATGAGCGTCGACCATCTCGCCTCACCTCCCGCACAACCGTGTCGCCTGGGAATGACGGCCGTCTGGGAATGATGCCCCAGGCTCTCGTCCGTACCGCCGGGCGGGCCGTGATCGGCTGGTCCGGCGCCCACCAGGGAGAAGGCAGGGACGCGATCGACGCTCCAGCAGACCCGCCCCAGTGGTGACAGCCAGGTGACCGGGACCGCCCAGGTGGGTATGCCAGCCGGTATGAAGCATCGTCCCGAAGGCATTCCCGCAGCCCAGCTGTCGGACGAGGACCTCACCCGTGAAGTGGGCCAGCTGCACACGACCCGTCACGATGCGTTCCTGCACGGCAGCAGGGATGCGTTCGACACACATACCGCCCGGATGCTGAGCCTCGAGTACGAGTATCTACGCCGTTTCGCGGCGGTCATCGGGCCGGACCCGCGGCGCACCCGAGCCGGCAGCCGTCAAGCCGCCGAGGCGGGCCGTGTCAGCTCGTGACGGCCGTCAGTCGTGCGGCCATCAGCTCGTAACGGCTGGTCGCGATGGGGCCATCAGCTCGTGATGTCCCGGGTGCCGAACACGATCCGGGCAATGATGATCATTGCCGCCCCGTAGCCGCTCTCGAGCACCAGCCCACGTCTGATGTTCACCCAGCTCATGGGTGCACGGAACAGGTCGACGAACCCCATCCAGTAGTGGGTCGGCAGGTATGGCTGGATCGCGGCGGCAGCCGGCAGCTGATCGAGGACTCCCGCGGTGACGAGGACACCGAGGGCTCCGAGTGTCGCCGCGAGCGGCGTAGCGGTGACCACCGACAGGAACAGCCCGATGCCGACGATGCCGAGCATGGACGCGGCCACGAACAGCGCTGAAAGCGCGATCCGGATGCCTGCCTGCGACAGGGAGAGAGGAGGCCCAGCGCCGGACAGCGGCCGGATGGGGGCCAGCCCGAACAGCCCCCAGCCGACCACGAAGGAGGTCGTGATCACCGCCGTCACCGCGATCACCAGATAAACCATGATCCCGGCGAGCTTCGCGGCCAGTAGCCGGCCCCTGCCAACCGGCCGGATAACCAAGTAGCGCAAGGTCCCCGCGTTGGCCTCGCCAGCGATCGCCTCACCGGCCAGCAGCAGTACCGCCACCGGTAGGAACAACGGCAGGATGAGGGCGAGGGCCGCGACCGGAAGCCACGTCCCGTTGTGCACGACCTCCGCGAGGAAGGCTGGACTTGCGGTGCTCGACCCTATTCCGCTAATTTTCAAAAAAAGTGCGACGATCACTGGAAGTGCCGCGAGCATCAGCACTGACATCCACGTCCGCCGTCGTACCAGCAGGATCCGGAGCTCGACGCGGATCATCGGTCATCCAGGATGGATTCCAGGTCACCGGCTGGATCATTGCCGGTCAGTTCCAGGAAGACATCCTCAAGTGATCGTCGTTCCACCACCAGTTCGGAGACGCGCACACCGGCTGAGACCAGCGCGGCGTTGAGCGCCATCGGGTTCTGCGTCCGGGCGACCAGGGAATGCCCGTCGCGGGCCTCGAGCACCCGTTCGAGCAGGTGCGCCGCGAGGTCGGAATCCGGGGTACGCAGGGTGACCCGGCCGGTCGGCCCGCACAACGTGTCAAGGGAGTCATGCGCGACCAGCCGGCCATCACAGATGATGGCTGTCTCGGTGCAAAGCATCTCAACCTCCGAGAGCAGGTGCGACGAAAGGAAGACGGTCGTTCCCTCGGCGTTCAGCTCAAGCAGCAGATCACGAATCTCCCGGATGCTCTGTGGGTCGAGACCGTTTGTCGGCTCGTCCAGTATCAACAGACGAGGCCGGCGCAACAGGGCCGCGGCGAGGCCGAGCCGTTGTTTCATCCCGAGTGAGAACCTGCTGATCGGCCGGTCGTCGATGGCGCCGAGCCCGACCCGGTCGAGGGCGTCCTCGATCCGTCTCCGGCGGCTGCGTCGAGCACCGCCGCGGCCGGCCGCGTCAAGCGCGGACAACTCGACCCGGGCCGACAGAAAAGTGTGGAACGCGGGAGCCTCGACCAGCGCACCGATCTTGGGCAGTACCTGCCGAGCGTGGCGGGGCATGCTCCGGCCGAGAATCTTGACGCTACCGGCGCTCGGGCGCACCAAGCCGAGCAGCATGCGGACAGTCGTGGACTTGCCCGAACCGTTGGGGCCGAGGAACCCGAACCGGTCACCGGTCGCCACCTGGAGGTCGAGGCAGTCCACCACGGTCCGGTGCCGGTAGCGTTTGGTCAGGCCGTCCGCGTGGATCGCGAACGTCATCCCGGTTCTCGCGTAACGTCGACAGGTTTGAGTTGCTGACTGGTGCTGGGGACGCCAGGCTGTCCCAGGACAGTGCCCGCCTGCCGGACGATATTGAAAGCGCCGGGCATGCGGCAACCACGCGGCGCGGTTGATGAGGCAGCCGCGCCGGCTGCCAGCGTGTCCAGCGGATGCTGGCCCAACGCGCGGCGGCAAGATGATCGCAAGGTAGGCACTGTGCCTACTAGTAAAGCGGTGCCGTCCTATGTCATCGACAGTTGGGTAGGGCTTGACTCGCGTGTCGCGCCGGAGTGATCGAGATGGCTCTGGCGCATTGGGCGAGGACAGGGCATAGCGGACCTGCCCCGGGCGCTCTAAGAGCACCCGGCAATAGGGGCGTGGATCAAGGAGCGGGGCTGGGGTGCGTGCATCGCGAGGCGGAGGAGGGAGCCACCCTGGTGTTGGGTGGTGACCGACGACAACACAGCGAGGTGCGTGCCCCAGCCCCGCGACGCCGCGTCCCCTATTGCCGGTCGCTCTAAGTGCCGACCACTAAGCGGCGGGCCTGTCCAGGCGAGACACGCTCACGACGTATCCATCCGGACCGGGTGGCGGTCCGCCGCGGTCTCTTGTGTGATCTCGTTGCGCAGCGCCTTCAGCGCACTGACGTAGATCTCCGAGAAGGTGGGGAAGGGCTGGATGACATCGCGCAGCACCTCGAGCGGCACGCGGGCGCGGATGGCCAGGGTGGCCTGCTGCAGCCACTCGCCTGCCTCGGGGCCGAGCGCGTAGGCGCCCGTCAGCCGGTCGCCGTCGCTGCACAGCGTCAGGAAGCCGTTCGACCTGGCGTAGGCGTGGGTGTAGGTGGCTGTCTTGGACACCTCGGACACCAGTGCGGTCGCGGTGAACCGGCTCTCGGCGGCGCCGACCGCGGCCGCCTGTGGGTCGGTGTAGACCACGTCCGGAACAGCCTCGTAATTGGCCTCGCGGGGCTCACCGAGGATGTTCGCGGCGACGACTTCGCCCTGGTACTTGCCGACATGGGTCAGTAGCCGCACCCCGGTGACGTCGCCGATGGCCCACAGGCGCTCACCGGCGCGCAGGTAGGCGTCGACCGCGACGCCGCGCCGGTCGGCCTGGACACCGAGCGTCTCCAGGCCGATGCCGTCCACGCGGGGACGCCGGCCGGTGGCGACCAGCAACCGGTCGCCACGTAGCTCGCGGCCGCTCTCGAGGGTCAGCACGTAATCCCCGCCGTCGCGTCGCGCCGCGCCCGCCCGCGCGCCGAGGAGCAGCTCGACGCCGTCACGGCGCAGAACCTCACCGAGCGCCTCGCCGAGTGGCGCGGGCTCGCGGGCCAGCACGTGTCCCGCGCCCTCGACGAGGGCCACCTCGCCGCCCAGCCGGCGCACGGCCTGAGCCATCTCGACACCGACCGGCCCACCGCCGACGATCAGCAGGCGGCGCGGGACGGCCTTCATGCCGGTCACCTCGCGGTTGGTCCAGACACCGTCCAACTCGCGCAGGCCCGGGACCGGCGGCATGACCGGATCCGAGCCGGTCGCCAACACCACATGCGCCGCCGCGTAACGCCGGCCGTCGACCTCGACCACGCCGGGCCCGCTCAGGCGCCCGGTGCCGCGGATCAGGTCGATGCCCTTGCTCGCCAGCCAGGCCTGCTGCCCGGCGTCGGAGTGGTCCGAGACCATGAAGTCGCGATAGGCCAGCGCGCCCGCGACATCCACCCGCGCGGTGGCTCCCACCTCCCGCGCCTGGCACACCGCCTCGCCGGGGCGCAGCAGCGTCTTGGACGGGATGCACGCCCAGTACGAGCACTCGCCGCCGACCAGCTCCCGCTCTACCAGCGCCACCCGTAGGCCGCCATCGGCCAGCTCGCCAGCGCAGTGCTCGCCCGGTGAGCCGCCCCCGACGACGATCACATCGTAGTCGCGGCCGGTCATCCGCCAGCCACCCGCACGTCCCGCGCGCCCACCATGTACCGCGCATACCAGTCTGGCCAGTCCGGGCCGGCCCGCCCGATCTCTTTCTCGTGCCTGCCGGGGACGGCCGCCGTAAGCCCCGTGCCGAGTGCCACGCAGAAATTCTTGGCTCGATCCACATCGGATACCGGCAGCGGCACCACCTCAGGTCTTATATTAATGATCTTGCTCCTGTCCTGTTGGCGCCGGTGGCTGTGCCAATGGCAATGCCACCGAATCGGGTCTGGGACCCAGGCTCGCGCCACCCATTGTCAAAGTCCAGGAACGCCTGGCGCATCACCCACAGGACGTGAGCCGTCGGCGCCGTCTCGGGACCATCTGCTCGAATGCTGTCAGTCTCACGGGCCGAGATGCGCCGGATCCGTCCGCGATACCGGAGACGACCGGTAACGTCCTGCATGCCGGACTGCGCTGGTCCGGGAGGTTCGAGCCGGTTGAAGAGGGGTTCGCAGTGGAGAGCGTGCAGGCCACCGAGTTCGGGCCGTTGGCGGCGCTGGCCGGGGAGTGGGAGGGCGACGAGGGCCTCGACGTGGCCTTCTCGAACGCCGAGGGCCGCATCGTCGAGACGCCGTTTCGTGAACGTATGTCGCTCAAGCCGTTCGGCCCGGTGGCGAACGGCCCGCAGGTGCTGTATGGCTTGGACTACCGCACCGCCGCGTGGCGCGCAGGGGAGGAGAACCCCTTCCACACCGAGGTCGGTTACTGGTTGTGGGACGCCGTTGCCGGCCAGGTGATGCGTTGCTTCAATGTGCCCCGTGGGCAGAGCGTGCTGGCTGGCGGCACAGCGGCGCCGGACGCGACCGCCTTCACCATGCGGGCGGAGGTGGATTCGGAGACGTACGGGATCCTGTCCAACCTCTATCTGGCGAAGGCCGCCCGCACGATCGGTTTTGAGGTCACGGTGACAGTGCGGGCCGATGGCGTCTTCGCCTACAGTGAGAAAACATTGATCACCCATGCCCGCTGGGATGGCGTGATCGAGCACACCGACCGCAACGTGCTGCACCGTATCGTAGGCTGAGCGGAAACAGTGCCCCGGCGAATGGCCCCAGCGAGCGGTTCCCAACAGCCGGTTCTCGGTGACAGCGGCCAGCGCCGCGCTCGATTTCGTGGCCAACCGCCGCCGTGCTGAACAGGTGCTCGGCGTCTCGTATGCCTTCGGGGCTGGTCCAGATATCGCCGATCAGGAGATTTCTGGGCGTCCGCCCGGGTCAGCGAGCGGGAAAAGTGTCGTGCAGCGCGCGGAGAATCTCTCCGTGCGCTGCCTCGATGTTCCCGCGGGGAAACCGGATCTCCTGAATCCCGGCGAGGTTGGAGAACTCCTCGACGCCTTCTTCCCGGATGATGATTGCCTTTTCGAAGCCCAGTCTGCCCTGGAAAAGGCCGGTCTCGTGAACCACGTTCTGGCGCGACCGGACGGTACCGAAATGCGTCTCGTCGTCCGCGGTGTGGAGGAGTAACGCGAAGTCCGCCTGCTGGAGCATCTCCCACACGACGTGCGCCGCCGACCGGCCGTAGCGGGGCGCGCTCTCGAAGGTCACCACTCGGAAACCGAACTCGGACAGGTAGTCCTTGAGGATGCGCCACAGCTGGTTCGGCCCGCCGTGCCCGATGAAGATCGTAGGCTGCCGCCCGCCAATCGCCCGTCCTTCGGGAGCTGTTTCGGGCTGGCGAGCACGCGGCACCGCCGAGCTCGAATCGTCGATCACCTCGAGAATAGTACGGGACATCCGTTCGTCTGGTAATTCGACGACCAGCTTCGCCCGCGGCGGGCGGAAGCGGTAGTCGAAAGAAAAATCGAAGAGCTCATACCGCGGCCCGTTAATGCTGATCTTGCCATGCTCGGACTGCTCGGGGTCATATGTGCTGAACCAGGCCGGCCGGAACACCAGCGCGTCCCCGCTGGGCGTGGACAGCCGCCGGGTAACGGGCCGGGCGGGTGTCCCCGACGGATAGAGTTCCAGTGCGACGACGGTGATCTCCACGTCATCGCGGCCGTGGTCGTCCTCCCAAGCGGCTTTCACGAACTCGTACCACATGTCATAGGCGCTCGCGAGCTGAGCGTCCGGCACACGGACAGCCATGTCGACTGCGGCCCTTGGCATTCAGGAACGTCCTTTCCCCGCTGGCACCGGCCAGATTACTCTGCCGGTCCTCGAGCGGTGCACGCCGTGTGCAAGCGGCGTAAAAGATGGCCCTGTCGACGGGCGACAGGCGTCGGCCGGGCCGATGCTGGCCAGGTGGTCAGGAACAGGCGAAGATGAGGAGGTGGTCATGCCAAGTGAGGCTCAGCCGATCGGCGCACTCAGCCGGAGCGGTTTGAAGATCAAAAAACTGTCCGAGCTCAGTGAGCCTGTGCTGGAGTCCTTCTACACAGAGGTCCTGACACCGGCCTTCCCGCCGGACGAACTCATTACCTGGGACGAACTGCGAGGGGCCGCCGCCGCCGACCTGGGCCCCGGCGCGCTGGTCCTCGATGGTGAAACCCCGCTGGGGGGAATGCTGGGTGAGATCTACCCCCGATCCGGGGTGCTCCTGCTCAGCTACATCGCGGTGCGGGCCGACGCGCGCGGTCGCGGCATCGGCCAGACGCTGCTCACCGATGTCATCCCCCAGTGGCGGGCGGCCATCCGGCCGTCGTTGGTGATTGCCGAGATCGAGGATCCGCGTTTCCACCAGCCGAATGTTTACGGTGACCCGGCGGCCCGGCTCAGGCTGTACCAGCGGACGGGCTCCAGGCTTCTTCCTATGCCGTTCTTCCAGCCGTCTCTGCGGCCTGGCATACCGCGGGTCTTTGACATGCTGCTGATCTGTCCAGGCGAAACCATGCCGACAGTGCCGGCAAGGACCGTGAGCGCTTTCCTCGACGAGTACTTCGAGCTGTGCGAGGGGAGCGAGGCCCGTATTGTTGACCCCGATTATCAGGAGCTGCGGCGGTTCGCCGAGCGGGGCGATGGTGGCAGGCTCCCCCTGTGGCCGCTGGACCGTGTGCGGGAGATACCGAGATTCACCGAGGCTGGTTAGTGACGGGTTCACCGCACATCGTGCTCGTCGACGGGGATGACACGGCTGTCGGCATGCTGATGGACGCTCACCACCGGTTTGCCGTCCTGCTCGCGGCGGCGGTCGGGGCGCGTCCCGCCGCGGCCGCGCTGGTTGAGCGCGCCTGGGTCGACACCGTCGCCGCGGCCCTGACCCAGGTGGGAACACCACTCCCAGGGGTCCGGGCGAGTCTGCTCGATGCCCTCCTGCGGCTGTTGCGGGAGCATGACCAACTCGATGACACCGATCCCGTCGGCGAACCGCTGACGGGATCACGAGCGGGCTTTTTCCTGCCTCCAGATGACCGCTGGGCGGGATGGTGGGACACCGGCCTGCCGTCCTGGCCAGCTGGCCAGGTACCCACTGCCGACCAGGTGCTTCACGCCGTGCGCCGCCTTCCGCCGCGCCAGCGGACGCTTCTCATCCTCCGGGACGCGGCAAAGCTGTCGGTGACCGAGACCGCTCACATCATGGGCGTGCCAGCGGAGGAGCAGGGCAGGCTCCTCGACGGCGCTCGGGAGGCATATGTGGCGCATCTTGATGAGGAGGTCAGGGCCGGTGACAGCGGTGATCTGGACGGCCGCGGCCGGAACGCCGGAGGAGAGCAGTGCTGAGGGCGCTGGACGTCAGCTGTGACGTTATTTTCGACCTGGTGGGTGCCTGGTACGACGGAGAGCTGACCGAGGGCGATCAGAGCGCATTTGAACAGCATCTGCTCTTCTGCCCGCCTTGCCTCGCCTACAGCGAACGGGCGCGCCGGTCGCTGGTGGCGTTGACAGCGGCGGCCACGGCAGTGGTGCCCGCGGGGCTGGCGGCCCGGGTCACGGCGGCAGCGCTGGCCGCCGCCAGGCCTTCGGGCGTGCGGAGAGAACAACGATGAGCTACTACAAGTTTCTCCGTCCGGCGGGGACAGGCCCGTTCACCGGTTACCCCTGGGGGGCGACGCGGGGCAGGTGGGTGCAGGCCAGCCCGGCCATGCCGTGCAAGGCCGGCATCCACGCCTGCCGGGTGGCGGATCTGCCCTACTGGCTCACCGAGGAGCTCTGGCGGATCGATCTCGATGAACCGCTCATCATCGGCGCGAACAAGGTCGTGGCCAGACGTGGTCGTCTCGGCATGCGGGTTGCGGAATGGACGGGCGAAACCGCTCGGGAATTCAGCGTCGCCTGCGTCTGCCGGGTCGCCCACCACGCTGGCGCTGAGCTCCGGGACGCGGGGCTGCCTTCGCTCGCCGAAGACATCGAGGCCGCCGCGGCGGCCTTCGCCCAGGCCGGAAGGGGCGATGTGCTCGACGCGCCGGCTCGTGCGGGGGCTGAGGCGCCCGTCCGGGAACCGGGTTCCACAGCCAACCTGCTGTCGGCATACGTGATCGACGCGCTTGAATCGCTCGACGCCGACCCTCCCGCGGCTGTCGCCTACATCGGGGCGCGGGCCGCCAACCAACGCAGTGCCGTGACGGAAAGCGACCCATATGTCACTGAACGTCGCTGGCAGGCGTTGTGGCTTGCAACCC
>NZ_CAKJTL010000016.1:0-7555 GCF_917627385.1 Protofrankia sp. CiT1
GTCGCGGTGACCGATCGGCGCACCCAGATCAGCTGGTTGCCGGGCTTCATCCTGCTGTCTGCGATCTGGGGGTCGAGCTTCGCCCTGATCAAGGTCGCGGTCGACGCGGATGTCCCGCCGCTGTGGGTGGCGCTGTGGCGCTGCCTTCTCGGCGCGCTCATCCTCGGCGTCCTGTTCGTCGCCACCGGGCAGCGGTTGCCCCGGTCGGCCGCCCTCTGGGGCCACGTCGCCCTGGTCGCGGCGCTGCTCAACTCGGTTCCGTTCGCGCTGCTGGCCTGGGGCGAGACGCAGGTGTCCTCCCTACTGGCGGGCATCTTCAACGCGACGACCCCGCTCACCACGCTGCTGTTCGTCCTCGCGCTCGTACCGGGTGAGCGTCCGGGGCCGCGGCGCCTGCTCGGCTTGGCCCTGGGCTTCGCCGGGGTACTGGTCGTGCTGGGCATCTGGCACGGGGTGCACAGCGGCACGCTCACCGGCAGCCTGGCCTGCATCGGCGCCACGACCTGCTACGGGGCCGGCTTCGCCTACACCCGGCGGTTCCTGTCCAGCCGCGACGAGTCGGCGATCGTGCTGTCGACGATGCAGATCGGCTGCGCTGCCGCCGAGCTGATCCTGGTCTGCCCGGCGGCGAGCGGCGCTCCGCACTGGCCGGGCATCGGGGCAGGGCTGGCCCTGCTCGGGCTCGGCGCGGCCGGGACGGGCATCGCGTACGTGCTGAACTTCAGCGTCATTCGGGCTGCCGGCGCGACGGTCGCCTCGACCGTCACCTACGTGGTGCCAGTGTGGTCGACGGTCCTCGGGGCCGTTGCCCTCTCGGAACCGTTCGGGCCGGGTGCGCTGGTCGGCAGCGTGATGATCATTTGTGGGGCGGCCCTGACCCGGCCGCCCCGACTGCGGCCAGCGCCCGCGGTCGGCCAGCAGACGACCGCCGAAGGTTCCGGGCCGCCACCAGTCGGCCACCGGTCGGTCGGCCCGCGCGACACGCTCCGGCCGGAGGCGAGCCGGCGGTCGTGAGTCGCTCCACCGCCCGGTCTGCAGGCCCGATCCCGTCGATGGCGATCGCTGGCAAAGCTACCGGGCGCGACAGTCACGGGTGAGGCGGGCGCGTGCGGGCAATCAGCCGCCAGCCCAATCCACCGATGAACATCTGCGTCTGTGATCTACGGGCGGTCGGTTCGCCCTGAACGAATCAGTTGCTGATCGGCTCCGGCCGGTTCGGCGTGGCGGGTTCAGCGTGGCGGGTTCAGCGTGCGGGTCCGCCGGACTGGCCGGACTTTCATGTGGTCCGCGGTTGTCCTCGCATGGCGGGGTCGATGCCGGCCGCGTCCGGGATCAGCTCTGCCAGAGCGACCGGGTTCAAGCGTCGAATTGGAAACGAATCCTCAGCAGGCGTGCAACAATCGCATCTCATAGCTCCCCCGACCTGTTCCGATGAACCCTGTCCCAGAGCGGAATCCCAGGCCAGAGGGCATCTGCGCGTTCAGGACGCGCACCGGAACACCGTATCCCGACGATGCTTCGAGGGTCCGTGACAGAGGCGACCAAAAGGACAATTTCATGGATAATTCTCCCATATTTGACCGGCTCCAGAACAGTCTCGGCGCGATTCTCGGTGCGGCCGACGCCGAGCAAACCGTGATAGTCGTTCCCAGCCTGACGCTGCATCCCGACGAACTCGCGAAGATCCCCGGAGTCATGCATTTCGAGGAACGCCTGCTGTTCATGCTCTCCACGCTCACCCAGCCAGCGACCCGGGTGATCTACGTAACCAGCGAGGCGCTTGACCCCGCCGTCGTCGAGTACGCCTTCGACCTCGTCCCGTCGTTGCCCAGACGGCACGCTCGCCAGCGGCTCACGCTGCTGGACTGCGCCGACCCAGGCCCGATGCCGCTGACGGAGAAGATCCTGGCCAGCCCGGACCAGTTGGACCGGCTGCGCCGCTCGGTCCCGGCCTGCGGCCGGGCCCACCTGGTCACCTACGTGAGCACGCCGCTCGAGCGGTCGCTGGCCGTCGCGCTGGGGGTGCCACTGTACGCGTGCGATCCGGCACTGAGTGAGATCGGCGGGAAGAGCGGGTCGCGAACGCTGCTGCGCGACGCCGGTGTGCCGGTCCCGGCCGGGGTCGAGGGCGTCCGGACCGAGGCCGACCTCGTCGCCGCGCTGGCGACGGTGAAGGCGGCCGACCGAGCAACACGCAGCGCGATCGTCAAGCTGAATGACAGCTTCGCGGGCGGCGGGAACGCCGTCTTTTCGTTCGAGGGCGCGCCGAACCGTGACCTCGAACCCTGGATCCGGTCGGAACTCCCCCGGCGGCTAACGGTGGCCAGTCCCGCCGACACCTGGGAAACCTATGGCGAGAAGCTCCTGAAAATGGGGGGGATAGTCGAACGATTCATCGATTCAACCGGGACGGTTTCTCCGTCGGTGCAGCTCGAGATCACCCCCGGGACTGGAGCGCGGGTGGTGTCGACCCACGACCAGATTCTCGGTGGACCCAGCGGCCAGATGTTTCTCGGCTGCGTCTTCCCGGCCCACCCGGCAGCCCGTCGCCAGATCCAGGCGCTGGCCCTGCGGGCCGGCAAGGCGCTGGCCGACCGGGGCGTGCTCGGCCACCTGAGCATCGATTTCGTGGTCGAGCCCGCGACCGCCGGCGGAGCCTGCCACGCGCTGGAGATCAACCTCCGGATGGGTGGCGCGACCGCGCCCACCTTCCTGCTGCGCGGGCTGGTCCAAGGTGAGTTCGACGAGGCGACCGGCGAGTACCGGACGCCCGAGGGCGCGCCGCGCTGCTACCAGGCCAGCGACCGCGTCCAGAACTCGGCCTACCGCGGGCTGACCCCCGACGATGTCCTTGACACGGCGCTGCGGGCCGGCCTGCTCTACAGCAACACACGCCGCACCGGCGTCGCGTTCTACATGCTGGGAGCATTGGCCGACGTGGGCAAGCTCGGCCTGGTCGCGATCGAAACCGACCCCGGACGCGCCGAGCTCCTCTACCACCGGACGATCGCCGCGCTGGACGGCCGCGCCGCCCCTGGGTCCCACCCGCCGGCCGGCCCACTGCGCACGACCTTGGACGACACCTGCGGCCAGCTAGGCCGCGACCACGCTGACGCCTGAAGGAAAGCTCCCGCACAGCCTGCTCGCGGAGCACTGGATCAACCCGCCGGTGGCGGATCCCACAATCTGGCCCTCAGCTACCGGAGCACCCGCCCATCACGGCGCGTGGCCCGGTCATCGCCCGCGCTGTCAGCGACCCACTCTGGCAGGACATGTTCGCTGGTTGAGGTGGCGGGGGCTCTCGCGCGGGCTGGGGAGCATGACCGAGCCGAGCAGATCGCCCGCACCATCCCTATCCGGACCGGCAGGCCCACGCGCTGGCCGACATAGCGGGAGCCCTGGCCAGGACGGGACACCCCACACTGGGCAACTCCATCTGATTTCCATAAAGATGCTGGTCAGCGGAATGAAATCTACGCAAGGCCGAGCGGGTCGTAGCCGGCGTCGAACAGCAACAGCGGCGCCGGGTCGGTGGGGGTCGCCGTGCCGGTGGCGGCTAGGTCGGCGAGCACGCCGCGGACCTGGGCCACGGTGAGGGCGGTGAGGTTGGCGCCGGGGGGTAGGCGGCGGGCGTCGAGTGGGCTCACCCACGAGGAGGCGCCCCAGCCGACGCCGACCATCATGCTGTAGTCGAAGCCGGGCAGGAACGCGTCGCCGCCCTTGCGGCGGAGGTGGACCATGGTCCGGCCGTCGGTGTGTGCGGCGTCGGGCCGGGCCAGCGGGGTGGTGTCGAGGCTGAACATCAGTGGTTCGCCGGCGCGGGCGGGATCGATGTGGGCGGCCTGTAGCCGGCGCAGGGCGGCGGTGTCGATGCGGCCCCGGGCCAGGGCGGCGTAGGCAGCCCCGTGCCCGCGGCGGCACTCCGGTTCCACCGACAGCTCCGCCGGAGAGCGGACCGGCCCGGAGGCGCACAGCATCGCGTCGGCGAGGTCGAACAGGGTGTCCCCGCGCCGGGTGAAGCACCGGTGTACCTCGGCGCGGAACCGGACGAGCCGGGCCGGTGCCTCGGTATCGCCGGCCGTGGTGCCGCCGGGATCGAGGTCGTCGGGGCCGGTGGCGGTCATGGTGGCCCGGCTGCCGGTGGGGTCGGCCGCCGTGGCCTCGACGTCGACGGAGTCGAAGAGGATACTCATGGTTGCGACCTTGGATCGATTGCGTTACCTCAACCGTACCAAGGTCGCCTTTTCGTGGAGTCGTGGTCTCTCGCCGTGGCAACCGACCGGTTGATCGAAAACTACGTTAAATCGCAAACTTGAGGCCGGCGACGACAGTATGCAGGGCGGGTCGTCGTCCCGCACGGTTTTGATCCACGTGTCGAGGTCTTCGCTGCGGCGCTCGGTGGGTAGGAGGTAAACGCGCGTACCTGGGCAGCCAGGACAGTCATCTGCGGACAGCTTGCGACCAGGTCGTCTCGGTGCTACCGATCGGTGATCGGGCAGGTTCTCGCGCCTGATCATAAGTCGGCCGACCCGGTGACGTGGGAACGGCGGGGCGCGTGCGGGGTGTCTCTGCTGGGAGGTGGCACACGAGCAGGGTGCTGCTTATCCGGATAGCCCTGCTCGCGGATCTCGGCCAGCAGGCGGGTGGCCGCCCTGGTCAAAGGAAACACACGGATCAGGTGGAGAGCGTCCGGTCCGTTGTCTCCGACAAGCCGGGACCCTTCAGTCCGACATGAGCGTCCCGGCGCAGCGCCGAGCGTCGGCATCACCCGAGGACAAATGACTCGTCCCCGAAGTCAGCGATTATCTTCAGTTTCCCGCCGAGTGCCTGCACATAGGCGGCGAGGGTGTCGACCTCGCTCCGCTCCAGCTGCCCCTTCTCGATCCGGGACACCCGCGCCTGGGTCACGCCCATCGCCGTGGCCACCTCGACCTGGGTGGTGTGCTGACGCCGACGCACCTCGGCCAGACGGAAAGCACGAGCCTCGGCGATCATCCGCTGCGCGCCGGCGTCGATCTCAGCGTGTTCCGCGTCGGTGAACCCGAACTCCCGGGTGAGCTCCTCCCAGGAGCGCGCGTCCGGGTCGGCCCGGTGGTCGCTCATCGGTCTTCTCCTTTCTCCATCCGCCGGAGGTGGTCGGCGTACGCCGCCTCGGCGAGCGGGCTCGTACGACCTGTTCGGCCACGTTTGGTCAAGGCCAGCCCCGCCACCGAGCTCAGTGAAAGACAGAGGCCACCGGGCGCTTTGGCACCCTTGGACGTGGAACTCAGCTCAGGAGATCGAGGACGGTCTGCTTGTCGGCGTCCTCCAGAAGGATCTTTCCGACGGCGGTGAGGTGCCGGCGCCAGAAGGCCTCCGCATCCTCGGTCTGATGATTGCGGATGAGCTGGACGAGCTTGGTGTTGGCGCGATGTGCCTTGCCGACAAGGGTCTGCTGCTGGTCGGGGTTGCTGACGCGCGCCATGTGCGAGGACATGGTGGCGGACTCGACAATGCGGTACAGCATCCCGACCAGCAGCCGGAGCGTCCGGTTGCCCGCCAGCTCGACGACGAGGAGGTGGAACTCCGCATCGATGAACATGAACTGTTCGTGGTCGTCGAGGGTTTCCTGGCACTTGGCCAGCGTCTCGTTGAGCCGCGTGAGGTCATCGTCGTCGTGCCGGTCGGCGAGCAGGCCCGCGGCGCGGGACTCCAGCAGCGCGCGTGCCTCGTAGACGTCCGCGAGCGTGGTGCCCCGGTACTGGAGGATCGCACCCGCGTACCGGGCTGCGGTGTCCCCGGTCGGCAGGTGCACGCGGGCGCCGCCGCGGGCGCCTCTACGTACGCTGATCAGCCCTTCCGACTCCAGGACCCGGAACCCCTCGCGTAGGGTTGGCCGAGAGACCCCGAAGCGTTCCATGAGAACCGCCTCGGACGGAAGCGCTGTCCCCTCGTCGAGTTTGCCTAGGATGATCTGCCGGCGCAGATGGCTGGCGACGATCTCGCCGGCCTTGGGCACACGGACCCGGTCTTCGGTCGCCATGGATTCCTCCTGCTCGTTGGCACCGCCGCGGAACGGGAGTGGTGACCCGGCGTTGGGTGCCGGAGGCGGGTGAGTAGAGGTGTCCCCTGCGCGGTCGCTTGGACAATAATCTAGCTGATCGATGCTCGATCTGCGTCGCCGGGTAACAGGGAGGTGTCTGGTCGCACACGCTTGTGGCGTCGCCGGCGGACGCCCTTCGGCTGAGCTCGCCCGAGGTCTCCGGCCGCGCGAACAAAACCGCGGTCACGCGGCCGGCGGCCCTAGATGCCTATCCGCTGGGCGAGCTGTTCGCGGTGGTAGGCGGGGTCGCCGAGCAGGAGCTGCGAGGTCTTGGCCCGCTTGAAGTAGAGGTGGGCGGGATGCTCCCAGGTGAAGCCGATGCCGCCGTGTACCTGGATGTTCTCGGCAGCGCAGTGGAAGAACGCGTCCGAGCAGTAGGACTTGGCCACGCTGGCCACGACCGGCAGCTCGTCGTTGCTCTCGGCTGCCGCCCACAGGCCGTAGTACGCGGCGGACTTGGCCGACTCCACGTCGAGCAGCATGTCCGCGCACTTGTGCTTGATGGCCTGAAAGGAACCGATGGGCCGGCCGAACTGTACCCGGATCTTGGCGTACTCGACGGCCATCTCCAGGACCTTCTGGGCACCGCCGACCTGCTCGGCGGCGAGGCCGATGGCCGCTGTGTCGAGAACGCGCGGGAGAACCGTTGCGCCGTCGCCGTCGGCACCGATCAGCCTGGCGGGGGTGTTGTCGAAGTCGAGCCGGGCCTGCTTGCGGGTGAGGTCCATGGTCGGCAGGGCGGTCCGGGTGAGACCGGGCGCGTCACCGGGCACAGCGAACAGGCTGACTCCGGCGGTGGTGCGGGCCGCTACCAGGACGAGGTCGGCGGTATGGCCGTCAAGCACGTAGGTCTTGGACCCGCTCAGCCGCCACTCGTTGCCGCTGCGGGTCGCGGGAAGTGTGATCCCGTCGGCGTCCCAGCGGCCGGATTCCTCGGTGAACGCAAGCGTGGCGCGGATGTCGCCGCTGGCGATGCCCGGCAGGAAGTCCTTCTGCGCGGCGTCGTCACCACTCGCGACGAGCGTTGTCGCCGCGAGGACGACCGTGGAGAAGTACGGCGCACACAGCAGCGCGCGACCCGCCTCCTCCAGAACGATGCCCACCTCGACGAAACCGTAGCCGGCACCGCCGTGCTCCTCGGGGATGGCGAGGCCAGTCAGGCCGAGTTCGCCCGCCAGTTTCGTCCACACGCCCGAGTCGTAACCCTCGGTGGTTTCCATGAGACGCCGGACCTCGGATTCCGGAGAAAGATCCTCCAGGAAGTCACGCACGGTGCGGCGTAGCTCTTCCTGCTCCTCGCTGAAGGCGAAGTTCACGGCAGCTCCTGGCTACAGGCGATATTCTAAAAGAGAATATAATTAGTAAGCTAATTCGGCAAGGTGTGGGCTGAGCGGCGGAACAGGCGTCGCCGGGTTGATCCACACCCCTGTTGCCGGGCGCTCTTAGTGGTCGTCGCCGGACGTTCGTCCAGGG
>NZ_CAKJTL010000016.1:8015-16607 GCF_917627385.1 Protofrankia sp. CiT1
CCTGTCATCCGGCACCCCCGAACAACTTCCGGCGGCGACCACTTAGCTCATCGTCAATCCACCGCTGACTGACAGTGTTTGTCCGGTGATGTAGCCGGCGGCGGAGGAGGCGAGGAAGACAACGGCCGGGGCGATGTCGGTGGGCTGCCCGATCCGCTTCATCGGGACGGCTCGCGCAAGCGAGTCGTAGAGGCGCTGGCTGACCTCGGCGACCTGGTCGAGCAGGGCGGTGTCGGTCGGGCCGGGGCAGACGGCGTTGACTGTGATCCCGCTGGGTGCGACCTCGCGCGCGAGTGCCTTGGCGAACGCGATGACCCCGCCCTTGGTGGCGGAGTAGACCACCTCGCCGGATGATCCGACCCGCCCGGCGTCCGACGCGATGTTGATGATGCGTCCTGACCGGCGTTCCACCATGCTGTCGAGGACCGCCCGGCTACAGCGGATGGTGCCGAGCAGGTTGACGTCCACCAGGCGTCGCCAGGTTGTCTCGTCGCTGTCGACAAACGGGCCGATCACATCGACCCCGGCGTTGTTCACGAGAATGTCGATCTCGCCGAGCTCTGCCCGCACCCCCTCGACCGCGGCGAGCACGCTTGCCGTGTCGGTGACGTCGAGGGTGACGCCGAGGGCGCGGCCGGCCGGCTTGTCGGCGGTCAGTGTGTCCGCGGCCGCGGCCGCGGCGGCGCCGTCGAGATCGGCTACGGCCACCGCGGCACCCGCCTGTGCGAGCGCGGCGGCAATGGCGGCCCCGATCCCGCGGGCGGCGCCAGTCACGATGGCGACCTTGCCCTCAAGTGCCTCGGTCATCTGCCGTGCTCCTCTCTGGCGGGTCCCTGTTGGCGTCATATCATATAACTATTTTGGATGTAAGGATTGCCGCGCCCGCGGCCTCCCATCGGTTGGCGGGCGACCTTCGCGGTTGCTTGCCCACTACCAGAAATCGTGCAAGCATCTGACTCATTACATGTCCTCTGCCGTCACGCGGAAGTGCCGAGTCTCGCCCACGTCCGCCACGACAGAGCGGTCAGCTCCGCCACACTGCGTCGGGAGAACGATGTCGGGTCTACTTGCCTACGGCGCCTACCTGCCTTACCACCGGCTCCAGCGCAAGGCCGTGGCTGCCACGCTTGGTGCCCGTGGGGGTTCCGGCACACGCACGGTGGCCTCCTACGACGAGGACACGACGTCCCTGGGCGTGGAAGCGGCGAGGGCCGCGCTGCGGGGGTCCGCGGCTGCCGCCGGCCCACACGCGTCCGGTCCCAAGCAGCTCTACTTCGCCACGACGGCGCCGGCTTACCTGGACAAGACCAATGCCACGGCCATCCATGCCGCCCTGGGACTGGACGAATCCGTACTCGCGGTCGACATGATCGGTTCGGTGCGGTCTGGCGTGGGGGCGCTGCTGGCCGCGAACGCGGCGACGGAGCCGACGCTGGTCGTGCTGTCGGACATCCGCACCGGCCTTCCCGGTGGCGCGGACGAGCGTGACGGCGGTGACGGCGCGGCGGCGCTGCTCGTCGGGCCGGGCACCGCGGACGCGCCGGTGATCGCCGAAATTCTCGCGAGTGCCTCGGCCACCGAGGAGTTCCTCGACCGGTGGCGCGTCCCAGGGGACGACCACTCGCGGGTCTGGGAGGAGCGGTTCGGTGAGTCGATCTACGTGCCGCTCGCCGACCGGGCCTTCGCCGATCTGCTCAAGCAGATCGACCTGACCCCGGACCAGATCGATCACCTCATCGTGACCGGCCTGCACGCGCGCTCCGTGGCTTCCTTCACCAAGCGCGCGGGCGCACGGGCTGACGCCCTCGTCGATGGGCTGGCCAAGAGCGTCGGCAACACCGGGATCGCCCACGCCGGTCTGCTGCTCGCCGACACCCTCGACAGGGCAGAGGCGGGCAGGACGATCGTCGTCGTCGTCCTCGGGGACGGCGCGACCGCGGTGGCGCTGCGTACCACCGAGGCCCTGGCCGCCCGCCGGCCCGCGCTCTCGGTGGCGACACAGATCGCCGGCGGGCGGGACACCCTGCGGTACGCCGACTTCCTCACCTGGCGGGGCCGGCTCTCGACCGAACCACCCCGGCGTCCCGACCCGGACGCCTACGCCGCCCCGCCGGCCGAGCGCAACGCCGGTTGGAAGTACGGCTTCACCGGCTCCCGCTGCGACGAGTGCGGCACCCGGCATCTGCCGCCCGCCCGGGTCTGCCGGGCGTGCGGTGCGGTGGACCACATGACGCCGCAACGCCTCGCCGACACCTACGGCACGGTGGCGACCTTCACGATCGACCGGCTTGCCTTCACCCCGAGCCCGCCGTTGGTCGCGGTGGTTATCGACATCGACGGCGGCGGCCGGTTCAAGTGTGAGCTGACCGACGTCGACCCGGACAGCGTCGCCATCGGTTACCGGGTCGAGATGACCTTCCGCAAGGTGAACACCGCGCGGGGCATCCACAACTACTTCTGGAAGGCCCGCCCGGTGCGGGCTGCGGGCGGTACCGATGGGCAGGAGGCCTGAGATGGCGTCACGCGGGATCAGGGACAAGGTTGCCATCGTCGGCATGGGCTGCACGTCGTTCGGGGAACGCTGGGACTCCTCCGTCGACGACCTGCTGATCGAGTCCTCCCAGGCGGCCTACGCCTCGGCGGGGCTCTCCCGGGACGACGTCGACGCCTACTGGCTCGGCACGATGGGTTCGGGCAACTCCGGGCTGACGCTCTCGCGTCCGCTGCGGCTGCCCTACAAGCCGGTCTCCCGGCTGGAGAACTACTGCGCCACCGGCTCGGAGGCGCTGCGCAACGCCTGCTACGCGGTGGCCAGCGGCGCCTACGACATCGCCATGGCGATCGGTGTGGAAAAGCTCAAGGACTCCGGGTTCTCCGGCTTGGTCGGCTCCGCCCCGCCATCCGACGGGACCGGCTCGGACACCACCGCACCGGCGAACTTCAGCCTGCTCGCGCCTGCCTACGCCAAGAAGTACGGCGTGGACACCGACGAGATGAAGGATGTCCTGACCCGTATCGCCTGGAAGAACCACGTCAACGGCGCGAAGAACCCCCGGGCGCAGTTCCGCAAGGAGGTGGCCAAGGACGTTATCTGCAACGCGCCGCTGGTCGCCGGCCCGCTGGGCATCTTCGACTGCTCCGGTGTGAGCGACGGATCGGCCGCGGCCATCGTGGTGCGGGCCGAGGACGCCCACCGCTACACCGACAAGCCGATCTATATCAAGGCGCTGTCGTTCATCGCCGGACCGGCTACCGGCAACTCCGACCCGGACTACGACTACACCACGTTCCCCGAAGTCGTCGCCTCGGCCACGGACGCCTACGCCCAGGCCGGCGTGACCGACCCGCGGGCTGAGATCGCCCTCGCCGAGGTGCACGACTGCTTCACCCCGACTGAGCTCGTCCTCATGGAGGACCTCGGCTTCGCCGAGCGCGGGTTCGGCTGGAAGGAGGTGCTCGCCGGCACCTACGACCTCACCGGTGACCTGCCGGTGAACCCGGACGGTGGCCTGAAGGCCTTCGGGCATCCGATCGGGGCGTCCGGCCTTCGGATGATGTTCGAGTGCTGGCTGCAGCTGCGCGGCGAGGCTCCGCCGGAGCGCACGATCTCCACGGTCGCCGCGGGCAAGAAGCTCGGCATGACCCACAACCTGGGCGGCGGGCCCGGCGAGTGCGTGTCGTTCGTGTCGATCGTCGGCTCGGAGCCTTCCGCCTGATCGGGCTCACCGCCGACGATCCGGGGACAGTGACCCCGGGGGCAGCAACCCCCGGGGGGCAGTGCCGACAACAGGGGCATGGCCAGGACGATTCGTCCCGGCCATGCCCCTGTTCGTGTGCTCAGCGAAGGGCCTGACCAGCGAAGAGCCGGGCGAGCAGCTCCCCGTGGCCGTTCCAGCCGCGGCGGATATCCCTATGGGCGCACCATGCCTCTGTCACTCTATGAGTGGTCTTTCATTACTGTCAGCAGTATTTCGTCGTGTGCGGAGATCAGGACCCAACTGTTCCGAAAATATTGATGGAAGAAGCAAAAAATGCCGTAGATGCGCACTCGATGTCCTGCTAGAGTTCGCGCCTGCGTAGTCATGCCAGCTGGGTTGAGTTCCTGCACGGGGGCAGTCGTGAGTACGAAGCGTTGCTCGGGAGAGCTCCTGCCGGTGTGCGGCCACATGTGGGTGTTCGCGGCCGGGGCCAGGGACATGGCCACATCGTCACCAGGTCACGTGCGCTATCGACGAAGGACGATCAGATGATCGGCAAGGGCTCCTACCCCGGCGACGGGGCTGGCGTGCCCCTCACCGAGGGCACGCACGATCCGAGTTTCTGGTCCGCGACCGGTAACTTCGGCGGCCAGTCCGAAACCGGCGATCAGGCGACCGGTTCTGCCCGGTGTGCCCGGTCTCGAGGACCGAGGCAGCCGCCGAGAAAAACGGGCTGACCGGTCGGCTTCGCAGGGCGTGTTTCGGAAGCCGGCTGTCCGGCTCGCCGCATCCGGAAAACCTCTGGCCGTGTTCTCGGCCACACCGATACACCTCATCGTCATATCCCGGTATCGGGGTGGCCCGCGGCCTTGCCAGGAACCATCAGCGCGGCGCGTCCCACGACGCCCATTGATCAAGGAATTATTTTCGTTTCCGTTCCGTGCGCACCGTTTCTCAACAGGGCCGCACACAGATGTCGACTGTGTCGAAGCCCACGAGGGAGAGTCGAGAATCCGATGAGGAAGATATCTCTGCGGCATCCCGTACTGGAAAAAGCGCTGATCGCAGGTGCTTTGCTGGCCGTAGCGGTGCCGGGAACCGCGTACGCCAACACCGTGAGCGTCACCGTGAAAACCCCGGGAGCCACCAGCGGGCCTGGGTCCACCTTTGCCGAGATCTCGACCCATGCGGACTGCGCCAGCGGCCTTGTCTCGGGAGGTGGGATCAACCAGGCTATCGGTACCGGCTCATCGTCGAACGGCAACCATGTGATGGGCACTGAGCCCAGTGCCGACGGCAGCGCCGAATACACCGGCTCGACCGGGGTCGTCGGCACCGACGTGACGCACTGGCTCGGTATCGGCGGGAGCGGGGGAGCGGTCAATGGCTCCTTCTCCACCACTCCCTACGCGGTGTGTTTCACCAGCAATCTGATCAACCATATCCAGGTGGTCATGAACAAGATCGCAGGCCCCACGTCAGGCTCGACGGTGGGTCTCGTCACCGCCACCTGCCCGGCCAGCACGGTCCTGCTCGGTGGCGGGGCCCGTACCACCCCGGCCAGCGTCGGGAGCCTCAAGCCGATCGCCAGCTTCCCCACCTTCAACAACTCCGGACACAGCTACGGGCAGAAAGCCGCGGCCGACGGTGAGACCAATCCGGATTCCTGGACCGCTGTCGGCTGGGACGGCGGCGGAGGCAGCAGTAACAACACGACCTACGCCTACGCGATCTGTAGCGGGAACAACATCAACGTCAGTGGTGTCACCGTGAAAGTCCGGTACAGCGAGGTAAGCGGGCCGACCACAGCCACCACCGGCCAGACAGTGACGGTCGGCTGTGGTGGCCAGGACGGGAAACTGGTCAGCGGCGGCGCCGCTGTCAGCGGCGGCAGCGTGACAACCACCAACTTCACCGGACCAGGCTCAGGCGGTGATCATCTCAACGGAAGCTTTCCCAGCGATTCGGGTGGCGGCGCTGTCAGCGATGGAACCACCACGGCGGCGTATTGGACAGCCTCCACCCACACCGGGGGCTCAAGTTCGTCGAACACCTACTCCGATAGCTGGGTGTTGTGTGCCAACGACGGCGTCTAGGCCGTGTCGCGATCCAGCCACCCACCACCAGTCATCCAACGCAGGACCGGAAAGGCGCCGTTGATTCCCGTGAACCGTTGTTGTTCCAACATGTCCAGATCCACGGCTGTGGTGGCGGCCTGCGCTATCGGTGCCGTGGCCGTCATTGTGGGGACGCCTTTCACCGCGGTTGCCGATCCGGCCAGTACAGCCGGGCCCTGCGGCACGGGCGGGGTCTTCAGCACACCGTCACCCACCTGCACCTATGCCGCGTCCGGTACGGACACCTTCACCGTGCCGGACGCGGTGACCAGCGTGAGCGTCGACCTGTTCGGAGCCGAGGGGGGCAGTGCGGCCGGCTTCGTTGCGCCACAGCAGCCGAATGCGGGAGCGCCCGGCGGGCTCGGCGGTGAGACCCGCGCGACCCTGGCTGTGAGCCCGGGGCAGATTCTCCAGATCACCGTGGGCGCCGCCGGGATACCCGGCACCTCCCGGCACGGCGAGTTCGCCCGGCCCGGCGGCTTCGGCCACGGATCCGGCGGCGGCGGCGCGCACGGCGGGGGCGGGTCTGGCGGTGGCGGCTCGGAGGTGCGGCTCGCCCCCTTCGGCCAGCCCGACCGGGCGCTGCTGGCGGGCGGCGGTGGCGGTGCCGGTAACGGTGGGCCCCTGCTGCGCGGCGGGAACGGTGGCGGTCCCGCCGGAGAAGCCGGCGGCCAGGGCGGCGGCCCCGCGGGATCCGGTGTCGCTGGCGGCGGCGGGACCCAGACCGCACCCGGGAGCGGCAGCCCCAACTCCGCGGTCGGTGGTCCTGGAATACCAGGCAGTGACATCGATCCCAACACCGGTCAGCCCAACCCGGGCAGCGGCGGCCCAGGCGGTAACGGTGGCGGTGGCGGCAACGGTGGTGGCGGCGGTGGCGGTGGCTACTTCGGCGGTGGCGGCGGCTCCGGCGGCGGGAACCCCGGTGGTTTCGTCGGGGCAGGTGGCGGTGGAGGAAGTGGGTACGCGACGCCGGCGGCAACCGACGTCTCCCTCATCCCGGGCGTCAACCACGGCACTGGCAAGGCGATCGTCTCGTTCCGGTACGGAAGCGTGATCACGCTGGCCCCGAGCACGTCCAGCCCGCTGTTCGGGCATGCCATGACCGTCACCGCCGCTGTGGGCTCCGCGAACCCGGCCGCGGGCATCCCAACCGGGACGGTCACGTTCTCGGACGGAACGACACCGCTGGCGACCGTGCCGCTCAGCGATGGTCAGGCCAGCCTCAGTATCAGCAAACTCCAGCCCGGGGCACATCCGATCGCCGCCAGTTACAGCGGAGACCCGGGCTTCGCGCCGAGCGGCACGGCGGGCCCCACCGAGATCACCGTCGGATTCAGCCAGCCGTGCACGACGACACCGCGGCACGGGCCCCTGACGGTGGCCGCCGACCAGTCGTTGTGCATCGGCCCCGGCGGCAGGCAGGATGGCCCGGTCACCGTGCGCCCCGGTGGCGCCTTGGCCGTGTCGGACGCTGAGGTCACCGGTCCTGTCTCCGCCCGCGGCGCCCTCGCGGTCACCGTCTGCCGGTCGACGCTGAACGGACCGGTCAGCATCCAAGCAAGCGGTGGATACGTGCTGATCGGTACGGAGCGGAACGATGCAACGGCATGCGCGGGTAACACCATCAACGGCCCGCTGACGCTGGATGCCAACAGCGGCGGCCTCGAAACCTCGACCAACACGATCAACGGACCTGTACGGATCACCGCCAACAGCGGCAGCGGCCTGCTACCGGAGAACGCTGTGCCCACATTCGACGCCAACCACGTCACCGGTCCCCTGACCTGCGGCGGCAACGAACCCACACTGCGGCAGAACGGCAACACCGTGGATGGGCCACGCTCCGGACAATGTCAGTAGCCGCCGTTCAGCGCGGCGGTGGCGTGCGCCTATCGGTTGATACCCCCCTTGGACGCAGCGGGCCAGCGCACCGTCCGCATCGTGCTGGGAGAGCAGGGGCTCGGCAAGCTTGATCGCGATCGGGCAAGCCTCTTACCTGCCCCAACAGCCCGATTCGAACTCCTGCCGAGGGCCCTGCTGTGAGGCAGGCGGTGCGCTGACCGCTGGAAACCGCCGGAGCACTGAATGGACGCGAGAGGAAGCGGTTTATGAATCGGAATCGTCGAGCCTGGGCGCTGCCCAGGTCGGTCTTACAGACGGCACCGCTGCTCGGTGCGGTGCTGAGCGTGGGTATCGCCGCATCAGTGGTAACGCTGACCCCATGGGACGCGGCGGCCACGGACAGCAATCCCTGCGGCATCTCGGGTGTGCTGTCCGGATCGACCTGCACCTACCAGCGGGTGGGCTCGGACACGTTCACCATGCCGGCCGGGGTGACGTCGGTACAGATCACGGTTACCGGAGCCCAGGGCGGCCACTACTTCGTGGCCGGCGATGCCGCACACGGCGGCTCGCCGACGGGTGACATCACCGGCCGGCCCGGTGGCGGCGGCGGCCAGGCGGCCGGGACGCTGTCCGGGCTGGCCGCCGGCCAGGTTCTCCAGGTCGACGTCGCAGGCCGGGGCGCCGACGGCACGGCCAACCGGTCCGGCGGTAAAAACAACGGCCCCGCCGGCGGGCAGGGCGCGCTGGGCGGCTTTGGCGGGTCCAACGGCGGTGTGGCGGGCGGCCCAGGTGACGCTTCGGGCGGAGCCGGCGGGTCCGCGCCCAACAACGGCGGCAACGGCGCCGCCGGCGGCGGCTCCTCAGACGTGCGGATGGCCAATGCCGGCTGTGCGGCACTGACCTGCCAGCTAGCCGACCGGGTGCTGGTCGGC
>NZ_CAKJTL010000017.1 GCF_917627385.1 Protofrankia sp. CiT1
GCACGGGCTCGGCCCTGCCCCCAGGCTGGCATCCGGACACCGCAACGGCCTACGTGATCAATAACGGCAGCAACACCGTCACGCCGATCAACGTCACGACCAACACGCCGGGCATCCCGATCACAGTTGGTAACGCTCCTCGCGCGCTCGCGGTCACCCCGGATAACAGGACCGTCTACGTGACTAACCGCGCCGACGGCACAGTGACCCCGATCGATGTGGCTACCAACACGCCCGGCACGCCCATCCCGGTCGGTCAGTTCCCGTTCGGGATCGCGATCACGCACGATGGGCGCAAGGCGTATGTGGTGGACAATCTCAGCGACGACGTGACCCCGATCGACCTGAGGACCAACACCCCCGGCCCGCGGATCCCGATCGGCAACGACGGGCATGGTGTCGTGATCACGCCCGATGACAGGACCGCGTATGTGGTCAACGCCGCGAGCAACAACGTGACCCCGATCGACGTGGCCACCGACACGGCGGGAATCCCCATCCCGGCCGGAAACAATCCCCAGTGGATCGTGATCACTCCCGACGGCAAGACGCTCTACATCACCAACAACGCCAACGCGGGCAGCGCGACCATCTCGCGGATCGACGTGGCCACCAACCAGCCGTTACCGCCGATCCAGGTCAGTGACCGGCCGGTCGGGATCGCCATCACTCCCAACGGCAAGACGCTCTACGTCACCAACCAGCGGGACAGCGTGGTGACCCCGATCGACGTGGCCACCAACACGCCGAGCACCCCGTTCAGCTCCGGTGGTGCCGATCCGTTCGCGATCGCGGTGACCCCGGAAGGCCTCGGCGCCTACGTGGTCAACCGGAACAGCAACAACGTGACCCCGATCGTCCTGTCCACCCACGCGGAGGGCCTGCCGATCCCGGTAGGGCCGCGGCCGGAGGGACTGGTGATCGTGCCAAGACACCGGGACCCACAGGGTGGCAAGGGCACGCCGGATAGTCCGTGCGGGCTCCACGGCGTCCTGTCCGCGACGGCGACCACGCGGACCTGTACATACGACGTGGTCGGCTCAGACACATTCACCGTGCCGCCCGGGGTCAGCTCAGCAGAGGTCACGGTCACCGGCGGTCAGGGTGGGCACTACTTCATCGCCGGTGACGCCGCGCACGGAGGTTCCCCGCTCGGCGACATCACCAGCCGCCCCGGCGGGGCTGGTGGCCAGGCGGCCGGCACGCTGACCGATCTGAACCACGGCCAGGTGTTCCAGGTCGACGTCGCAGGCAAGGGCGAAAACGCCACGGCCGCCTCCCGTTCCGGCGGGATGAGCAACGGCCCGTCCGGCGGTGCCGGGGCCCTCGGCGGGTTCGGCGGGTCCAACGGCGGTGTGCCCGGCGCACCGGGCGATGCCTCGGGCGCCACGGGCGGCACCGCCATCTACAACGGCGGCAACGGCTCCGGCGGTGGCGGCTCCTCCGACATCCGCCTCGCCAGGGAAGAAGGCTGCAAGCGGCTGCACTGTGGTCTGTCCAGCCGGCTGCTGGTCGGCGGTGGCGGTGGCGGCGCAGGCGGCGCGGGTGGCCAGGGTGGCGCGCTGGGCGGTGGCGGCGGCAGCGGCGGCGGGCTCATCGGGGACAACGGCGACGTGCAGGTTAACGGCGGCAACCCCGGAAACTCCGGCATGGGCGGTACCCAGACCGCCGGCGGCGCAGCCGGACCGAGCGCCTGCCGGTCCGGCACCGGCGCCGGAGCGGATGGCCCCCCGCTGACCGATCCCCGCTGTGGCGGCGACGGGCTGCCCGGCGTACTCGGAGCCGGTGGTGACGGCGGAGCCGGGAACAAACCCTGCAGCACCGACATGCCGCTGAACCCGCCATGCCGCAGCACAGCCACCACTTCCGGTGGCGCCGCGGGCGGCGGTGCTGGCGGCGGATACTACGGCGGCGGTGGCGGTTCCGGCGGCGGCGGTGCCTTCGGCGGAGCCGGTGGCGGTGGCGGTGGTGGCGGCGGCGGTAGCTCGTTCGCCGCGGCCCGTGTACAGGACGTGGTCCTGACTACCGGGGTCAACGCGGGCACCGTGAACAACGGCAACGGCGAGATCACAATCACGTGGACCATTCCGGCCACGGGCCATGGCCAGGGTGG
>NZ_CAKJTL010000018.1:0-13377 GCF_917627385.1 Protofrankia sp. CiT1
CAGGACGGCGGGCCCGGTAATCGGCAAGAGGACGCCAGTGCGGACCAGGCGGACGATCGTCCCTCGCGCCAACGCAGGAATGGTTTGCGGGGTAACGGAGTTGCCGCCAGGCGTGGACACACTGACCGTGAGGTCGCACCCCGGCACCCGGGCGGTTCCATCCTGGGCGATCCTCGCGGTCGCCTGCCTGGGCCAGTTCATGGTGATTCTCGATGTTTCGATCGTTAACGTCGCGCTGCCGTCGATTCGTCATGATCTTGATTTCAGTGAAACCGGTCTGCAGTGGGTGGTGAACTCCTACACGATCGTCTTCGCTGGCTTCCTGTTGTTGGGCGGGCGGGCTGCGGACCTGTTCGGCCAGCGGCGGCTTTTCCTGCTCGGGCTGGGCCTGTTTACTGGGGCGTCGCTGGTCGGCGGCTTTGCGCAGAGCCAGGGGATGCTTATCGCGGCCCGGGCCGCGCAGGGGCTCGGCGGTGCCGTTCTCTCACCGGCGACGCTTACGATCATTACCACGACATTCCGTGGGCCGGCCGTCCGGGCCCGCGCGTTGGGCGCCTGGAGCGCCGTCGCTGGGGCCGGTGGGGCGGCCGGGGCTCTCGCCGGCGGCATCCTCACCGATCTCATCTCCTGGCGCTGGATCTTGTTCGTCAACGTCCCGATCGGTGCGGTGGGCCTGATCGTGGCTCGGCTGCTGCTCACCGAAACGCGTAACGAGGATGCGCCGCGCCGGATGGACTTCGTCGGCGCTGTGCTCGTCACCGGCGGGCTCACCGCGTTCGTGTGGGGGCTCGTGGACACTGACACCCATGGCTGGGGGTCGGTGTCAGCGTTGGCTCCCATTCTGGTAGGCGTGGTCCTGCTCGCCGTTTTCATGTTCTACGAGAGTCGGGTGAAGGCGCCGCTTGTGCCGCTGCGGCTCTTTCGGTCTCGCTCCGTGTCGGCTGCCAACGCCGCCATGTTCTGCATTTCCGTGGCGATTTTCCCGAGTTGGTATTTTCTTTCCCTCTACGTACAGAACTCGCTTGGCTACTCACCGCTCGTCGCGGGCCTGGTGTTCCTGCCGCAGACGTTCACAATCATCGTCGGGGCACAGGTCGGCTCCCGGGTGATCGCACGATTCGGTGTGCGGACGCTGGTGGCCGCTGGTGGGCTTATCTCCTCGGTGGGGCTGTTCTGGCTGGGGCAGATCCCCGTGACCGGTTCGTACATCCACAACCTGATGCTTCCCAGCATCCTGACCGCCTTGGGCCTCGGCGTGGCCGTCACGCCGATCACCCTCGCGGCCACGACCGGTGTCGCTCGAAGCGATGCGGGCCTCGCTTCAGGCGTGGTCAACACGACTCGGCAGGTGGGCGGTTCGATCGGCCTCGCCGCGCTGGTAACGCTGGCGGCCAACCACACCCGCTCGTTGCGGAACGAAGGCCAGGCAGCGGCCTCCGCGCTGGTTGCGGGGTATGGCCGCGCGCTCGAGGCCGCCGCGGTACTCGCGCTGCTGGGAGCTTTGGCCGCGCTCGCTCTGCCGCCGTTGGGCCGTGGGGGCGGCCCGGCTGACGTCGCTGACCGAACCGATTCGGGTACTGCCGGTGGGGCGTCGACTGGCGAGACGCCGACCAGCGTGGCGCCCGGCCCCGTGTCCAGACCAGGCTGATCCATTCTGGCCCGGGGGAGAACGTTCCCCGTCATACGGGGCCGGCTGAAAACCCCGGCTGTTACCCGACCACTGAGTTCCGGCATTTTATCGGATTCTTACCGGAATCTGCCCCAGGGGCGCCCGCCCCTGGTGAGACGCTGGTAATATGTCCATTTCCGCACGTCCCCGGTATGGACATCGGATACATACTTGTATGGATAGACACTGTATGGATACCAGGCGAAAACCCTGCATAGTGGCTGCCGCGATGCTTGCGGTGATGTTTGCCCTGGTCAGCGCCGGATGCGCGGGTGGCACCCGCGCATCCGGTGGCGCGGGTGGCGTGACGGCGGGACCGGCGCTGGGTGACCTTGTCTCCCCGGCAAGTCAGGCCGCATCCTCGCCTGGCGCGACGCCCGAGCCGGCCGCTGGCGCCGCGCAGGACAGCCCGGGGGACGGCTGCCTGACCGCGAACCTACGGGTGAGTGCCGTGAATCTGGATAGCAGCGCAGGTCACAGCTATAAGCAGATCATTTTGACCAACGCGGGCGCGGCATCCTGCGTGCTCGGAGGCTTCCCCGGCGTGTCGTACGTCGATGCGGGTGGCCGTCAGCTCGGCGCCGCGGCGGACCGCACCGGCGGCCCCGGTACGGCGATCATGTTGCTGCCCGGGCAGCATGCGGCCAGCCTCCTGATAATGATCCGTACCGGTATACAAGCCGGCTGTGACGAGCCGAACCAGACCGCCGAGGCCGTCGCTCTGCGTATCTACCCACCAGCCAACCGGACGGCATTACCGCTACCGGTTGGCGTGCCGGAGATGGTATGCGCGAGCCCCGCCGTCCATCAGCTCCAGATCTCCGCACTCACCCGGTGAGAAAGTACCCGGTGAGAAAGTGTCCGCTGAGGAAGTACCCGGCGAAAAATGCCGGTGAGAAAGTTCGGTGCCGGATGAAATCTGGCCGCCTTCATCCGCCGGTGTCCGCGTGTTCGGCGGTATAGCGCTGGAAACACCGTTGATCGGGTTCGTGAATAATCAGGTCAGCGAGTTTACCAGCTCGATGGCTGGCCGATGGCGACGGGTAACGCGTGAGCTGTTCGCCCGTTTTCTCCCAGCGGTTCGCTGGGTGGCGCGTGCCGTCGGCGAGGGTCGCCGTCAACGCGCTGGAGGATTCGTGGACCGCCGGACCGTGATCGCGGGTATTGCCGCAGTTCCCCTTGCCGCCACCACCGTCGTCTCAACGGCTTCGAGCGCCTCGGCGAGCGTGCCGGTCGCCGACTTCGGTGGCCACCGGCGCCGGCCGACGCTGGTCATCGGGCACCGTGGCGCCTCGGGCTACCGCCCAGAGCACACCCTGGCTTCCTACGAGCTGGCCGCCCGGATCGGCGCCGACTTCATGGAGCCTGACCTCGTACCTACCAAGGACGGGGTCCTGGTTTGCCGGCACGAGCCGGAGATCGGCGGTACCACCGATGTTGCTGATCATCCGGAGTTTGCCGCCCGCAGAGCGACCAAGATGTTGGACGGCGTGCCGGTCACCGGCTGGTTCACCGAGGACTTCACGCTGGCCGAGCTGAAGACGCTGCGCGCCAAGGAGCGGCTGCCGGTCGTCCGGCAGGAGAACACGATGTACGACGGGCGATTCGAGATCCCGATGTTCACCGAACTGCTGGAGCTGCGCGAGCGGCTGTCCCGTGAGCTCGGCCGCGAACTCGGTGTCTACCCGGAGACCAAGCATCCGACTTACTTCCGAAAGGCCGGTCTGCCGCTCGAGCAGCGGCTTGTGGACACTTTGCGCCGGTACGGCCTGAACCGTCGCAACGCCCCGGTGTTCGTCCAGTCCTTCGAGACGGGAAGCCTGCGCGAGCTGCGCAGGCTCGGCCTGCACACCGCCTCGGTACAGTTGCTCAGCGCGGCCGGCGCCCCGTTCGACCTGATTGACGCCGGTGACCCGCGGACGTATGCGGACCTGTCGACACCGGCCGGGCTGCGGCAGATAGCAACCTACGCGGACGGGATCGGGCCGGACAAGGTGCAGATCATCCCCCGGGCCGCGGACGGCACGCTGGGCACGCCGACCTCGCTGGTCGCCGACGCGCACGCGGCGGGGCTGGTGCTACACCCGTACACCTTCCGGGCGGAGAACACCTTCCTACCGGTGGACTACCGGCGGGGTACCAGCCCCAACGACTTCGGCCGAGCGATCGACGAGCAGGTGACCTATCTGAAGGCCGGCGTCGACGGGCTTTTCACCGACCAGGCGGATATCGGGGTCATCGCCCGGGACGAGGCGTTCGCAAGGACCGCCGGCGCTGGCTGACAGCGGCTGACACCGGCATACCGGTTGGGAGCGGTTGGCACTGGCTGACACAAGACCGCGGGTCCGCGGCGGCGCGTCATGAGGTGCCGCGGGCCTCCGGTCCCCGGCACTTGTCCGTCGGCGCTGAAGGCGCTGACCAGGGCCGTTACAGCATTTGATCATTTTGCCTCGATGTGTGAATTCGTCACATCAGCTACCTCCATGGCGCCCTTGTCAGTAGAACTAAGAGCGCCCGGCAATAGGGGCGTGGATCAAGGAGCGGGGCTGGGGTGCGTGCGGCGCGAGGCGGAGGAGGGAGCCACCCTGGTGTTGGGTGGCGACTGACGACAACGCGGCGAGGTGCGTGCCCTGGCCCCGCGACGCCGCGTCCCCTATTGCCGGGCGCTCTAAGGCGCACGGGGCATGTTCGGGATGCGCCTGGCAACGGGAGGAACCCTTGAATCCGACGGTGGGACCGATCGAGGCGGCGCCGTACGGCCGGTCGCGGGTCACCCGAGCGCAGGTGCTCGAGGACGTGCTCGATGTGCTGGACGTCCAGTCGCCGGTCACCGCGCTCAGCGGCGCACCCGTTCCGCTGCGAAACCTACCCAGTGCGCACGGAGGGATACTGGGCGCTCAGCTGCTCGGCCAACAGGTTGCCCTGGCCGAGCGTCTGTACCCGGGGAAGCGGGTCCAGTCCCTGCAGACGTTGTTCGTCCGCTCCGGGACATGGGAAGGGACGCTGGAGGCCCATGTCGAACAGCTCCAGCGGGGACGCACGTTCGCCTCGGTGTCCCTGGCGTTCCGGCAGGGACCGGAGCTGATCTGCAGGGCACAGGTACTGCTCACCGCGGACGAGCCCGGCCCGGCGCCGGCCACCACGCCGGGCCGGCCGCGACCGGACCCACCGGACACGACCCCCGTCGCGGTGGCCCTTCTTCCATGGGAGACGCGGCTCGCGGCCGGTGGCACATGGCAGGACCACGAGCTGTGGATGCGGGTGAGAAGCGTCCCGGCCGACGCCACCCTGTGGCGGGCATTGGTGGCGTACGCGTGCGAGCCCACGACGCTGCCACTGTTCATCGCCGACCGCGGCGCGGCGGACAGGCCGCACACCAGCCTGATGGTGGCACAGACCGTCACCTTCTTCGAGGACATCGACGTACGCGACTGGTACGTGGTGCGCACGGAAGTGCCCTATGCGGGGGCCGAGCGGGTCCATGGCCGTGGGCAGGTTCTCGATGGCGGTGGTACGCCCAGGGCGCTGTTCACCACGGTGGGCCTGTTCCGTCTCGCGGCCGGTGGCTGAAGGCGGAGAAATATCGAGCCGGCCGCCGTGGGGGCGCCGGGCCGCGGCCGGCCGTGGTGCATCATGGGGAGATGTCCGGCGATGACCCACATGCCGGGGAGCGGGCAGCCGGGCTTGGCGGGTCGTGCCCCTTCACGGTGGACCGACCGATCATGCGGCAGCGCTGGGAGCGGCTGACCTTCGTGCACTGGCCGTTTGATCCGGCTGTGGTACAACGCCTCCTGCCGCGGGGGCTGCTGATCGACACCTACGACGGGGCGGCCTGGGTCGGTCTGGTGCCGTTTTTCATGCGGGTCGCGACAGCCGCCGGACACGGAGCACCGTGGGCGTCGACCTTCTGCGAGACCAACGTCCGCACCTATGTTTATGACCATGAAGGTCGACGGGGGATCTGGTTCTTCTCCCTGGACGCCGCCCGGCTCGGTGCGGTGGCCGTCGCTCGTACCACCTACCGCCTGCCCTACTTCTGGTCGTCGATGCGGCTGCTCGAGACCGCGGACGAGATCGCCTACGGCTGCGCACGCTGGTGGCCCGGTCCGCGAGCCGCCAGCCGCGTGAAGATCCGGATCGGTGAGCCGGTCGCTCCCGGTCACCTCGACGAACGGGACCACTTCCTAACCGCCCGGTGGATGTTGTTCAGCGCGGCCGGTACTCGGCGCCGCTTCGCACGGGCGTGGCACGAACCATGGCCCCTGTACCGGGCCCAGGCTGTGGCCATTGAGGACAGGCTGGTTGCCGCGGCTGGCCTCCCCCAGCCGCGCGACGAGCCTCTGGTGCACTACTCCCCGGGGGTCGATGTCCGTATCGGCCGTCCCGAGCGCTACCAGTCCGTACCCGCGCTTGAGAGCGCTCGGCAACAAGGGAGCGGTATCGCGGGGCGGGGCACGCACCTCAGCCCCGCGAGGAGCACCTCGACGCGCTGGTTATGGCACGGTGCGGATGTTCGGCGGGTTGGTCAGCCGATCCCTGGGCGTGCATCATGCATGCATGACGACCGTTGTGGTCCGCGATTTTCCCGAGGACGGCCATCGCGGAACCTCAGCCAGCGAAACCTCAGCCATGAGCCTGGACGATGATCCGCTGGTGCGGCGTATGCGACCGTTCGGCACGACTGTTTTCGCCGAGATGTCCGCCCTCGCCGTGCGCACCGGCGCAATCAACCTCGGCCAGGGGTTTCCGGACACCGACGGTCCGGTCGAGATGCTTGACGCCGCTGTGGAGGCCCTGCGCGGCGGACGCAACCAGTACCCGCCGGGGCCGGGAATACCCGAGCTGCGGGCAGCCATCGCGGGCCACCAGCGTCGCTTCTGGCGGCTGGCCTATGACCCGGACTGCGAGGTGCTGGTCACCGCTGGCGCGACCGAGGCGATCACCGCGTCCATCCTGGCGCTGTGTGAGGCTGGCGACGAAGTCGTGTGCTTTGAGCCGTACTACGACTCGTACGCTGCCTCGATCGCTCTCGCTGGCGCTGTCCGGCGGCCCGTGACGCTGCGGCCCCACCGCGGCGGATACGGCTTCGACCCGGACGAACTGCGGCTGGCTTTTGGTCCGCGTACCCGGCTGCTGCTACTCAACTCGCCGCACAACCCGACCGGCAAGGTCTTCGACCGCGACGAGCTCGGACTGATCGCCTCGCTGTGTGCGGAGCACAACGTGGTCGCGGTCTGCGATGAGGTGTACGAACACCTGGTCTTTGACGGCGAGCACCTCCCGCTGGCGGGCCTGCCCGGGATGCGCGAGCGTACCCTGCAGATCTCCTCGGCTGGGAAGACCTTTTCCTGCACCGGCTGGAAGGTCGGCTGGGTCTGTGGCCCGGTACCTCTGATCTCGGCGGTGCTGCGGGTCAAGCAGTTCCTCACGTTCGTCAACGCGGGTCCGTTTCAGCCGGCCGTCGCGCTGGCGCTCGGGTTGCCTGACGCCTATTACGACGGTTTGCGCGGGCAGCTAGGGGACAAGCGGGACCGGCTGTGCACCGGGTTGGCACAGGCGGGGTTCGACCCGCTGCGGCCGTGGGGAACGTACTTCGTCACCGCTGACATCCGACCGCTCGGTGCTGTGGACGGGATGGAGTTCTGCCAGTCGCTGCCGTTTCGCTGCGGCGTGGTGGCCGTACCCACGCAGGTTTTCTACGATGACATCGACGCCGGCCGGCATCTGATCCGTTTCGCCTTCTGCAAGCGTGACGGCGTGCTTGACGAGGCCATCACCCGCCTCGCCACGTTGGCCGTCGCCGGAAACTGAGAACGAAGGCGCTCACCCGGACGGTTTCCCGCTCGGGGCGCTCCGTGGGGCAGCCCGCCGCTGCCCGCGCACCTCATCGATCTGGCGTAGGCCGATCGATCTGGCGCGGCTCGCCGGCCGCGCGCTGTCCAACGCCGTATGAAGTCATGTGAAATAGAGCAACTCCGGAAATCAAGGCTCGCTGCTTCGGGCCCGGACGGGGTCAGGAGCGGCAGTCTTCCCGTGGGGAACCGTTCTCCATGGCGTAGACGCAGGTGGGGAGCGCACCCGTGCCCAGCTCGATGGTGAGAATCACTTCCTTTTTGCTCGTGGCCACGCGCGACGTGGTGAAGTCCGTGATGCCGGTCGCGCCGTTGTACCGCGTGCGCTGTAGCTCCTGGGCGATGGACGTCGCGGTCGGCTGGGGCTGGTCAGAGGGCACGGTCCGCGCCGCGAGCACGATGATCCCGGCGGTGTCGTAGCCGAAGACCGCCCATTCGCCGGGCCACAGCTCCCGCGGCTGCTGTAGATGTTCCGGGTAGAGCACCGCCAGGCCCTTGGGGCCGCACAGGTCCAGCTGCGCCTGGTTGCTGGCGCTGGTCTTGTCCAGCACACCCTGAAAGCACTTCTGCTGGGTGAGCTCGATGAGAGCATTCTCGGAGACGAAGGAGATGATTGTCCCTGTCGGTGCGTTGTCCGCGGCCGGGGACTGCACGACGTACCGGTGGACAGCGTCATCCGCCACGATCGGCACCAGTTGCGGGCCTGCCGGGCAGTTCGTCCGCATGGCGCGCAGGAAATCACCGAAGTCCCCGGCCCGGCCAGCAAAGAAGATCATTTCATTGACTGTGCCCGTGCAGGCCGTCGGAGCGTCGGGTTGCTTCTGGAACGTCGGGCCTTCCCAGCCGGCATCCTCGAAGTCGATCTTTTTTTTGTCGAGTTCTTCGTGTAGATCTGCGACGAGAGTTCGAATATACAGATCATCGCCTTTGGCGGCGCTCTGTGGGTAGTAGACACTGACCCTGGTCTTCTTCATGTATGCGGCGTAGGCGGCGATCATTTGGGCCTCCTGCGCGTTCGGTGGCACCATCTGAAAATACAGTGGGGACGTCTGCTCAAGGCCGTCACCGGAGAGTGTCGGGGCCACTACGGGAAGGCCCGCGTTGCCGAACTCGGCGATCGCCTGTGCGGTCTCGTCGGTGCTGCGGTCCATACCGATCACGGCGCTGACCTGCTGTGGGTCCTTGCGGGCCAGGTCGATGATGTTGCTTGTGACAGTCTTTACCTGCCGCATGTTCCTACCGCCGTTGGCGATGATCACCCGTAGGATCGGTTCGCGCCCGCTTGCGGTCGGCGAGCACGATGTGTCCGTGAAATCACCATTCTGCCGTATCTGTTGCAGCAGGATGCCAGCCAGTTCGTCGGTGCGCGGCCGGGAGTCTAAATCGAGGAAATCGAGGCGTTGCGGGTCCGGTGTGAGAGCGGCCAGGTAGACCACGCTGACGAACGGCCGGAGCGGGAAATTCCCCCGCAGCATGTCAGCGCACTGGTTCGCCCGGAAGACCGCCCGTTCCGCGGCCTGGAGATTCTTGTCCGCGCCGAAGAGCTGGCTTGCGTTATCGCTGTAACCGATGCACTCATCATCCTGCGCCCGGACCACCCGCACGGCCGCACCTGTGCCGTCACAGCCGTTGGTCGCGTGCGGAGTCCCGTTCCGAGCGGTACTGGCGGCGAGGACGATACCGGCGACGGCGATGGCGACGAGCACCAGCACAACCGTGCCGGCAAGGAGGACGAGCGGCCGGCCGAGGGTCCGGCTGGAGACGGCCCCTCGCGTCCGGGTGGTGGGTTCCTCACGGGTAGGCGGGACCGGCGTGCTTGCCACGGACGTGGTGGGGAGACCGGCGGCGGGATCGCGCTCGACCGCAGGGTCGTCGTGCCTGCTTACCGTGGACGTGGGAGGGAAGGCTGGCGCCGGCCGGCCGCCGGGGAAGCGTGGCGTTGCCGCGGGTTTCGCCCGTCCGTTCAGCGCGTGACTGATCTCGTCGAGTAGGTGTTGACGGGCGGCATCCTCATCGGTGCTGTGTCGGAACAGCTCGATGCTGACGATCGTGTTGAGCAGCCCCGGGCGGGGGCACTCCTCCAGCCGGATCGGCAGGAGCTTGCGCTCGAAGCCGAGCGGGTCGGCGGCTTGGGCGGCCTGCCATTCCGTCTGCCCGTATACGGATTTCAGGTAGGCGTGGGAGAGCAGAGCGATGGTCCGCCGCGTGTTGGCAACGCCGTGCTGCATCTGGACCGCCCAGTTCGTCCCGGGCACGAAGTCCCAGGCCTGGAGCAGCACCCGATAGCTGGCCTTCTCCAACTGCCAGCCCACCCATTCGGCCCAGCCCTGGTCGGCACGGGTGTACGACACGAAGAAGTCCAACGGCGGTGCCGGCTCTCCGTCCGGAGCCTCAACGGGGTCCCGGGCCGATTCGCCGCGCCGCGCCGCGCGGGCCGGCTCCCTGTCCGGAACCTCGACTGGACTCCCGATCGGACCCCCCGTATCGGACACAGCGCCTGCTCCTGTCACTCCGTCCTTGATCTGGCCACTCACCGCGACCGTTCTCGACACAGTACGCCTGGCGATACACGGAGATTAACAACCGTAGTGGTGGCCGCCGACGCCGTGTCCTGACATGGTGCCTGGCTGGTCGGGAGGGGTGGTTATGGCGGTGATGGCGGCGTCGGCGAGCCAGCGGGGCCGGGCGCTCTAAATAGGTGCGTGCCCCAGCCCCGCGACGCCGCGCTTTCTGTTGCCGGGCATGTGCATCAACATGAAATGATCATTTTGATGCACATGCCCGGCTGACCGGGAAAATTATCCCCGCCGGGGACGGCTGGCCCGGCCGCGTCGCGAAGCCGATGCTCGTTTCACGTCGGCGTCCCGGGGGTCGCGATGGTCTTGGCCTGCAGGTATTCGCGGAAGCCGTCCTCGCCGTGCTCGCGCCCGACACCGCTGATGCCGTATCCGCCAAACGGTGTGTCCGGTGACAGGTAGAACGATGGTCCGATGTTGACGGTCCCGGCCCTCATGCGCTTCGCGAGACGCAGGGCACGCTCCGGGTCCTGCGTCTGGATGTACGACGAGAGCCCGTAGCGGGAGTTGTTGGCGACCCGGACCGCCTCATCGTCGTCGCCGTCGTACCGCACCACGGTCAGGACCGGCCCGAACACCTCGTACTGGGCGATCTCAGCGTCCTCGTGCACGTCAGCGACGACGGTCGGCTCGTACCAGAAGCCCCTGCCGCCGGTCGGTGAAGCGCCGCGACGCCCGCCGACCGGCACCCGCGCGCCCGCGGCCCGGGCCCGTTCCACGAGCCCCTCGATCCGCGCCAGCTGCGCACCGTTGATGATCGGCCCGACAATGTTCGCCGGGTCGGTCGGGTCGCCCCACGGCAGCGCTCCGATGGCGGCGGTCACTGCCTCCAGCACCTCGTCGTACCGGGAGGCGTGTACGACCAGCCGGGTCGCGAGCGCACACCCCTGCCCGCTGTTGGCCATGCACATCCCGACTGTCATCGGCAGCGCGACGGCCAGATCGGCGTCGTCGAGGATGATGTTCGCGGACTTTCCGCCGAGCTCCAGGCAGACCTTGCGGATGCCGACCGCCGCACGTTCGTAGATGCGCTGGCCGACGGCTGGTGATCCGGTGAAGTGGTACATGTCCACCCGCGGGTCGCCGGTCAGTGCCTCTCCTGCCACGGCTTTGTCGTGTGAGCTGATCACGTTCAGCACGCCCGGCGGCAGGTCGGTGTGCTCGTGTGCGATCTTCGCGATGAAGGCCCCTGTCAGCGGTGTGTCCGGAGCGGTCTTGAGCACGATGGTGTTGCCGGTGGCCAGCGCGTGTTGGATCTTCCAGATGTCGGTCATGAACGGCGCGTTCCACGGTGTGATCGCCCCGACCACGCCATACGGCTCGTACCGGACAAGACGGTTGCTCGGCAGGCCAACGCCCTGGTGCACGCCGAAGTCGCGTTCCCACGGGAAGCGCCCGATGAGATCGTTGAAATACGACATGTCATCGGTCATCACGTCGATGTGGGCGCCGATGTTGGACGTCGGGGTGCCGGCTTCGGCGATCTGGATCTGTTTGGCAACGGTTGCTTCCTTGCGTAGCGCATCCTGCAACTGGCGCAGGACCCGCTCGCGGAACGCATGGTCGGTGGCCCACGGGGTCTCGTCCGCGGCCCGTCGGGCCGCGGTGACCGCGGCGGCGACATCTTCGGCCTGCCCGTCGGCCGCCGTGCCGACGACCGACTCGTCGCTCGGGCTCAGGACGTCGAAGCGCCCGCCGGCGATCGCCTCACGGAACTCCCCATCGATGTACAGCCGGCCCTCGGGCACTACGTCGAGCGTCACATCTTCCTCCAGATGACAGGCGGATCCGATATCGCACCGCGGACAGAGATGAAAAAACTGCTGATTGGGAGCGCCCGGCACCAAGGGTGCGGCGACGCCGGGCCTGCTCGTATGAGAAGGGGCACTGAACGGGTGCCGGGGCCGTTCAGGCGACTGGGAAGGTGATCGGTAAATGAATCGCGGCGCGTACACCGTAGTTCGTGTACAGCACTTCCTTTCCAGGAGCGATCGTGTATTCGGGAATGCGCCGGTGGAACTCCTCGAGCGCGACGCGCAGCTCGAGGCGCGCGAGATTGGAGCCGAGGCAGCGATGCGGGCCGGCCGCGAAACCGACGTGCGCGTTGTGCGGGCGTTCGAACTCGACGGTCATCGGGTCGGGGAACGCGGCCGGGTCGAGGTTCGCCGCAGCCCAGACCACCTCGACCTTGGACCCGGCCGGGAACCGGCGGCCGTGGACCTCGATGTCCTCAGTCACCCACCGATGCCCGAGCGGTACCGGTGACTCGAAGCGCATCAGTTCCTCGATCGCCTTGCCGAGCAGCGTCGGGTCTGTCAGCACTCGGTGGCGTTCGGCAGGGTGCTCAGCGAACCAGGCGAGCATGCACGACAGTGAGCAGGTGACTGTGTCCAGGCCGGCGATCACAAGTAGATAGCAGATATCGATGATTTCCTGGTCGGACAGTCGCGCGCCGTCCACGCTGGCCGTCAGGAAGGCGCCGATCAGGTTGTCCCGTGGGGGCTCGGCGCGGTGCTCGGCGAGGACGCGCGTGAGGTAGTCGTACATGCGTTCGCCCGCCGCGCGCATGTGCGCCTGCTGTTCCTCCGCGGTGCTGCCCTGTGGCCGGACGACCGCTTCCTTGAAGTCCAGGAAGATCGGAAGGTCGTCGGTGGGGAGGCCGAGGAGGTCGATGAAGATATGCGTGGGCAGCGGCGCGCACAGGCTCGTCAACAGCTCGGCCTCACCCGTGTCCACGAACATGTCGATCAGGGCGTTTGTTCGTGCTCGTATGGTCGCCTCCAGCCGCGCGACCTGTTTTGGAGCGAACAACGGATCCAGCAGTTTGCGGTAGGTGCGGTGCGCGTCGCCGTCGAGGTCCAACGGGATCAGTGGGCGCTGGGCGCCCATGTTGTAGTGCGTCCCATCGGTGGCGCGCACCGCCGGGTGACGGAGGAACTCCGTCATCTCCTCGCGGCGGGCGATGACGAGGGTGCCGTCCGGGCGGCTCGGCGTATCCTGCCCGGCCAGCTCGCCGAACGCCTGTTGGGGATGGCGCTCGTCCCACGAGCCCAGCAGGTGGGCCGCACAGAAAAGCGGCGGGATGATGGCCTCGGCAGTCATGTCCGTTCCTGATCTCCAGGTTCATGGTTTTCCAGCAAGGCGATCAGTCCGCCAGGTCGGTGGCCTGCTTGGGACGGTTCTCCACGGCTGGCCGGGCCAATCCGGGCTCCTGCTCTGCTGGCGGGCTCCGCGTGTCGAGACGTGACCGGTAGGAGCGCCCGGCAACAGGGGTGTGGAT
>NZ_CAKJTL010000018.1:13888-14369 GCF_917627385.1 Protofrankia sp. CiT1
GGGCGCTCTAAGCCGGATAGGGCCGAAGCGTCGGGGGACACGCGGAGCGTGTCCCCGGCATCGACCCGGGTCTACCGTCACTCGCATCAGCCTTGATCTCTCTCGCGGTGCCCGGCGGCTGATTGGCCGTTGGGCACCGCATGCCAACTGGTGTAAATAGATTGATGAATATCGCGTGGGTCACACTGCCTGGCTGGGAGGTTCGCGTCAAGGTATCGTTGATATCTAATTAAGGATCTTGTGGATGTGACTGGCGCTGGCGCGTTCGCCGCTCTCAGCTGATCTCCGTTGTGGATCTTTCTGTTCTCCGGCCCGGCAGCGAGCGCCCGTGCCCAGCTCCTCACTGTCCGGGCCGCGGGAGGCAGCGGACTGCTCCGGCCGCGTGGCGTGTTGGCGGAGGTGGTACGGCGCTGGCTGGCCCTCCGTTCCCGCGGGCGCCGTGGATTCCGGTTGCCGCTGGACGGAGCCGGCAGGCAGGGGC
>NZ_CAKJTL010000018.1:14798-18202 GCF_917627385.1 Protofrankia sp. CiT1
TAAGTGGTGGAAGGGCACGCCGTGCCAGCTGGCCAGTTCCGTGGCGTCCTGATGGTTGGAGACGATACCGACGATGTGGACGGGCAGGGTGCCGGCGCGGTGGCGCGACAGCAGGTCGGCCAGGCAGTGATCGTGTTGTGACACCATAATCAATATCCGTGGCTGGACGGCGGCGTCCCAGATCCGCCAGTCCATCGAAAACGTATCGGCGACCCTACCGAAAGCGACTCGTATCTGGTCAAGGCTGCCGTGCGGTTCCTCAAGGTCGGCGGCCAGGCGCAGAAAGAAATGGGTGCTGTCGGGATCCCCGTACTGCTGGGCCTCGATGATATTGCAGCCGGTATCCGTGACGAAGGCGGACACCGCCGCGACGATGCCGCGCCGGTTCGGACAGCTGAGCGTCAATACCAGGCGTTGAGAAAGACTACCGAGTTTGTTTGTTAGCTTCATGTTGGCATACTGTCCCAAAAGGCAGGATGCCTGTAAACACTCGTTGTGAACTATTACGCTCGGCCGTGTCCTCGTTTACGCGCTGTGTCGTTCCTGGCTGTTTTCGGGTGCGTACCGATATGGGCTCGCGTGTAGCCGTGCCCATTCCCGGCCATGCGTATGGGTACGGCCATTGTGTCGGTCCTCCGAGCGTACGGCTACCCGGCGTTCTCCGGAAAAGCATGACGACCAGGCTGCCAGTGGCTGCGGCGGGAGTGTGCGCGCCACGCTGGCCGGCCAGCTGGTGCTCATCGGCGTTGTGCCGCCTGCTGGTCGGTCCTGTGCTGGCGGGCCTGGTGGTGGTTTGTCATGACCGGTGGTTGTTGGATACCTGGAGCTGATTGGTCGTTTACAGTTTTTATGTGAATGGTGACGGTGAGGTTACCATGTCCGCTGACACGCAAAAAGTTGAAACCCAGCGGAGTCGGGACGGAACGCGGATGGGCCCGCGTGGCGTGCGGCGGCGGGTTTCGCGGCTTTCGCCGTTGGTGAGGCCGGTTTCAGCTCGGGCACGCTGGTCACGAGGACGGCGAGATTATAGATCTTGGTAGGGTTGCACGTGCAGCCGCATGTGCAACCACGTATGCAATGACTTATAGTTGCTGTGATCGCACTCCGGGCAGGTTCGTGCTCACGATGCGGAACCGCAAGTCAGATCACACAGGAGGGCCTCAGTGCGGGCATGCACATCACCAGGAGGGATGCCGACGCTCTCGCCGCCCTTACCGCGGCAGGGCTCGTCATCGGGATGGACGGCATGAGCACCATCGACACGGCCAAGGCCGCGGCGGACCGCATCATGGCCCGGTATATGGATCAGGACGTCGCTGTCACGGCGAACGTGATCCGTGTGCATCTCCGGACCCTCGCGGGCTTACGGCAGGGCCGGCTCTCAGCAAAGGCCGAGCGGGACACGCACGAGGCCCAGGCCATGTTCGGAGCGCTGCTCGGACTGTCCTTCGTAGATCAGGGCAAGTACGTCAAAGCGGAGCAGTCGTTGTCGGCTGCCGCGAATCATGCGGATGAGATCGCGCATCTCGGCTTGGGCGCGCATATCGCCGGGACGTGGGCGACGGCAGCGCTTGCCAGCGGCAACCCGAAGATGGCGCTTGCGCACAGTGCCAAGTGGGTCGGGATGGTCGCGGGGGGACTGCAGATGACACGGCTGCACGCGATCTCCGCGAAAGCCTACGCCGCGCTCGGGGATCAGGTTAATGCCGGTAGCTCGCTCTGCGCGGCGCGGCAGACTGCGAATCGGTACGGCGCTCCAGCGTTCCATGCGCGTCCGTTCCAGGGGCTGTCACAGGCCGAGCTGGCAGTGACCGCGGTGGATGTCTACGCCATGCTTGGGCAGACGGCTCCGGCCATGCGCATCGCCGCGGAGTGGACGCCGACGGTAACCCACAATGGTCCGACCGGGTTGCGGAACCACCTGGCCATGTCACATGCCTTGGCGCTGGCAGACAAGGAGCCGGACCGCGCGGCGGAACTGATGGCGAAGGCCATCGCGGCCGGTGCTCCGATGGGTCCGTTCGGGCCAACAGCGGCAGCGAAAGTCCGACGTTTTCTTGCCGCGGCACCGCCAGGATACCCCGGCGTCCGTGACGTCGCGACGATGGCCCGATCAGTGGGAATCGATATGGCTTCGTCTATCTAAGAGCGCCCGGCAATAGGGGTTTGGATCAAGGAGTGGGGCTGGGGTGCGTGCATCGCGAGGCGGCGGAGGCAGGCACCGGAGGTGGTGGGTGGCGACTGACGAGCCGGGGTACCCGCGCATCGCGCGGCGCTGGACGGGGAGCAATGACGCGAGGTGCGTGCCCTGGCCCCGTTTCCTTTTCCCGTTCCTGCTCTGATGCTTTGAATGCGATGAGCCACCGTCGTCAGCGGAGCTGATGGCGGCGGCTCATCGCGCTTGCCGGCCGAGCCGATGCCGGTTATGTCTCGGCGATGATTCTGGCGAGGCGCTCGGCGGATTTGTCGGGCGGCAAGCTGTCGACGCTGAGACGATTCATGGCCTCCGCATAGCGGCTCACGTCCGCTACCTTGTCCAGGTAGACCGCGCCGGTGAGATGCTCCAGGTAGATTATGTCCGGGAGGTTTGGTTCGGCGAAGCGCAGGATGCTGAAGGCGCCGCTTTCCGCGACGTGGCCGCCGAACGCAAAGGGCATCACCTGGATGGCGAGGTTCGGTCGCTCGGAGACCGCGATCAGCCGTTCCAGCTGAGTGCGCATCACCGCGGGCGTGCCGATCGGGCGCCGCAGGGCCGCTTCGTCCAGCACAGCCCACAGCCGGGGTGGATTCGGGCGGTCCAGCACCTTTTGCCGGCTCATCCGCATGTCGACTCGGCGTTCGATGTCCTTGGCCGAGACGGTGCCAGGGGCATTACTCTGGATGATAACGCTACGGGCATAGTCCTCGGTCTGGAGCAGGCCTGGGATGAACTGGACCTCGTAGGTCCGGATCAGTGTCGCGGCGCTCTCCAGGCCCAGGTACGACTCGAACCAGTCCGGCAGAATATCGGCGAAGCGGTGCCACCAGCCGGGTTGGTTGGCCTCCCGAGCCAGCGCGAGCATCGGCGCTCGTCCGGCCTCGTCGACGATCCCGTAGAGGGTGAGCAGGTCTTCGATATCACGTTCCTTGAACCCGACCCGCCCCAGTTCCAGTCGGCTGATCTTCGATTCGGAGCCTCGGATCTCGTACCCGGCCGCCTCGCGGCTGATACCCCGGCTCTCCCGGAGCCGGCGCAGCTGGCCACCAAGTAGAATTCGGAGCGCAACCGGCCCCCGATCCGGCTGCACTGTCATCGTGTCTCCCGTATATCGTCCTGCCTGAGGGTACCGCCGCGATCCGCGGGGTATTCAGGGCTTGCGGGCGACACCGCAGAACGCGTCCAACGCGGTGGGGGTGCTCCCGGG
>NZ_CAKJTL010000019.1 GCF_917627385.1 Protofrankia sp. CiT1
GTGGTGGTGGCGGTGGCGGCTTCGGCGGGGGCACCCGCGGCGGCGGGGTGAACTGAGCCGTGGCCCAGCCTGAGTCGCCTGCCAGCCGGGAGCCCGTCATCCAGCTCGACGGTGTCCGCAAGACCTACCGGACCGGTTCCCTCGAAGTCGAGGCGTTGCGGGGGGTGAACCTGCGTATTTCCGAGGGTGAGTACATCGCGATCATGGGCCCGTCGGGGTCGGGGAAATCAACCCTGATGCACATCCTCGGATGTCTCGATGTGCCCACCGCGGGTAGCTACCACCTTGCCGGCGAGGACGTCGGCCGGATGTCCGAGGAGGAGCTGGCCGAGATCCGCAATCGGCGGATCGGCTTTGTCTTCCAACAGTTCAACCTGCTTCCGACACTGTCCGCGTGGCGCAACGTCGAACTGCCGTTGTGCTATGCCGGTACAGGCCGGACGGAGCGTCGCGACCGGGCCGTGGACGCGCTGGAGAAGGTCGGGCTGGGGGACAGGATCGCCCACCGGCCGAGCGAGATGTCCGGTGGCCAGCAACAACGGGTTGCCGTTGCCCGTGCGTTGGTCACCGATCCAGCGCTCATCCTTGCGGACGAGCCGACCGGCAATCTCGACAGCGTGTCCACGGGGGATGTGCTTGGCCTGTTGAGCCAGCTGCACGCGGCCGGCCGCACGATCGTTCTCATCACCCACGAACCCGAGGTCGCCGCTACCGCCGGCCGGGTAGTGCGGATCCGTGACGGTGACATCCAGGACGACACGGGGCCGGGGAAGCACGCCGGTACCGGGCTCGGTAGCGGGGATCATTCCAATTCGCCCCTGCTCGCCTGGGATGTACGCACATGAGCTGGATGGAGACACTGCGGATCGGGCTGGATGCGGTACGCACGCACCGGTCGCGTTCCGCTCTGACAGTGCTTGGCATCCTCATCGGTATTGCTGCGGTCATCCTCACCGTCGGACTCGGCCAGGGTGCCCAGGGCCAGGTCCGCGATCAGATCAACTCGCTGGGCAGCAACCTGCTCGTTGTCTCGCCGGGGAGCACTACCAGCAGCACCGGTGTCCGCGGCGGTTTCGGTTCGGCCTCGACGCTGACCGTGCAGGATGCCGATGCCCTCGCCGTCAGGGATGTCGCTCCCGACATCGCCGCGGTCGCACCGGCCAGCCAACGCAGCCTTTCCCTGACGGCCGGCGCGTCGAACTGGACCACCACAGTCGTGGGGACGACGCCCGATTGGTTGTCGGTCCGGGCCCGCAAGATTGCTGTCGGACGGTTCATCACCAGCCAGGACGTGACCAACCACGCCGCGGTCGCGGTACTCGCGGCTACTACGGCCGAGCAGCTGTTCGGTGGCCGCAGCCCGATCGGCGCGACCGTGACCGTGTCGGGGGTTCCGATACAGGTCGTGGGTACCCTCACCGCGGTCGGTTCCTCCGCCACGGCCAATGAGGACGACCAGGTCGTCCTCCCGATCAGCACCGCGGCCAACCGGGTGTTCGGCGGCGCGACGCGCACCTCCGTACAGAGCATCTACCTGGAGGCGTCATCGTCGAAGACGCTGTCCGCGGCCTACCAGGAGGCCAACAACGAACTGCTCGCGCTGCACCACATCAGCACGCCCACCGGTGCCGACTTCACCATTGCCAGCCAGCAGTCCATCCTGTCCGCCGCGACTTCGGTCGACCGGACTCTGACCGTGCTGCTCGGGGGCATCGCCGCGATCTCGCTGCTGGTCGGCGGTATCGGTGTCATGAATATCATGCTGGTTTCTGTTACTGAACGTGTCCGTGAGATCGGTCTGCGCAAGGCTCTCGGGGCGCCGCCCCGGGTGATCAGACGCCAGTTCCTGGTCGAGGCATCTGTCCTCGGTCTGACCGGTGGTATCTCCGGTGCCGCGCTCGGTGTGGTGGGTGCCGTGGCGCTCCCGCACCTGATTTCTCAGCGTATCGATATATCACTTCCCGCAACTTTTGGATCGATCATCGTCGCGGTGGGAATCGGCGTCGGATTCGGTGTTTACCCCGCCAGCAGGGCTGCCCGCCTGGCCCCCATCGAGGCGTTGCGCAGCGAATGATGATCTATCGGTCTCCGGCCCGGCGTTCTGTCCAGGGCCACGATCAGGAAAGAGCCCAGCGTGTCCGAGTCGACTCTGCCCGCGAGTAACACCGCCGAACACGGCGTTCCTGGGCGCGGCCTGCCCCTGCACGAGCTGTCCGTACATGGGGTGCCCCCGCGCGTGGGCGCCGCTGTCCGGACAGCTCGGCCCGTATCCCGCCAGCCGCGGGTCAGCGCGGGAGGGCGGTTGACCGTCCTGCTGTCGGCCGCCGTATTCGCTCTGGTCGCCTGCGGTGGCAGCGCGAGCTCTACCACCGTGGCCGGCTCGACGGCGCCGGCCCCCGGGGTAAATCCCGCGCCGGCTGGCCCACCGGGCGTCACGGGAACGGCCGCGGCGGTGACTGACACAACGATCCAGGTCCAGAACCCCTCGGTGGGCCAGGTCGCCGTCAATTTCACCACGTCCACCGCTTTCACCCGGACCGAACAGACCACCGCGTCCAGCCTGGGTGTCGGCGACTGCGTACTGGTGACAGCGGCTTCGGGAACGCAAGAGGGTGGACAACCAGCCGCCACCGATGCCCCGGTCATCGCGCAGAACATTACGATCAGTAAGCCGGACGCGGGTAAGTGCACCGGTAACGGCGCCTCCCGCACTGCTTTCGGCGGCGGGGCACGCCCCTCGGGAGCCCCGAATCCCTCCGGCGGCCCCCAGGCGCAGCGCAGTCCCAGGGCCGGCGGCGTGGGCCGCGTCGGCGCGCTCTTCGGCACTGTCACGTCAAAGTCCGACACGGCCTTCGTGGTAGAGACCATCGCCCGTGGGGACACCCCAGCCACGACGAGAACCGTCACCACGGGCGTTTCGACCGTCTACGATCACACGGTCCCGGCATCGGCCGCTGTTCTGAAGGTCGGCGAGTGCGTCACGGCGGTGGGCCCAGCTGACAGCACCGGGGCGATCACGGCCACGTCGATCAACATCCGGTCGGCGGGGCCCAACGGATGTATCGGTGGTTTCCGTCGGCAGGGCGAGGCCACGGGGCCCGCTAATGGCTGACCGGACATTCCGTGCCCGGCGCCGCCGGGTTCGCAGCTGGGCCGCCGTCGCTGTCGCCGTCGTTGTCGTCGGCGGGGCCGGCGGCGGTGTGCTGGCGGCCACCGCCTCCAGCGGGCCGTCCTACCGGACCGCAGCGGTCACCCGCCGCACGGTCGAGGCGACCGTAAGCTCTGTCGGCAGCGTGGCACCTGTCAGCCAGGCATCGATCAGTTTTCCTGTTGCCGGTCGAGTAGCGCAGGTTCCCGTCGCTGTCGGTCAGCATGTGGCGACAGGCGACATCCTGGCCGAACTCGACACGTCGTCCCTTGTGGCCTCCCTCGACAATGCTCGGGCGGCGCTTGCCCTCGCGCAGGCGAAGCTCGCGGCGGACCAGGCCAGCCAGACCACCACCGGTACTACGTCGACATCCACGTCGACCGGCACCGGCACCGGCACCGCCACCGGCGCGGCATTTGTCACTTCCAGCCAGGTTGGTACGCCGAGCGGGAGTTATGCCGCCGTAAAAATGATCATCTCCAGTGAGCCGCGGGTCGGCTCCACAGCTAGTGGAGGTGCCAGCCAGGATTCGGCATCGGCGGTGGATCTTGTCAGGCGCTACCAGCGGCAGCTGTTGGCTGACCAGCACGCCGCCGACACGGTCCTTTATCAGACCCAGGCCGATCTGGCGCATGAACAGTCGGTGTGCCGAGCCTTCCTGAACAGCTTCGGTCATGCTGCGGAGCCGATGGCGGCAAGTTCCGCACGCGGCGGCCAGAGCCCGGCCGAGACTACCCAGGCTCCGAGCGCCACCCAGACCACGCAGGTACCAGAACAGGCGGCTGGGAGCACGCCCGACGGCACGGACTGCTCGGCGTTGCTCAAGGAGGTTCTTGCTGAGCAGGAGACCCTGAACAACGATCTACGCACGGTCGCCGCGGATGAAACGGCCCTCGATGCTGCGGTCGCCCAGCTCCTGACACAGTCTCCTGGAGGGCAACCGGCCGCTGCGGGGGGGCAGCCCTCGCCGAGCCAGACCAGCCCCGGGGCCGGGGCCGGGAGCGGTGGTCACGGCCAGGCGGGCGGTAACACCGGAAATAGCGGTGACACAGGCGGCACAAGTAAAACCGGCGATACCGGCAGCGTTGGCAATAACAGAGGTAGCGCTACTCGCGCGGGCTCCGCAGCGGGTGGTACGGCCGCAGGCGGCGCCAGGACGGGATCAGCCGCTGCGCGCGCGCCAGCATCAGCCGCGCAGATCGCCGCCGACCAGGCCTCGGTCGACGCGGCCAACGCCATGCTCCCGGTGGCCGCGCAGAGCCTGGACCAGGCACGGATCGTCAGCCCGATCGATGGTCTCGTGGCCGCTGTCAATATCGCGCCCGGCCAGTCCGTAACCGCCGGATCGAGTACAGCGGCGATCGTCGTGGTGAATCCAGGCGCAATGGAGGTCACGACGACCGTCAGCGACAGCAATGTTGCCGCGGTGAAGGTCGGCGCCAAGGTCACGGTGACTCCGGACGGCACTGATTCGCCGACAGCGGGCACCGTGGTGGCTGTCGGCCTGCTTCCGACGGTGTCCACAGCATCCACCGGGACGGGGCCGGGAGCGTCAGGCGGGGTCGCTTATCCTGTGACCATCGGTCTCAACGGCGGTGGCGGACAGCTGTTCGCTGGCTCCGGAGCGGCTGTGTCCATCGTTGTTTCCAGCGCGGTGAACGCGCTGGCCGTGCCCACATCGGCCGTCCGTACCATCGGTAATCGTCATATTGTGTCCGTGTTGCGGGATGCCAAGTTGGTCAGCCTGCCGGTGGAGGTGGGTGCGGCCGGCGTGAGTTTCACCCAGATAACATCCGGTTTGTCCGAAAGTGACCGGATCATTCTGGCGGACCTGCACGCCCCCCTGCCCACCAGCAACACCACGCTGCGCGGGCTCGGCGGCGTGGGGGCGACTGGCGGTGGTTTCGCCGGCGGCGGTGCCCCCACCGGCGCTGGTAGACGGAACTGACCGATAGCGGCAGCGGCAGGTTGCTTCGGCTGTGTTGGTCGGGTTCTCCGCACACTCGGCGTGTCCCGAGGGCCGTCCGTTCGAGGGCCGTCTGTTCGAAGGCCGTCGCGTGTGGCTGTGCCAGGTGCGGTTGCCTTCTCAGCGTGGCGGCCCAGCGGCCTGCCCTGCGTAGTTGCCAACGGTGATGTTCCCTGTGGGCGGATCGGCCGGTTCCGGCTCACCTATGGGAAGAACGAGCCGGACAGTGGTCCCGTTGCCGGGCGCCGAACGTACGTCGGCGGTGCCGCCATGCGCGGCGGCGACAGCCGCGACGATGGACATGCCCAGCCCGCTGCCACCGTGGACCCGGTCGCGGCTCCCCGACGCCCGCCAGAAGCGGTCGAATACCCGCTCGGCCGCTTCTGAGGGCATACCCGGGCCGAAATCGCGGATCGTGAGATGGACACGGGCGCTGTCCCGGACGAGCGTCGCCTCAACGCGCGCTGTCACCGGGGTATGGACCCGCACGTTCGACAGAAGGTTCCCGACCACCTGCCGCAGGGCGTCGGCGTCGCCGACCACTACGCACCGGTCGGGGCAGGTCAGCTCAATGAGTCGATCCGGTTCGACAGCGACCGCGTCGGCAACCGCGTCTCGCAGCACGGCCGCGAGGTCGACGTCCGAGCGCTCCAAGGGCCGGTGCTCGTCGAGGTGGGCCAGGTACAGCATGTCATCGACCAGGGCACTCATCCGGGTGCTCTCCTCCTGGACACGACGCAGGGCGTCGTCCACATCCGCTGGCGGTATGACGCCCTGGCGCATCAGGTCGACATAGCCGCGGATGGACGTCAGCGGTGTCCGTAGTTCGTGGGACGCGTCCGCGACGAACCGCTGTAGTCGTTCCTGCGAGCGGACCCGCTCCTCGAACGCGGACTGGATCTGACCAAGCATGATGTTGAGTGCGGCGGCGAGCCGACCGACCTCGCTGCGCGCGGGCGAGTCGGGCACGCGTCGGGACAGGTCCCCGCCGGCGATGGCGGCTGCGGTCTCCGCGACATCACGCAACGGCCGTAGGCCACGCCCGAGCAGCAGCCATGCCGAAAAAGCCGCGCCGGTGAGAACGGCGATCCCGGCCACGATCTCTATGCCCGCCAGCCGGGCGATGGTTGCGGTGACTGGACGCAGCGGAATAGCCACGAGATCGATCTCGCCGCCCGCGGACAGCGACCCGGCGATCGCGCGGAAGCGCCTGCCATCGCTGACGATGGTGAACGGAGTTCCGGAGGCTACTCGGGCGTCGATGTCAGTGGCAGCGTTGATGAGCGGACGGGGCGGCGCTGGGCCGCTGCCGCTTCCCGTGACGACCAGGACCGAGCCGTTGCGCCTGCGTAGTTCCACCACGTAGTCGGTCGGGGCGATCGCGCGCTGCAGGCCTTCAATACTGATGGTGGGCGCCACCTGGGCTAGCAGAGCGTTGCTACGGGCCGTCACGATGTTCTGTGCGCTGCGCAGCTGATCGTCCGTCTGGTCGAAAAGGTAGGTACGCAGTGCGAAAATGCTGATGACCGCGGTACTGAACAATCCCACCGTCAGCAAGGCCAACAGGCCGATCATCAGCCGGGTCCGCAGCGCCGTTCCCCGTCCTGGGTCACTCACGAGTGTCAGACTCGCAGCAGTGGGCGCTGCCGTCGCCGTGCTGGTCGAAGCCGTTCTGGAGGCAAAGCTCACACTGGGGCTGGGATACCGGAAGCATAGTTGCGTGTTCAATTACGTAGCTGGGCCGCATGGCAACCATTCGACCATCAGGAGTCCTGACCTCCATGACCATCACCGACATCGCTACCGGTGACATCGCCGCGACCGAAGACGCGCTGATGCTGGACGCCGCCGCTGCGGATCTGCTGTTCCGTACGGCCCGGACCGCGAACACCTTCAGCGATGATCCCGTTTCTGACGAGCAGGTCCGTGCTATCTATGACTTGATTAAATGGGCGCCGACCAGTATGAATACCCAACCCCTGCGGATCATTCTGGTTCGTTCGCCCGAGGCGCGGGAACGGCTGGTACGGCATCTCAGCCCAGGTAACCAGGCGAAGACGCGCTCTGCTCCGCTGGTCGCCATCGTGGCCGCGGATATCGACTTCCATGAAAACCTCCCGCAGGTTTTCCCGCATCTGCCGAACGCCAGGGATTTTTTCACCGAGCCGGTCGCGCGCGAGCAGACCGCGCGCTTCAATGCCGGCCTGCAGATCGGCTACTTCATCCTGGGCATCCGTGCCGCGGGGCTCGCGGCCGGTCCGATGACGGGCCTGGATGCCACCGCCGTCGACAAGGAGTTTTTCGCGGACCAGCCGCTGCGCACTCTCGCGGTGATCAATATTGGCAAGCCCGGGGAGAACCCGTGGTTCGGCCGCAGCCCACGGCTGGACTACGAGCAGGTCGTCTCCGTCCTCTAACCTGACCCTGAGTGGTCATCGCTCGCGGTCGCGACGGTATGGCTGTCCGGACCGAAAGCCACGCTGTTGACCGGGCTGATATGCCCGGTCAACGTGGACAGCGGAGATGGCCGGTGCGGGTCGGAGATATCGGTGAGGCGGCAGGTGCTGTCCGGGCCCGCGGTAGCCGGCAGACGTCCGGGCTGATCGCCAGGCTGTTGGCCTGCCCAGCTCGCTCGCTGAGCGTAGCTGCGGGCGTCACCCCGGCTTGTCTGGTGACGTCGGACACGGCCACTGTGCGATCGGAGCCCGGCCCCGGGGCGGCGCCCGCGAGCAGCCGGCCATCCGAGCTCAGCGCGACCGTTGCGACAGACGCCGTGGGCATGGTCACCGGTATGGCCGTAGGCCGGGCGAAGGATGTGATCAGCGCGAGTCGGGCCGCGGGCGTTGGGGACCGTTTCCAGGCGGCGAGGCTGAGCCGGGCGGCCAGCGCCGGGTTTTGCGGATGTAGCGCGCCTGCTTCCGTGGTGAGCCAGTGGGAGGCGTCCAGTGACCGGTCGGGGGCCGACCGTGACGTCGCCACCGTGGCGACGGCGCTAATCGCCAGGACGAGCGCGGACAGCCCGGCAAGAACAGCCCGTCTCCTGCTGGATGACCGAGGAGGCGTACGAGCAGGTTCTGCGCGCTGGGCCGCTCGTCGGATCTTTGCGCATGGCTTCTTCGACAAGCACACGTAGCTCGTCATCCAGGCCCTCGAGGCATGGCCTGGTGTGCAGGGCCCGGTACAGCAACACGTCGGTCGGGCCTTGGCCGAACGGAAGCCGTCCGGTGCCGCGTGGAGGACGACGCTGCCCCAGGCGAAGATGTCCACCGCTGATCGTGGTGAGTTCCGTCGTGTGCGCCATACCAAAGTCGATCACTTTGGGCCCCATGGCAGAGATCAATACATTGGATGGTGTGAGGTCGCTGTGGGGCACGCCTGATACCCGGACCGTGGGTGGCGATGCCTCAACCCGCACCACGCCGCGTCCCTCCGCTGCTCCCTGAGTACGCTCGATGTTCACCCGTACTGTCATCACCGTGGCCAGACTGACCGTGCCGCGCAGCTGTCCCGTCGGGGAGGCGGCGCGGCGCCTCGGTATGGGAGCCCTCGGGTGGTGACTCGTTTTCACGTGAGTATCAATATATTACTTTTAGTAGTTTCTTGATTGCGGTGGAGCGGCCTCAGGTAATTGCAGTCGATATTAACGAACGCCGAGTAGGCGGCTGGATGCAGGTTTCAATGAATGTGGATGCAGGGTATATATCTCGCGTTATCGATTTTACTGGAGGGGTGACGAGCGGATCCCCGCCATGATGATAATCGAGCACGGCGTCCAGATCAAAGGGGGGTTACTGATGGCCGGGAAGGCCGATTTCATCCAGCCGGATGCCGCGGTCGTATATCTGCCCCAAACCGACGCGGGCGTTGTGTCGCGGCGGCTTCGAATGCGTTGGCATTTTCTGTTGTCCCAAGCAGCGGTTGTCCTTCTGTTCGCCGGGTCCATGATTACCATGGCCAGTCTTCTCCAGGTGTGGACGGTGGGGATTTCGGACGACCAGCGCCGGTCGGATGTGCTGGTGGTGCTCGGTGCTTCCCAATACGACGGACGCCCTTCCGCGGTGTTTGCGGCGCGCCTTGACCACGCATTTGACCTGTACCGCCAAGGAGTGGCTCCGTTGGTCGTGACGGTCGGCGGCGCGCAGGCGGGGGATGCTTACACCGAAGGGCAGGCAGGCGCGAACTACCTGGCCTCCCGTGGCGTTCCGGTGACCGCTCTGATGCCCGTAGGAGAGGGGCGGGACACCTTGGGATCGTTGCGGGCGGTAGCGGCGGCCATGGCGAAGCATCAATGGCGAAGCGCAGTGATCGTGACGGATCCGTGGCATTCGCTGCGGTCACGAACGATCGCTCGTGACCTTGATATTGACGCGGTTACGTCACCGGTAAGGACTGGCCCGTCCACCCGTGGCTTCGGTACGCAGTTTCGTTACATTGCTCGGGAAGGCGTTGCTTACCGGTTTTATCAGCTCTTCCATCGGACGACCCCGGCAGGGGTCGCGCCACCAGCCGTGTGAACACGTCCCCGAGCGGGGCGGCTTCAAAGGTCGGTGGGCGGGTTCACACGGCTGGTGGCGACGGTCGAGAAGTAAATTTTTATATTGTTTATATGATTTTTGGCCGTACGCTGGTTGTGGCTGCCTTGTAGGCGGGCGGTGAATGTTTTACTTTCAGTGATCGTTGGGTGTCCGGTGGTGCTCGGTCCGGACTCGGGTCATCCCTGAGGCCCGGCGTGGACGTGGCCAGTGTCTCGGACCGCGGTGCCGAGATCGCGATTATCGTGAAGATCGGTCTGCTGGTCGTCCTGCCGGGTTGAGTGCCCCTGCCCCCGCCCACGATCCCGAGGAGGGTCCGCCATGGCCATTGCTCCGGCTGTTGTTGTTCAGCAGTGTCGGTGTTGGCGGTTTTCGTGCTGAAAGGCACGGAAACCGTCCCGGGGCTGGCCGGTGGCCCGCGTGCGGCCGGCAGACTGCTACGCCCCGATCCGCTCGCGGGCCTCACTCATCTGCATCGGACGTACGGCCCGGTCGCGCGGATCTCCTCGCGGCCGATGTCGCTTTACCTCGTGGCGGACCCGGCGGTTATCGCGGACGTCCTCGTCGGGTCGAGCCGGGCATTCGCCCGAGGCGTTGTCCGTCGTGGCTTCGGTTCCCGCCAGACAGTGGTGGAGCCTCTCGCGCTGGTGCTCGGGCGGGGGCTGCTGACCAGCGCGGGGGAGTGGCACCGCAGGCAACGCCGGCTCATGCAGCCGATGTTTCACCGTCAACGGATTTTTGAATACGGGGAGATTTTTGCCGCGACAGCGGACGATCGGGCTGATTCCTGGACGGATGGCCAATATCTTGATCTGCATGACGAGATGATCGAGATGACGCTGGCGATGGTTACCCGAGCCCTGTTCGACGTCGATGTCGACAGTAACGAGGTAGCTGTCATCCGGACAGCTATCAGTGAGAACATGGTGGTCACTCGGAAGGCTGTGCGGGCCGGTTTCGAGACGCTGGAGAGGCTGCCGCTGCCTGGGCCCAGACGCCGCCGTAACGCTCGCCGTGCTCTTGACCGGGTCGTCTACGATCTTATCGAGCGCCGCCGTGCCACTGGGGCGAGCGGGCGGGACCTGCTCTCACTGCTGCTGACAGCCCGCGATGCCGAGACCGGCGAGGGCATGGACGACACGCAGGTCCGCGACGAGATCCTGACTATCATGCTTGCCGGTCACGAAACCACCGCAAACGCGTTGACCTGGACTTTTCATCTGCTCGGAGAGCATCCTGAGATTGCGGCGGCGCTGTATGCCGAACTCGACACCGTCCTGTCCGGCCGGCGGCCAACGGTAGCGGACCTGCCGCGGCTGCCATATGCCGACGCGGTGTTCACCGAGTCAATGCGGCTTTATCCACCGGTGTGGGGCATGGGCCGCTATTTGTTGGAAGACCGTGTCATTGGAGGCTATCGCCTGCCGGCCGGCTCGACGCTGCTTCTCTGCCAGTGGGTCGTCCACCGTGACGAACAGTGGTGGCCGGAGCCGGAGCGTTTTGATCCGGCCCGCTGGCTCGGGGACCGGATCGACCCGGACCGGCCGCGGTATGCCTATTTCCCCTTCGGAGGCGGCCCGCATCAGTGTATCGGCAACAGCTTCGCCCAAACCGAGGGAGTGTTGGCTCTCGCCACGATCTGTCGCCGGTGGGCGTTCGAACCCGCTGTCGGTCTGAAGATCGTACCGCAGCCGCTGGTGACTCTGCGGCCACGTGACGGTCTACCGATCATTGTCCGGCGGCGCCGCTGATGGGGCGCCGGGGGCCATGCGTCCCGGCGGTAAGAACTGTTCCGGCCATAGGCCTCGCGGCGTGGCCGGGACCGTTCGGCACGCCGGACCGGGTTCCTCGGCGCTTTGCCCGAGGCCGAGCGGACCGGTGATTGTGGCCTTCTGGCACGATCGGGGTATGCGCCGCGGCGCCGGACATATCCTTGAACGGCCACATGTTCTTGACGGGCGACGGCGAGTGAACTCGACGACATCAAGACCAAGGCTGGGGAGCCGGCCACCTGAGTCATTCACGCTGAGATGGGTCCGCGCGCGCCCGCGGACCCCAGAAAACCTAGGAGAATTTATATGAGCCACATTCAATTTGCCACTCGTGACGCGAGCCCGTGGGTGCCTCATTACATAATGGCGATAGACCGAGAGAAGTGCATCGGGTGCGGTCGTTGCTTCAAGGTGTGCGGTCAGGGTGTACTGAAGCTGATGGGCCTGAACGAAGACGATGAGCTGGTCGATCCTTTCGACGAGGAACAGGAGATCGAGCGTAAGGTTATGACCATCGAGACTGCCGGTAACTGTATCGGCTGTGCTGCCTGCGTCCGGGTATGTGCGCCGCGCTGTCACACCTACGCGCCGGCGGAAGCGGCCTGACCAGCCGGCGGCTGTCAGCTCGCCGTCGAGATACGGCCGGATCGGGTGGCTATGCCGGACACCGACAGACACTCGATCCGCCCGCTGGCCGGAACGTCCCGTGCTGGAGGAAGCTAGGTGGGTGACTGTTACCGCATCCACGGATCGACGTATTCCGGATCTGGACGAGGTGTCCCTCAGCCGGCTGGTAAGGTACTGGGAGGCTGCTAATTATCTGACGGTGGCACAGATCTATCTGTGTACCAATCCGTTGCTGCGTGAGCCGTTGGAGCCAGGGCAGATCAAGCCTCGGCTGCTGGGTCACTGGGGTACGTCCCCGGCGCTGAACCTGGTGTATGCCCAGCTGAACCGGTTGGTACGGGAGACTGGGCAGGATGTGCTGTATGTGGCCGGGCCGGGGCACGGCGGCCCGGCACTGGTCGCCAACACCTATCTGGAAGGCACCTATTCGGAGATCTACCCACAGGTGTCGCGGGACCTGGCGGGCCTGACCCGGCTGGTCCGGCAGTTCTCCACCCCCGGGGGGGTACCGAGCCACGTCTCCGTACCGACGCCAGGGTCGATCCACGAGGGTGGCGAACTCGGCTACGCCCTGGTGCATGCCTTCGGCGCCGCGTTCGACCACCCTGACCTGCTGGTCGCGGCAGTGGTCGGTGATGGTGAAGCCGAGACCGGGCCGTTGGAGGGAAGCTGGAAAGGCATCCGGTTCCTCAACCCGGCCCGTGACGGTGCGGTGCTGCCGATCCTGAACCTCAATCAGTACAAGATTGCGAATCCGACGGTGCTGGGCCGCCTCGACCGGGCCGGGGTGACCGCCTTCTTTGCCGGCCACGGCTATGACGTGGCCTGGGTCGAGGGGAGCGACGCCCACCAGGTCCACCGGGACTTCGCGGCCAGGCTCGCCACCGCTTACAGCCAGATCCGCCGTATCCAGGACGACGCCCGCGCCCCAGGCGCGGTGGTGACCGCCACCCCGCGCTGGCCGATGATCGTGTTACGGACCCCGAAGGGATGGACCGGCCCGAAACAGGTCGATGGGGTGGCGATGGAAGGCACCTTCCGTGCCCATCAGGTGCCGTTGGCGGCTGTTCGGGAGAAGCCGGCCCAGCTGGCTCAGCTGGAGGCGTGGCTGCGTTCCTACCACCCGGACTCGCATTTCGACGCGGACGGGCGGTTGGTCGCCGATCTCGCCGTGCTCGCACCGACCGGCGACAAGCGGCTGGGGGCGACCAGCTACGCTAACGGCGGCCGGCGCGCCGTGGCGCTGCGGCTGCCGGACTGGCGTGCCCACGCGATCACGGTCGGTCCAGAAACTCGTGGGAAGGTCATCTACGAAACCACCCGGCCGCTCGGCGACCTGCTCCGCGACGTCTACCGGGACAACCCCACCACCTTCCGGGTGTTCAGCCCGGACGAGCTGACCAGCAACCGGCTCGGTGCGGTCCTCGATGTCACCGACCGCTGCCTGGTCGCCCCGACCGACCCGCACGACGACCGGGTCTCCCCATCCGGCCGGGTCATGGAGGTGCTCTCCGAGCACCTGTGCCAGGGCTGGCTGGAGGCCTACACGCTCACCGGCCGGCACGGCCTGTTCGCCACCTACGAGGCGTTCGCGATGGTTTCCGCCTCCATGCTCATCCAACACACCAAGTGGCTACAGGAAGCCGTCCGGCTGCCCTGGCGGGCGCCGGTACCCAGCCTGAACGTGCTGCTGACCAGCACCTGTTGGCGTAATGACCACAACGGCTTCTCCCACCAGGGCCCCGGGCTCATCGACACCGTCGTCCCCCTGTCCCCTGGCATCGCCCGGATCTGGCTGCCGCCGGACGCCAATACCCTGCTCTCGGTCGCCGATCACTGCCTACGCAGCCGCGACCACGTCAACCTCCTCGTCGCGGACAAACAGCCCCACCTGCAGTACCTCTCCGCGGACGAAGCCGCTGAACACTGTGCCCGCGGCGGCTCGGTCTGGGAATGGGCCGGCAGCGACGGCGGCGAGCACCGCACCGACATCGTCCTCGCCGGGATCGGGGACGTCCCCACCATGGAGATCCTCGCCGCCGCTGACCTGCTGCGTCAGTTCACGCCGGGCCTCACCGTCCGTGTCGTCAATATCGTCGACCTGATGGCCCTGCTTCGCGCGGACCTGCACCCCCATGGCTTCTCCGTTCCGCTGTTCCGCGCCCTGTTTACTGACGAAACCGACGTCGTCGTCGGTTTCCACGGCTACAGCCGCGCGATCCACCAGCTTTTGCACGGCCGGCCCAATCCGCAACGTTTCCACGTCCGCGGCTTCATGGAACAAGGCACCACCACCACCCCGTTCGACATGGTCGTGCGCAACGGTGTCAGCCGTTACCACCTCGCCCGCCTTGCCATCGAGTTCGCCCGCACCACCCCGCGAGGCGCTGACCGGCTCGTCACCCATTGCGAGACCCAGCTCGCCCGTCATCAGGCCCACATCACCGAACATCTCGAGGACCTGCCTGAAGTCCGCGACTGGACCTGGCCGGGCGACCATGGGCGGCCACGCGCACCGCGCATGTAGCGTCTTTGCTTACTGGCAATCAGATGGCCACCGGGACGGCTGGAGCGTCGACCAGGATGAGGAACCAGCCGAGCGTCAGGAGAAGATCGTACTCATGAAAGGCCGGGGCTCCGTCAGCCGAGCTGAGCAGGACCCGGTGGCCGCCGAGCACAATCGCAATCCCGTCCCGGGCGAACAGAACGACGTTGTGCCCGTCGGTCCGGGGAGCGCTGGTTGTATGGGTGACGAAGCCTCGAGCGAAACCCCGCCAGTTGGGTGTGATCCAACGTAGCCAGCGGTCTCCGGTCAGCCTGACGAGGGTGTTCCCGCGTCCTTTTTGGAGCACCGCGAGTACGTCGCCGGTCAACTCGGCAGTGACCCGAAGGCCGCCGTGGCTGCTTTCCACGACCATCAGATGTTTTTGGGCCCTGCATGTCACCCGGCCCTGGGCACGCCATTCTTCCCGCATCCGGATGATTGTCTCGTCGTCAACGTGGAGCGCGAACTGGTCCCCGGTCACGGTGACCGCCCGCCACGCGAATTCTGGCACCATCGCGCAGTCGGAGTGAACTGTCATCATGTTGCCCTCCTGCCGGGTCGTCTCGGGAAGCTCGCCCGTCGGTTCCCATTGAAAGACCAGCTGGTCAGCAGCTGGTCAGGAGCGTGAACGCGGCACCTGGGTGAACGACCGGGGCCGGCTTGGCCCTGGTGGGTGTGACACCGCGCGGGCGATGATGGCTTGACTGGTCGCCTGTTGTCCAGTTTGTGGCTACTCGGCTGTTCGACTCCGTCAAAATACGTAATCGGCCGCGTGGGTGATGCGCGGGCGTGGTCAGGGTCTGGTCAGTGCTACCGCTGACACTGCTACCGCTGACGGTGCCGGGGTTGCGTCCTGTCGGACATGCGACTGCACACCCTGCTGGTCACGACTTTGCTTCAAGTTGTCACAGACAGATCCCGCGTACTGGTTCATGATGGTATCCGAGGCATTGGGATCACCCAATTGGCGACATGTGTTGTTTTGTGGAACAGGATGACATGGAGTTTCGGGTTCTTGGATCGCTCGAGGTGGTGGGCGAGGCCGGGCAGGTGCCGATCGGTGGTCCGCAGCGCCGCCTGCTGCTCGCGGCTCTGCTCTCCGAGGCGAACCGTCCCATCCCTGACCGGGAGCTGCTGCGAGCCATGCAGGGCGATGACGGTTGGTATGACGAGCGTCGGCGCCAGCTCCTGCATCGGCTTCGGGTGCACATCTTGGATCTTCGACGGGTGCTGGGCCAGTCCAACGGGCAGCCCTTGGCGCGGGGCGCCGGCGGATACGTTCTGCACGTCGGGGCGGAGGAGCTTGACGAGCTGGTTTTCCTCAGCTGGGTGGAACAGGCCCGGCGGCTGTTGGATTCCAAAGACGCGGCGAGTGCCGCCGACCGGATGGACGCGGCATTGGCGCTCTGGCGTGGAGAGCCATTATCAGATCTTGAAACGCGCCCCTTTGTCGAACGTTATGCGGCCCGGTTGCGTGAGCTTCGCCTGTACGCGGAGAAAGAAAGAGCGGCCGCATATCTGGCCGCTGGTCGGCACGGGCCGCTGGTTCCGATCCTGCGGCGGCTGCTCGCCGACAACCCGGCCGACGAACGGCTACAGCTGGATTTGTCGTTGTCCCTCTACCGCGACGGTCGCCGGGAGGATGCCGCCGCTGTCTGCCTGGATGCGTTGCGCCGTTCCCGCGATCTCGGAATCGAACCGACCGCGATCCGGGAAAGGCAGCGCGCGATCCTTGCCGACGAACCGTCCCTGCGCTGGGTCCCGCCAGTTGAACAGGTCGGGCTCGTCGCCGCGGCGCGTCATCCCGTGCCGTATCAGCTTCCCACCGGGACAAGAAACTTCACCGGCCGCGAAAAGGAAGTCGCGGATCTCCTCACCTTGTTCGAAACGGCTGACGTCGGTGCGGAAACAGGCGGCGCGGGCGTGATTGTCTCGGCGATAGCCGGACAGGCGGGTGTCGGCAAGACGGCGCTCGCCGTTCACGTCGCCCATCGGCTCCGGCCTCGCTTCCCCGACGGCATCCTTTACATAAATCTACAGGCCACGCCCGACTCGCCGGCTGAGCCGTCGACGGTTCTGGTCTCGTTTCTCCTCGGCCTGGGGGTGCCGCGTGAGCAAATAGGAGATGATCATGAAGTGCGTGCGGCGCTGTACCGTTCGACGCTCGACGGCAAGCGGCTGCTCGTCGTCCTGGACAATGCGACGGATGCCGAACAGGTACGTCCGCTGATTCCGGGCGCGGCATCCTGCGGGGTCATTATCACCAGCAGGCGTGCGCTTTCGAGTCTGGACGCGGATCACCTCCTGCTTGACGTCCTCGACTCCGCCGGTGCCGTCACCCTGCTCGCCAAGGTGGCGGGTGCCGCGCGGGTCGAGGCCGAACCCGAGGAGGCCCGCACCATCGTGGCGCTGTGCGGATTTCTGCCGCTGGCGGTACGCATCGCGGGGGCGCGTCTCGAGCAGCGGCCGGACACGCACCTCCGCTCGCTGCGTGAGGATCTCCAGGTTGCGCGTTTGAACGTGCTCAGGGTCGGAGATCTTGAAGTGCGGGCCAGTGTCGACCTGAGTTACCGGGAGCTGCCAGCGGCGACCCGGCGAGCGTTCCGTCTGCTGTCCGTGCTGGAGACGGAGGATGTAGGGCCGCTGGCCGCGGCCGCCCTTCTTGATCAGAATGTGCGGCAGGCTTCCGAGCTGCTTGAGGAGCTGGCGGCTGGGCAGCTTCTCGAACGTCGTGCCAGTAATGGAAGCGAGTCTCGGTATCGTTTTCATGATCTGTTGTTGTTGTTTGCGCGTGAGCGCCTTGCGCAGGAGGACAGCCCCGCCGACCGCTCCGCCGCGCTCGAACGGGTCCTGGAGATGTATCTGGCCTGCGCGGAGGAGGCCGCCAAGCGGCTGCACATCGGTATTCCGATCGTCCCACGCCAGTCTGTGCCGCGGTGGCAACCGGCCGAGGACGGAATGATCGAATCCGTTACGGGGCGTCCGATCCAGTGGTTCGACCGCGAGAGCAAGAGCCTGGTCGCTCTCGTCGAACAGGCTGAGGCTGAAGGCTTCGATGAGATGACGTGGCTGCTCAGCGCCGCGCTCGTCGACTTCTTCGAGATCGGCTCGCACTGGTCGTTCTGGCACCGGACCCATGAGGCGGCTCTCGCGGCCACCCGGCGGCAGCGCAGCCAGGTGGCCGAGGCGAACGTGCGCCGCCATCTCGGGCTGCTGCGCCGGTTGCAGGGTGACCGCGCCGGCGCGCGAAGGTTGTTCGAGGCGAGCCTGGCGCTGTTTATCTCGACAGCCTGGCCGATCGGCGAGGCCGCGGCGCGCCGTAACCTGGGCGAACTGGACACAGAAGACGGCAGGATCGATGAGGCTATTGATCATCTTCGTATCGGCAGGAATCTTTTTCGTGACTTCGGTGTGACGTTCGGTGTGGCGCGGACGCTCCAAACCCTCGGTCGGGCCTATCTTGCCGCGGCTCGTCCCGCCGAGTCGTTGTCCTGCCTGGAGGCTGCGGTCGGTTACTGCGAGATGACAAGCAACCAGCTTGCGGTCGAGCGTGCCCGGATGGCCCTCGGCTCCGCCTTCCTGCGAACCGGGCGGGTGGACGACGCCATCGGGATGCTTGGTGCGGCGGAGCGTTTCTTTCAGGCGGAGGGGCATCTGCCGTTGCGGGCCGAGGCGCTGCTGTTGCTGGGTGACGCCCACAGCCGACGGGGTCGTGATCCTGAGGCGTTCGGCTGTTACGACGCCTGCCTGTCCATTTTCCAGGAACGTGGCGACATGCTGAACCAGGCGAGAACCCTTGCCCGCCGGGGCAGGCTGCATTACTGGCGGAAGGACGATCTACAGGCGCGGGCGTCGTGGAGCCAGGCGCTGGCATTATTTAATGATCATGATGGTGCGGAGGAGTCCGAGGTCCGTAACTGGTTGATACGCGGCCCGGGTGATCGGCTTGAGCCGGCGACGGAACGTGTCCTCGACCATTTTGATCATGATGGGTTCATTCAGCGGGTTGCGGCGAGTGAGTATGTTGTGCGGATTCTCTCCACCTGGACAGAGCTCCTCGAGGACCGGCTGCGGGATTCCTTTCTCGGTGCGCTTCTGCGCGCCCTTGACCGGGGTGCGTTGGTTCAGATCATGTTGCTGGACCCCGACTCGCCCGCGGACGTCCAGCGCACCCGGGAGATCGGCATGTCGCACGATGTCTCTGGACTGGTCCAGGCGAATCTGCGGTGCCTTCGGAGCTTCGTCGACGGGCTGACCGGCTCGGACCGGGAACACATCGCGGTGCGGGTCTACCGGGCGGCGTCCACCGTCGCGTATTACCGGTCGGACGCCCGCGCGCTGGTCGCGACGCTTCCGATGAGCGACGCATCATCCCGGACCACGCAGTATGAGGTTCCGGTTGATTCGACGTTCGCGCAGTTCGTCGAGCAGCAGTTCACACAGCTGTGGACCGCCGGGAGCCGTCCGTTCGACCTGTGAGGCGGTCTGCGACCGGCACAGGAGACGCGGCGTCGCGGCGCTGGGGCATGCGCCCCAACCGGTTATCCGTCGATCTATCTGTCGATCCGGATCCACACCTGACCGTTATCGATCCGCAGGGGAAGCTGCTCCAGCCGCGCGCCCGGCGCGTTGAGACAGGCGCCGGACCGCGCGTCGTAACAGAAGCCGTGCCGGGGACAGGTGAGGGTGCCCGTGGCCGGGTCCAGCTGGGCCACGTTGATGGGGAGGCCTTGGTGGGCGCAGGTGTCGCGGTAGGCGATCAGCTGATCGTCCATACTTATGATCACTACATCGGCTTCGGCGCCGTCGGCTCGCTCGAGATGTAGCGCGGTGATCTGTTGGCGGGAGAGCTCCATGGTCGTACCGACCGTGACCCAGCCGCCGTCGCGGGTGCGGACGGGACCCAGCGGGATGAGCGTCGGGGGCGGTTCACCCGCGAGCATCACCACCCGCGCGATGGATGCGACCCCGCCGACCAGAGCGTCCTTGACTACTTCACGCAGCGTGACTCCGGTCAGGGCGCGGCTGTTGCAGGTACCGTTCACCCGCAGGAAGGCTGTATCCCCGTCGATCCGGATCAGTTCGACATCCCCGCCGTGGGCACGCAGATAGGGCCGTACCTTGTCGAGCGCGTGCAGCGATTCGGTCACCGGCGTGGGCTGGATGACGTGGTGCATCGAGAAGAGCAGATGCACCAGAGGATCATCCGCGAGTTCGAACAGGAGCTCGCGGCCGCGGGGGTCGGCGCGCAGTTTCCGGACGATGGCGTTGATCCCGCTGCCATGGAGGGCTTCGACGGCGTGGCGGAGCTGCTCGGCTTGTTGCCGCGCGGTGGGTTCCAGGTTCTGGACGGCGGTCGCCGCCTCATCCAGGGCCTCCGACAGCGCGTCGAAGCTGGGTTCGTTCCGCTGCGGCCCGATCGGCCGAGTGCTGCTCATCGTTGGACTCCTAGGTCCTCTGGGGCAGCCGGCCGCATGAAAAGAATTGTGATCGCGTACTCTTTGACCGGCTGGTTCCCCCTCGGCCGGGTCTGGACAAGACCGTGGGTACCTTCTCACGATCCCATAAGGTTGACGGGTCACCGCCGAAATCGGTCGGGCATATGACGGCTGTCACCTGCCGGCCGCCGAGCCGGCCGTCATGCTGGTCACATCGGTCAGTTTCTGGACATTTCATCCCGTAGGTGGCCGGCGGCTCGTTTGCTGGCGTGGTGAACAATTCCGCCGAAGCATGCCGGGCGTGGCGGCCGGCCACCGAGGGGGAAATCACCCCATTGCCGGCCAATATCGGGTGTACCCGAGCCAGTCGCGGCCGCAGTCGTCACGAAAGGCGGTCAAGAGGTTACCCTGTGCTTGAACCGTCCCTCTTGCCGGCCATTGTCGGGGCGAACAGGCTGCATTCCGGGTCGCGCCAGCCCGGTCGGCACCAGCCTGGAGCAGCGTATTGATTAATATTTTTCCGGTCGGACGCAACGGATTCCCGCATGGCCGGTGACCCGTTGATCGAAAACGCCCGTATTCCGTACATTACCCGCTTTGGCCGGCGGCAGTCACTGGGCGCGGCGACCGTTATTTAAATTCTTCCTGGCAGTAGGCAAATCTTTTTGAAAGGTGGCAAGTATGGCTCGCGACGCAGCGCCCGTCGACGCTACCGCGCCGGCTCCCGACGGCTTCGCGCCATGGGTGCCTCGGCCGCGGGTGCCGACGGACGAACCCGCACGACACCGCTGGGACACGTTGGCGGGCGGCCCGGTCGGCGGGCGCCTGGGACCGGTGGCCGGTGTGCTGGTCATTGTGCTGGGCGGGATCTACCTGATCTGGCGCCTGGGCACGCTCGAAGGTACGGGCGCGTTCGGTCGCCTCTTCTACGGCGCTGAGTTGATCAGCTACATAACTGTCGCCTGGACGGCAGTGATGATCGGCCGGATGCGCCCGGACAGGGTACGCCACGCCGGGACGCCGGTGGGAACGCTTGATGTGTTCGTGACGGTGTGCGGTGAGCCGGCGTCGATGGTCGAGCGGACGCTGCGTTTCGCCCTGGCGATCGACTACCCGCACCAGACCTACGTTCTCAATGACGGCCGCATCGCCGGCCGGAAGAACTGGCGGGAAATCGACGCGCTCGCCGCACGTCTCGGCATACCGTGCTTCACCCGCGTCGACGGGACCCCGGGAAAGGCCGGTAATCTCAACCACGCGCTGGCCCGCACCAATGGCGACGCGGTTCTGACCCTTGATGCCGATCACCTGGTGGTGCCGGACGTGGGGGAGCGGATAGTCGGTTATCTGCGCGACGCGGCAGTCGGTTTCGTCTGTACTGCCCAGTGTTTTGACACGGGTCGCGCGGATGTCCTGAACAACGCTGATCCCATGCTCTTCCGTTCCATCCAGCCGGCGAAGGACCGTGACAACAGCGCGTTCTCCTGCGGCAACGGGACCCTGTACCGCCGGTCGGCTCTCGAGTCGGCTGGCGGATTCAGCGAATGGAATCTGGTCGAAGATGTGCAGACATCCTACGAACTGCACGCGCGTGGTTGGTCCAGCGTCTACCATGCCCGGCCGATTTCGATCGGGACAGCGCCGGCGACCGCCGCCGTCTACGCCAAGCAGCGTCTGCGATGGGCGATGGACCATATGCGCCTGCTAATTTTCGACAACCCGTTGCGCAAACCAGGCCTGCGGGGCTGGCAGCGGGCGCACTACCTGCACACCAGCCTCAGCCCGCTCCTGACCACAGTCCAGATGGTTTTTCTGGTGGGCCCACCGATGTCTGTGATCTTCCGGATGCGGCTGGTGTCCGGTGCCGCTGAAGAGGCCTACCTGTTCTTCGGCCTGCCCTACCTGCTTAGTTCGATGCTCTTCATTGTCGCCTATGCGGGGGGCAGGCCCGCGGCCCGAACGGTCGCGAGTTCACTGTTCATTGCCCCGCTGTATCTGATCGCGTTCCTGTGGGTTGCGTTCGGTTACCGGCCGCGTTCCTCCGGTACGACCGAGAAAGTGTTCCAGCCGACGATGTCCGTGCTGGTCCTGCCGCAGATTACTTTTGCGCTCATGCTGATCGCATCGATCATCATCTATGCCTTCGACGCACGCCCCGGTCGTCCGGTGTTCGCGTTGGTGTGGGCCGGGATCATGTTGATGATGCTGGCTGGTCCGCTGTCCGCTGTCCGCGGTCAGTGAGCGACGTGCGGCGGTTGAGCGCTGGCAGGTACCGATACGTGGCACGATCATTCTTGCTGTCGCCCTGCTGTCGGCGTTGACGTTCGCCAACTGATCGGGCTGGACCGAATCATCCGCTGGCGTCCTGGGCCTGGTCCGGGCTGGTCCGGACCAGCCCGGACGGAGGGCGGCTGTTGTTGTGAGAACTCGCTGTTGTGAAAACTCGCGAAAGCTTACAAAAGCTCGCAGACGAGCCCGAGTTCCTGCTGGACCGCCGTGCTGAGACTGTCGCAGCCGACGCCGGCCGTACCGAGCTCGACGACAGCCCAGCGGTTGCCCGGATGCCGTAGCAGGGCGGTCGCTGGGTCGGTCTCACCACTGGCTGGCACGACATGGGCAACCGCGACGGTCGGGTCGATCCTGGATACGCGGACGTCGACCACCTGGATGCCGTCCGGGGGAACCTCACCGAGCAACGGGCTCGTCCGTACCGCCCGCGTGATCTGCTCATCAGTGGATGGAGCAGCGCTCCCGACCGGCGCCGTGGCGGCCGATCTGTCTCTTATATCCGTTATATCGGTGGCTGGCACTGTGGCTGGCACTGTGGCTGGAGTGGCCTGGATGTTGGACGGCACCGTAGGTGGCGCCGAGGAGGATGCCGTCAGTGCGTCGGCGGGCATGACAATCACAGCCGCGATCGCGGTCGCGGCGAAGAGCAGCTGAGAAACTGGTGGGCGGGTCATCCGTGCTGCCCGAGCGGCGGGCCGGATGCGTGACATGCGGTGTGTGCCGTTCCGTGTGTATCTGGTGTTCCGTCGGCGTGTGACGTTCGGTGCGCGCTGGGCTGTCGGACCCCTCCGTTGTCGAGCCATGGAACAGCTCTACCCGTCCTGACGCACGTAACCCATGTAACACATCTGACACCAGGCTGTCGGCTGACCGTAAAGAGGGGGTGATCAGTGGAAGAGTCCCTGTATGCCGGGCTCGGGCCGCCGCTATGGACAACATCACCGTCGAGATGTCAATCACGAGACACCGCTGGACCGACGATTGATCCGCTGTGGTCATGCGCCCATGTTCCAGCTGTTGATCTCAAAAATCTCGAAAGATCGTGCGAAGGAGCCGGCGTCAGCCGAGGAACAGGTATGTGCCGCGAAACAGGCACAGGACGGTGAACACGCCAAAGCCGGCTATCCAGATTATGGCGGGGATGCCAGTGATCTCGGCCATCGCGTCCGCGTCCGAGGACCATGCTCCTTTCCGGTGCGCTCGGTGCAGGTCGAGCACGGATCGTGGCCCGGCCAGCAACAGGAACCAGGTGAGGAAACACGCGAGCGCACTTTGCGTGCCCACCGAGGCCGAATGCAGTACCAGAATGACCACGGTGCCGGTACCGGCGACGATCATTTTTCCGAAGCCGTTTCGGGTGACGAGGAAAAGCGCCGCCAGCGCCAGGAGGGCAAGGAGCAGCGTCGCGGTGATGTGACCGGCATTCAGCAGGGCCGCCGCTCCCAGCCCGAGCCCGGATGATGCGGTGTAACCGGCTGCCAGCATGAGGAATTCGGCGAACCGGTTGCGCCGCCCATATGTGCTTGTGAGGCCTGACGTGTCCGAGAACAGCCATACCCCAAGGACCCAGCGTCCGAGGAGGTAGGCGACGAGCGCATGGCCGCCCTCGTGCGCGATCGTGTCGAGGTGGCCGCTGCCGTGCCAGGTCCATGTGGGCACGACCGCCGCGAGGGCGGCCAGGCCGGTGAGCACGATAATCCATAACGGCGTGCCAACCCTGTCCGCGACGATCATCGTCAGGCCCATGCTGCTACTACCGTTGTTCATGGCACCCCCGGCACGACACGATTCGCATTTGCTCATCAATATTGGCGCTGCTGATGTGCTAATCACATAATTTTTTCGCCGGATGGACAACTGAATATTTTTTCGCGCGGCGGGAGGCCGCGGGCGAGCTGGTCAGCCGCTGTCGCGCCGGCTGGCGAGATCACTGATCCTTCGAGGTTTGTGCGCGGCGGGCCGTTGTGCTCCGGCGCTGGGGCCGTGCTCCAGCGGGGGTGCCGCGATCCAACAGGACATTCCAAGGTTTCCGAAAGCTTCCCCTCAGGCGTGACCGCCACGGTATGCACATGACACACGTGTGGTTGAGCCCGAGTCTGCCCGCCGACCCAGGGGCGATGGCCGGCGCGCTCGGACCCGGCTACGAGGTCCTGCCACCGTCGGCTGAGCCACCATTCGGGGACGACCAGCCTGGGGACAACCGGTTCGGGGAGCAACCGTCAGCCGGTGTGGCCGACGACGGCCTGAGCGAGCCGCGGCCGCAACGGCTGGTCCAGCCGATCATTGTTGCCACGATCTATGAGCGGGAGCTGCTGGCGGCTCTTGTGGCCCGTCCCGGCGACGCCCGCCTGGTGCTGGTCACGCCCCCGGGCGTTGATGTCCCGCCGGATCTGGGTGCTCAGGTACGGCCGCAGATGGTCGGCTCGGCCTCGTCGGTTGCCGATGTGGTCGCGCTGATCCGCGCCGTTCCCGCGGACACATCCATGGATGTGCTCGGGCCGGCGGGGGCTGACGCGCCCTGGTGGGCCGGCGCGGGCCGGCCCGAGATCCACTCGGCGGCCGGGCCGGCGGATCTGCCGACGGCGGCGCAGCCCACGGCGGGAGGCGGTTGGCGGTTCGGTCGGCGGTTCGGTCGGCGCGGTGGCCTGATCGCCGCGGGCGCCATACTCGCGGTCGTACTGGGTACCAGTGCCGCTGTCATGGCCGCGGCTGGTGGGGGGAACAGCGGCAGCCAGACCGTGGACGCCGCCAGTCCCGGCGGGCTTCCCAGCTACGGGCCGGGCCGTGGCCGCTTTCCCGGCGGTGGTGGGTTCGGCGAAGGCGGGATGCCAGGCGACAGGTTCCTGGGCGGGGATCGGTTCCAGGATGGCGACGGCCCGGCGATCGATCTGGAGAAGTTCCAGGCGTGTCTGAAGGACAAGGGCATCATCCTCGATGGCGGCAACGGGCAGCCCCGTCCGGACATGAGGGATTCGAAGGTCCGTGCGGCCTTCCGCCAGTGCATGGTGGACGCCGGGGGAGCAGCCGCGCCAGCCGGCGCTCCCGGTGACGACCAGCCCGGCGACATGGGCGGTCCGGCTGGCGCTGCTTCGGGCACGAGTCCGGCCAAGCCCACGACCTTTGTCGCGTCGGCGGCGACACTCACGTGAGGAAGGCGCCACCGCCGTCGTTACCGCCGTCAGCAGGTCAGCAGGTCAGCAGCAAGGGGAGCACACGATGAGCACGAATGCCGGTGACCTCGACTGGGGGTCGGTCAGACCCGACGTCGACATCCCGGCACGGCGTCGGGAGCCATCACCTGAGGCTCTGGGCGGTAACGTTCACGCGGCGCCGAGCGCCCCCCCGATCCGGCTGCCCCGGCTGTTGCGGGGGCGCGCCGCGGACCCGTGGTGGATACGTCCGGCCCTGCTTGTTCTGCTGGCCGCCACCGCCGCAATCTACCTGTGGGGGCTCGGCGCGTCTGGTAACGCCAACAGCTTCTACGCCGCCGCGGTCCAGGCCGGTACGCGGAGCTGGAAGGCGATGTTCTTCGGCTCGTTCGACTCATCGAACTTCATCACTGTGGACAAACCACCAGCGTCACTGTGGGTGATGGCTTTGTCCGGAAGGATTTTCGGCTTCAGCGGCTGGAGCATGCTTCTACCGGACGCGCTGGAGGGCGTGGCATCCGTGGGCATCCTCTATCTCACGATCCGCCGCTGGATCGGTCCTCGCGCGGGTCTCGTTGCCGGTGCCGTGCTGGCCCTGACGCCGGTGGCCGTCCTGATGTTCCGATTCAACAACCCGGATGCGCTGCTCACGCTGCTGCTCGTTGTAGCGGCCTACTGCGTGGTGCGTGCGACCGAGACCGGGAGCTACCGCTGGATCGCGCTGACCGGTACCGCGGTCGGCTTCGCTTTCCTGACGAAGATGATGCAGGCGTTCCTGCCGGTGCCGGCGTTCGGGCTTGTCTACCTGGTGGCCGCCCCGACCTCGATCGGCCGGCGGCTGGTGGGGCTCCTGGTCGGCGTCGGCGGTGTGCTTGTCTCCACGGGTTGGTTCGTGGCGGCCGTGGAACTGTGGCCGAAAGGTTCCCGGCCCTACATCGGCGGTTCGACCAACAACAGCTTTCTTGAGCTGACCTTCGGCTACAACGGTCTTGGAC
>NZ_CAKJTL010000020.1 GCF_917627385.1 Protofrankia sp. CiT1
CAGGTGGTGGAAGGGCACGCCATGCCAGCGGACCAGCTCTTCGGCGTCGCGGTGGTTGGACACGACACCGGCGATCTCGATCGGCAGGGTGCCGGCGCGGCGGCGCGACAGCAGGTCGGCCAGACAGTGATCGTGCTGCGAGACCATGATCATAGTGCGGGATCGGACGGCGGCGTCCCAGAGCTGCCAGTCCATCGAGAAGGTCTCGGCAACCGCGCCGAAGGCGTCACACAGGTCCTCCAGGCTGCCGTGCGGCTCCTCGACGTCGGCGGCCAGGCGCAGGAAGAAGTGGGTGCTGTCGGGGTCCAGATACTGTTGGGCTTCGACGATGTTGCAACCACTCTCGGTGATGAAGGAGGACACCGCCGCGACGATGCCACGCCGATCGGGGCAACTGAGCGTGAGTATCAGACGCTGGTGTGACACGCCGTCAGTCTAGGGCTTCCGATCATATGATCGGAATTTTCCGGGGGTGTCCCGGGCAACGGTGATCGGCGGTTCGATGAGAAAGGGCTCCAGTGGCCGGTCAGTCGGGGTGAACCCGGGTGTTCCCGCCGCCGCGCCCGTTGGGGAGCCCGGGGTGAAGCGCCAGCGTTTCGGTACCGTACGGACCCCGACAGGGTAGATCGTCAACTGTCCGTCGGGGCTGATGTGTAGTCGCAGGAAGTTCTTGTAATCGGCGATTCCCTGTGCGGCGAACAGTTCGTTGGTGTTCAGGCCCATCGTCCGGTCGGCCAGCCAGAGATAGGCGGCGACCAGTTCGGTGGCGGCCAGGCCGCCGGCCGTGAACATCAGCGGGAGCACTCCGGCGAGCAGCCAGGTGCCGGGCAGCGGGCGCGTGATCGTGACAGCGCCGGCAAGCAGGGCGACAGCGAGCAGGAGCTGGGTAAGCCCATGTGTGGCTCCGGCGACGATGCCCCGCGCGGTCCGGCCGGCTTTGGTCAGGGCGAGCGCCGCGGCGATGACGCCCACGGCCAGCACGAGCCCGGGAATGCCGCTGAGCAGGCCCACGAACAGGCTGCCGACGCTTGCGCCGCGCAGGCCGTCCGCGATGCCGTCGAGGCGACCGGCGGCACCTCGCCCGTCCGTCCCGGCGGCGCCGATTGCCAGTGTCAGCAGTAGGTGGATGCCACCGAGCAGCGCGACCAGACCTGGCGCGAGCGCTGGCAGACGGAAGATGCCGCTGGCGAGCCGGCGGGAGGTCGGCGCGTCCGGAAAGGTGGTGCTGGCCAGCTCGTAATGGACCGGGGGGTCGCTCTTTCCCCGCGCGCGCGATGCCGGCGGCGGCAGTACCAGCTGTTGCGGCAGCCGGTGGGTGGCGGACAGGTAAGCACCGCCACCGCCGGCGGTGAACTTCACCGCGGTGCCGCCGACCTCGCTGTAACGGGCGTAGTGGTGCCGGTCGCCGGTCAGGGATACCCGCACCTGGGCGCCGGCCGCACGGATGATCGTGCGCTCGAAGTAGTCGAGGACGGCATATGCTTCGGAGTCCTGCTCGGCCGTGCTGATCCAGCTCGGCTTCGCCGAGCAGAGGATGACCGCGTCACCGGGGCGCATCTGCTGTGCGATCTTGATGAAGTAGCGGCGTTGCGGGTCGTCGATGTAGGAGTCGAACTGGATGTCGATCCCCAGCAGCCACCATCGGTGCGGCAGCCGCACCGCGAAGTAGCTGCGGGTCTGCTCGGTACGCCAATCGCCGATGCTCGAGCCCTGGCAGAAGACCCGCATAAAGGCGGTGAGCCCGTCGTACCAGTCGTGGTTGCCCGGTAGCACGAACAGCTTCGGCCGCTCAGCCGGCTCCGAGCGCTGTCTGGGTAACGCGGTACGGTACGGGCCGATCAGCTTGTTCTCATAGCCGGCGATGCTGGGTGTGGGATAGCACTGGTCGCCGCCCATCACCAGCATCCGGCCGCGCGGCATCGTCGTCCCGGCCAGGTTGAGGCTGGGCGCGGCCAGCAGCGATGCCATCGCATAGGTCGAGTCGAACCCGTCACCGAGATCGCTGACGTAGTCGAACCACAGTTCGCCGGTGTCGAGTGCTTCGCTGCCATCCGGCAGTTCCCCGGAGGCTGGCACCTCACGGGTGCCGGACAGGTCGGCCACGGGCGCGGCGGGCAGCGCCGCCATCTCCTCCCGTTTGTCGGCGTACGAGCCGAGCAGCCCGCTGATGCCCACGCGTATGGCCGTACGCAGCAGCAGTGTGGGCGAGAGCCATCGGGTCATGGTGGCGCGCGTGAACCCCAGCGCGCGCTCGTTGTCGATCATGACGTCGACGTGTTCGTTCTCGCGCACGTGGCCCCTTATCCCGTTGCGTCAACCCGTTGCGTCGATCGGAACGCTGCGTCATATCGCCGTTGCGGTGCGCTCTCTCAATGGCCGCGCGGCGCTTTCAGCGAGGGAAGCGTGGCAATTCAATCACACCCGCCCGACAGCCGGGCGGGTGCGGATCAGGTCACGCGGCTATCGGGGCGGCGGTTCGGCCGGTCCGGTGATAATGGCGAGGACCTTGGTGCCGGGCGGGATCACGCCACCTCGCACCAGGGCGAAGATACCGTACATCATCTTCGCCACATACACGGCTTCGAGCAGGATTCCATGGCGCTCGGCGAAGGCGTCGACAAAACAGCGGAGCTCCGGTGGGTTCTTCGCGAAGCCATCGAAGTGGAAGCCGCATTCGACCCGCCAGTTGTCGGTCGACCGGCCGAAGGCGGCACGTTGCAGGCCGGCGACCACCCCGGTGAGAAAATGTCCGCCTTTCAGCGCGGAGAACCCGATGGCGGTTCGGCCCGGTTTCAGGCCGGCCGCGATACCGGCCAGCGTGCCGCCCGTGCCGCACGCGCAACAGACCAGGTCGAACTCAAGGCCGACCTCGGCGATGATCTCGGCGCAACCGCGGACCCCGGCGGGGCTGCTGCCGCCCTCGGGGATCAGGAAGAAGTCGCCGAGGCGCCTCCGCAGGTCTGCGATGACGCCGGGGTCGTCCTTGCGGCGGTATGCGGACCTGTCGAGGTAGGTCAGATGCATGCCGCTGGCCGCGGCCGCCGACAACGACCAGTTGAGCGGGAGGTGTTCCTCCCCGCGGATCACACCGATCGTCTGGACCCCGATAATCTCACCGGCGGCGGCTGTCGCGCGGATATGGTTGGAAAAGGCGCCACCGAAGGTCAACACGGTCGACATGCCCGCCGCGGCGGCGTCGGTCAGGTTGTACTTGAGCTTACGCCATTTGTTTCCCGGTACTTTTTCGCTGATGAGGTCGTCGCGTTTGACAAAAACCTGGACGCCGTGGCGCGTGAGCCGATCGTCGCGCAGCTCCTCGACTGGCGACGGAAGGTGAAGGCCGAGATCCGTAACCCAGCCGAGATGCGTCACTCGATCGTCAGTCCAGCCTGGGCTGGATGTTGTCGAGAACACCGTTCCACAGCTTGCGGATACCGATCGGCGCGAAGGCTCGTTCGAAGAAGCCACCGATTCCGCTTGCGCCCGCCCAGCTTGTCTCTACTGATATCCGCGCCGTTCCCGGGTCAGCGGGCCGCACCGTCCACACGGTACGCAGAGTGGAGTTCTGGTCGGTTTCGGTGAGGGTCCGGCTGGGTTCGGGTGTGGACACGACCGCTTCGACGGTACGGACGCGGCGGCGGGTCGCGTGCAGCCGGTAACGAATCCGGGTACCGGCGCCGGTACCGCCCTCGATCACTTCGTAGTCGGTGATCATTTTTGGCCACGCCTCGGCGCGAATGCCCCTGTAGTCGGCGAGCGCGTCGACGACCTTCGCCGGTGTCGCCGCGACGACCCGTTCCACCGCTACCTTGATCTCTGCCATCCGCGCTCCATTCATGGTTGTTCCGTTGCTGCGTGTTCCGTCGGGGCTCTTTGGCGTCAGTACCTTGTCACGACCGGCCGGGGGCGCTGTCGAGCAGCCACAGGTCGACCCCGTCGACGTAGCGCCCGGGTGCACCCGCCAGCGTCGTCAGCAGGGTGACGAGCTCGTCGTGGTGATCGGTGGGGCCGAGGATGATCGCATTCAGCTGGTAGTGGTCGAAGGCTGCCGCCAGGCCAGGTTGTCCCAGGGCCGCCTGTGCGGTCCGCTGGCCGGTCGCGACAGCGATGAGCGCTGAGTTCAGCGGGTCGACCTCCGGATGGAAGCTGGATCGTCCATTACGGTCAGGAACTGTGCAGTAGCAACCTGGCATAGTAAACCGGAAACCGGTCTGCGCCTGCCACAGCATCGCGATGTTCTGCTGAGGGTACGGATAGGGCACGATCAGCGCTGTCGTCGCTGTGGGCAGGTTGTCGACCTGCGGGCCGGTGAAGAACCTCGGCGTGACCGTGGTGAAGGGCAGGAGCGTCGCCGGTACCAGCGGCACCAGGGCGGCGGCGGTAACGACGCCGGTGACGGCGCGCAGCCGCGGCGGCCGTGCCTGGTCGAGCCAGACCGCGATCATCGCACCCGCGGCCAGCACGAGATACAGCGACAGGCGGGACGGCAGTGCGTTGTGCAGCACCGGCCCCAGCTCCAACAGACGCCACGGCAGTGGGATACCGGCGGCGTGCCCGCCCAGGTGCAGGTGCGGGCCGAGGGACAGGACGGCGACGGCGGCGAACAGCGGCCCGCACAGGGCCACGAGCGGATCACGGCGTAACCGCAGCGCGATGAAGGCGAGCAGAGCCAGCAGCGGGAGGCCGAAGTAACCGCTGACCTCCACCGCGTTGCCGGAGAACCGCAGGCTTTCCCGGACGGCGAAGTCCGGGCCGATGGCCTGGAGCGGCGTGGGCGTGACGAAGGTGAGAAGGTCGGACACGGCGATGTCGGACGGCTGGATTGATCCGTGGACGCGCTGGGGGCCGAAGAACTGGATGTAGAGCGGCCAGGCGAGCAGCACGGTGGCGACGGCCGCGCAGACCGCGAGCCCACCTGCTGCCGCCGCGGCGCGCAGGCGGATCTGATCACGATGCTGGACGCACAGGATCGCGATGGCGATGATCGCAACCACCGCTGAGGTCGCCAGCACCTCCTCGCTCACCAGCGCTTGGGCGGCTACGGCCACGCCGAGCAGCGCGCCGGTCCGCGCGGCCCGGCGTTGGCGGATGAGCAGGTCGTCCAGCAGCAGCAGGAGGATCGGGGGAAAGAGCGCGAACGACAGGTGCAGGTGGCCGTAGGAAGCGCCGATGACGTAGGGGCTGAAGCCGTAGAGCAGCCCGGCGACGGCGGCGGGGAACGCCGCGCTCCAGCGGCGCATCACCAGGAACATCACCCAGCCGGACAGCGCCGGCGCGAGCGTCGTCAGTACCTGGAAGGCCACCAGCGGCCCGGCCAGCACGGTGATCGGTGCGGCCAGCACACCGAGCAGCGGCACGCCAGTGCTCCACATGATGTTGACGCCGTCCGGAGCGTTGAGAAAATGGGTGACGAACGGGTCAAGCCCGTGGGCCAGGGCGTAGGGCGTCCAGGCCAGGTACCAGGAGAATAGGACGGCATCGCTGCCGCCGTAGATAGTCGTGCCCAGATCCGTCCAGCCATCCCAGAACAGCGTTACGGACAGCGCGCAGAAGCCGGCGAGAACGGCCGGGGCGGCCAGCCATCGCTTCCTCCCCTTTTTCCCCGCGTCTTTTCCCCGGCCCGTTCCGGTTTCGGCGCTGGTGTCGAGCGCGGTCACGGGCATCCCCTCAGATCGTCCTCAGCGAGTTGACTCGCCCACGGTGCCGCCGTGGCGCCCGCGTCCCCCGGCGGCGTCCTGGACGCTTGCCGGCGGTCGGGGCCCGCTGCCGCGGAAGCGCGGGCCCGGATCACCGAAACCGGCTGATTACCGGCGGGTCGCGTGGTGATCCCGGGGAAGTCGGTGCGGGCGGTGGCCCGCAGCCGGGCGAGGCCGGCCAGCAGGCGCAGCTCGTCGACCGTGCGTGCGGCGCTGTCGAGCAACGCCGGTGACATCACCAGCACGGCCAGGACCTGCGCCCGCGACAGCGCGACGTTCAGCCGGTTACGGGAGAGCAGGAAGTCCAGCCCCCGGGGCGCTTCGGACGCGCTGGACGTGGTCAGCGACACGATGACGACGGGTGCCTCCTGGCCTTGGAAGCGGTCGACGGTCCCGGCCCGGACGCCGTGCGTCCCGGCCCTGTCGAGCGCCTGCTCGATCGCCCGTACCTGGCGGTTGTACGGGGCGACCACCAGGATGTCGGGGCCACGCAGGACGCGCTCGCCGTCGAGGTCGACGAAGCGCCGGCCGAGGATGGTCTCGATCAGGCCGGCGACCGCGTCCTTCTCCGGGTCCGAACGGGTGGTGTTGCCGTAGTGGAGCACGTCGCGCAGGTAGAGGCCGGCGTCGATGCCGTCGAGGTGACGGCCGGCGGTCACCGGGTGGGCGTGCAGCCGTCCCCGGTAGGCGAGCGCCGAGACCGGTTCGCACACGGCCGGGTGCATACGCCTGGTCAGATCGAGGAAGTACCCGAACGCGCCGGGGATGACGTCATTCGTGCCGAGCAGGTGGGAGAGGGCGGAGGCGTCCGCGCCGTCCGGGTGGATCCCGGCGACGACCTGGGGGAGCTGCTGCGGGTCACCGAGCAGTACGAGGTTGCGGGCGGCACCGGCGACGGCCAGGGTGTCGGCGAGCGCGAACTGGCCCGCCTCATCGATGATCAGCACGTCGAACGGCTCCACGCGCAGCGCGGGGTTCGCGAAAGCCCACGAGGTATCGCCCACCAGATGCCCGTCCGGGTGCGCGGCGCGCCAGGAGACCAACGCGCGGAGGTCACGGGGGCAGTCCCACGGTGCCAGCGGGCTGGGCTTCTGCCCGGAGCGCAGCTTCTTGGCCGCGGGTATCCCGGTGGCGGGAGGGCGGCTCGCCGCCGGGATGTTGCCGGTCGCCGCCAGCATGGCGTTCTCGATCGCCTTGTGGCTGGTCGAGCACACCCCGACCGTGCGGCCCTGGCCGACCAGATGGCGGATCAACCGTCCGGCCAGGTAGGTCTTGCCGGCTCCGGGCGGCCCCTGCACGGCCAGGTAGGACCCGGCGAGTAGGTCGACGGCGGCGAGCACGGTGGCAATCAGATCATTCCCGTGCTCGGCCGGGTCGGGCAGGCCGACCCGGCCGAGCAGACGTGGCGGGTGCCGGCGAAGCAGATCCATGGCCGGGCCTTCGGGCAGCGCGGGCCCGGCCAGGACGGTGCGGGCGAGCTCCGCGATCGCGGCCGGTTTCGGTTCGGGACGCACCGGCGCGCCAGGCAGCACGGCGACCGGCAGTTCGGCAGCTGCCCCGGCGCTGCCGTCCCCGTCGAGACCCACCTCGCCGGGCCTGGCGGTCTCGTGGATGAGCAGCTGGTCGGGGCTCGCGCGCTTGATGCTGCCATCACGGGTGGTGCCGTCGGCCCCACCAGCCCCCGGGTAGAGCAGACGGATCCGGTCGCCGTCGGAGTACGGATGGGTGCCCTCAGCGTCGAGTGCGGCCAGCAGGTCACGCCGGGTTCGTTTCCCTCGCCCGGCCGGGACGGCCCAGTCCTCGACGATGGTCCAGCCCAGGGGGACGGCGCAGTTGTCGTTCGCCTCCAGCGCCGCTCGGTCGGCGGTGAGCCAGGCGAAGAACTCCCACCACGCCGGCTTGTTCTCGCGGCGGTGGTACCCGACGGCGGCGGCCAGCAGCGCCCGCGCCCGCTCGTCGTCGGTCCAGACCGCCGGATCGTCCGGCAGCTTCGCGGTCAGCGCGTCCACTGTCGCGTCCACTGTCGCGTCGGGCCCGTCGCCGTGGTCCGCCGACGGGTGGTATGCCGGCGCGCCCGCTATGCCCTGCGCCGCGCGCAGGTCCAGCAGCCAGCGATGCAGCCGGTGGGTGGATACGCAGTCGACCCGGTTGTACTCGGCGATCTCGCCGAGGAGGCGGTCGGCCGCGGCACGGTCGGAGTTTGCGAGGTGGGCCAGAACGTTCTCGTAGGCGACGATGCTGTCGATCGCGGTCTTGACCTCCGTCCCCCGGGCGCCGGCCAGGTACAGCGGTTCCAGATACTTGATCGAATATGAGCGTTGGGAGATCTTCAGGCTGCGCCGGACAACCGTGTAGAGGTCGACGAGCCTGTGCCCGGCAAGCAGGTCGTCGACCTGCCGCTCGCGGGTGCCGTGGCGGGCGGCCAGCCGTTTCAGGGCGTTCGGCTCATACGGGGCGTAGTGGTAGATGTGCGCCTGCGGATGGTCGGCGAGCCGCGCGGCCGCCCAGTCGACAAACCGCTCGAAAGCGCGCTTCTCCGCTGGCCGGTCATGTGCCCAGAACGGATGGAAGAGCTCCTGGGCGCCGTCCCCGGTACCGGTCGGGGTCACGGCCCCGAACAGGTACTCCAGACCAGTATTGCCCAGCGCGTATGGGTCGCCCTCCATGTCGAAGTAGATGTCACCGGGGTCCTGGGCGGGCAGGGAGGCGAGCCCGTCCGGGGCGACCACCCGGACGGTCACGGTCCCGGTCCGGTCGTCATCGGTGCGGGTGGCATCCTGGATGGCCTGTAGCTCCGCCTGGAGCCGTAGCCCGGCGAAGGTCGCCGCGGCCATCGACGGCGGGCGCTGGTCGTCACCGGCCGCGGCGAGCTGTTCGAGCGTGCTGATCCCGCCGGCCCGCAGCTTGCGTCGCTGATCGGTGCGCAGGCCGGCGACCAGCGACAGGTCACGGGCAGCCTCCCGCCCTTTCTCGCAGTGGCCGGCGAACGCGCAGGTCTCACATGCGGGCCGGGGATCAGCCCAGGAGGGCGTCGGGATCGCGGGTTCGGTCGCGAGCCGCGAGGCCAGCCGGGTCCGGGCATGGCTGATCAGGGGCGCGATATCGTCAGCCCGCAGCGACTCCAGCCGGCCGTCGCCGAGTAGCAGATGGATGTGGCGCGCGACGTCTACGCCGATTGTCGGCAGCGCCTGGGCATAGGCGGTGAGCTGCAGCACCGCGGTAGGACGGGCGTGGCGGGCGAGTTTGGCGTCGTACGGCTCGTAGCGTCCGTTTGCCGGGGCGCCGGTGTGGGCGCCGGTGAGCGGGTCGAGGTGCGTGGCGATCAGGAAGTCGGGCCGGCCCTGGAAGGAACCGTCGAAAAGGACACCCTGGTAGATGACGGCGACGCCGGCGGCGACGGCGTCGCGGGTCTGATCCCTCGCCGCGGCCAGCGCGGTCAGGGTGTTGTCAGGCCGTTCGATCACCCGGACGCCATCCGTGCCGAAGATGTGGACGAGCCGCTCCAGCCAGCGCCGTTCGTGGGCGTCACCGTGGCGTACCAGCAGGTCGTCCGCTTCGGACGTGGTGACCTCCGCGCCGGTGCCGTCGAGGCGCACGCCGGCCGCGCGGGCATGGGACAGCGCTAGCCGGTGCCCGCACTCGAGCGTGTCGACGACATCACCGGCGGACACGACCCATCGGGCATCTCCGCCGGCGGTGTCGTCGAGTCGCTGCATGCCATCCCCCGGATAGTCGCTTCGTGACGATCCGGGGACCCCTGGCTCGAGGGCCGGCCGCCGCGGCGGGCTGGTCAGTCCGCCGCGTGCGAACCGACCCGGACAAGCTTCGCAGGGTGCGTGTGATCTTCACGTCATGGGCTCGGTCTGGCTGGGCTCAGTCTGGCTGGATGCTCATCCTGGCTGGGTGCCATACCGGGTGGCGGCGTTCCTGACCAGTTGCAGTGAGCCCGGATCGGCGCTCAGCTGTTTGCTGTCCATGAAACTGAACCCGAACAGGCCCGCGGCGGTAATCTGCCGTACGTAGTCGTCGGTGAAAATCGTCCGCAGATCGTCATGCCAGGTGGCGGTCGAGCCGTCGTCGGGTTTGTAGTGCGCGACCATGACCGGGCCATACCCACCGAGGATCTGCGTCATCCTGCGGATATCGTCGACATTGCTTTTTGAGTCCATCGCCTGGAAGCTCTGGAAGTCCGACTGACGCAGCACGTCGTCGAAGTGCCCGATCAGCGATTTTCCGCCGCCTTTTGCCGGGTCGTCCCAGCGGGCCTGCCAGCCACCCCAGCCGAGCGAGACCCTCGCGTTTGGCGCCATGGAGTGGAAGATGCCCATTGCCGCGGTGTACTGGTCCTTCAGCTTCAGGTAGTAGTTGGTCACCTCGGGCGTGGCCGCCCAGGTGTTGGCCTGGCACGGATAGGTCTGTAGCTCGGTGAAGAGCGTGACGTAGAGGGGCGCTCCGTCCGCCGGGCCAGCGAATATCTGCGCGAGCCGTCTGGTGTCACCCAGGAACGATGATGACAGTGGGTAGTCGCGACCACACGCTGGGCCGTACTTGGTCTGGACCGTCGCGACCTGGCCGGCCCCGCCGAGCCACACCACGAGGTGGATCGCCCGTCGTTTGGCGTAAACCTGTGGAATGAGGTCCTTCGCCCAGTTAGTCATGAAACCGAAGTCGTTCGGGCTGTTGTACCAGGTTGTGAACATCCCCAGCTGGTTGGCGACGGGCGATGTCGAGTCGCTGTCGAGGGAGGGGCCAAGGCCGAACACGAGCTTTCCGGTCTGGCCGAATACGGCCGGTCGGGGTGATATACGATTGGCGGTGCCCGTCACATTTCCCACCGCCCGCGTCTGGCCGGTTATATCCGGTAGTGACCAGGCGAGGAGGCCGGCGAGTGTCGCGAGAAACACAAAAGACGCTTCAAGTGGGCGAAACGACTTCAATACGAACAAGGCGGGCTTCTCCGCGGTTTCTCCCGAAGTGTGCCCCCGGACGGGGGTAGCGTACATGCTGCCATCCGGCCGACAGGGCCATCCTGGAGATCGCCGCTCGAGTGTCCGTGCTGACTCGAGTGTCCGTGCCGACTCGAACGTCCGTGCCGCCAGCCGGTGCCGGCCGCGGCGGTTACCGGCCTGTTTCATCGAAAAGACACAATTCCGTGGGGTCGCGGCGGTTAAGATCTCTTTCAGCTGACCACAGGCCACGCGAGCACGCCTCTCTCAGGTGCGCGGAGGCACACCAACGGTGGCCGGAGGCCGACAACCTCCGGCCACGGGGGGAGAGAAACGCAGGTGGACTGGACCGGGACCGCGCTACAGGTCAACACTCCGGCCGGCCAGGTGGTCCTGACCGGCGATGGACCATACGTGGTGGGGCGGGCCCGCCAGGCCGACGTCGTCATCGTCGATGGCCGGGTGTCGCGGCGTCACCTCGTCCTGGAGGCAGGGGCGGAAGGCTGGCAGGTACGCGACATCAGTGCCAACGGCCTCTGGCAGGACGGCCGGCGGGTGGGCAACCTCAGCGTGAGCGCGGCACAGGTGCGGATCCGTCTCGGCGCCGTGGACGGGCCGGAGGTCGTTCTCATCCCGCGGCCGCGGCAGCCCGTCCCAGCGGGGCCGGTCGAGCTACCAGCCGACCCGCCCACCGCGCTCGCGGGAAGCGACGACGATCCGGGTCCGCCCACGTCTGAGCAGCCGTTCATCGGTGACGAGCGCAAGGTTCACCAGCTGCGCCCAGGGCAGGTGACCATGGGCCGTTCCCGCGACAACGATCTGGTTGTGGACGACTTACTGGCCTCTCGGCACCATGCCCAGCTTCGCGTCGACACCCACGGGTCCGGTGGTACCACCCATACCGGTCGAGGCCGTGCGCGACGCGGTGACGTCGAGGTAGTCGACCTGGGCTCAGCCAACGGCACGTTTGTCAACGGCCGGAGGGTGACGCACGCGCCCGTGGCGCAACGTGATGTCGTCGCCATCGGCCATCATCTGTTCCAGCTTGACGGTGACACGTTGGTCGAGTACGTCGATAGCGGCGACGTTACGTTCGAAGTGCAGGGCCTGTCGGTATGGGCTGGTGCCAAGCAGCTCATGAGCGACGTCACCTTCCGGCTGCCGGCCCGGTCGCTGCTGGGTGTGGTCGGTCCGAGCGGCGCGGGCAAGTCGACGTTGCTCAACGCGCTCACCGGATTTCGTCCGGCCGACGCCGGCACGGTCCGCTACGCGGGCCGGGATCTCTATGCCGAGTACGACGAGCTGCGCCGCCGGATCGGTTACGTCCCGCAGGCCGACCCCCTGCACAACCAGCTGACCGTTCGCCAGGCCCTGGAGTACGGCGCGGAGCTGCGCTTTCCAGCTGACACCACAGCGGATGAGCGGCGTGCCCGGGTCAGCGAGGTCGTCGTTCAGCTGGGGCTGCGTGACCATGCGGACACACCGGTCGGCCGGCTGTCCGGCGGCCAGCGCAAGCGGACCAGCGTCGCGCTCGAGCTGCTCACACGTCCGACACTGCTGTTCCTGGACGAGCCGACCTCCGGGCTGGATCCGGCCAACGACCAGTCGGTCATGGAGGCGCTGCACTCCCTCGCCCGGGGCAGCGACGGTGCCGCCAGCGCTCCCAGCGAAGGCCGCACAGTGATTGTTGTGACTCATAGTGTGCTATTTCTTGATCTATGTGACTATCTGTTGGTGCTCGCGCCCGGCGGCCACGTGGCTTACTTCGGCCCGAGTGCCGGTGCGTTGCGGTTCTTCGACAAGAAGGACTTCAAGGAGTTCGTCGCTGTCTTCCGGGAGCTGGAGGCCACCGCGGGTGAGGTGCTCGCGGCCCGTTTCCGCGCGTCGGAGTACTACGTCCCGTCCGCTGTGGTCGCACCGGTGGTTCGGCGGACCGCGGCGACGCTGCCCAGCGTCCGCCAGCAGCCGGTACGGGCACAGCTGTCCACCCTCACCCGCCGCTACCTGCGGGTGGTGCTCGCGGACCGTTCCTATCTTCGGCTGATCATCGCTTTTCCGTTCCTGCTGGGGATCATTCCGCGGGTGATCCCGGCCCGGGACGGTCTCGCCGCGCTGCCGGTGCCGAACCCGGACGCGACCAAGGTGCTCGTCGTGCTGGTGCTGTGCGCATGCTTCATGGGGATGGCGAACTCGGTTCGTGAGCTCGTCAAGGAACGGCCGATCTACCGGCGGGAGCGCACGATCGGCCTGTCACGTACCGCTTACCTGGGTTCCAAGGTGGTCGTCCTGGCCGCGATCACGACCTGTCAGTGCGCGATCTTCACATTGATCGGATTACTGGGCCGGATGCCGACCGCTTCCGTGCTGCTCGGTTCCCCGCTCGCGGAGTGTCTCGTCGCGGTGCTCGTGGCGGCGCTGTCCTCGATGATGATCGGCCTGCTTGTCTCGACGCTGGTCGACAGCGCTGACAAGACCATGCCCGTGCTGGTCCTTATCACCATGGCTCAGCTCGTGCTCTGCGGCGGGCTCGTGTCGGCGGTGGGACGTCCGGTACTTGGGCAGGTCAGCTGGATCGCGCCGGCGCGCTGGGGTTTTGCCGCGCTCGCCTCGACCGTCGACCTCAACAAGGTGGCCCAGCTGGGCAGGGTGAGCCCCGAGGCGGCCAACCCGGCCAGGAGGCTGCCGCTGGGTGATCCACCGGACCCGCTGTGGAACCACAACGCCGTGACCTGGCTCACCGACGTCAGCGTTGGCACCGTGGTGGGTGTCCTCGCCCTGACCGTGACCGCCTATATGATCCGCCGGATCGAGCCCAAGGTCGGACGACGGAAGCAGACAGCGGATCCGTCATCCTGATGACGCGGATCCGCTGTCCTCAGCGCTTGTGTTATCAGCGTTGACCGGTCAGGGAAAACGAGGGCATGGACGTGGCGTACATCGTCTCGACGATCAACCTGAAGGGTGGCGTCGGCAAGACGACGATCACGGCTGCCCTTGCGGAGGTCATGGCGGCGGAGCACGGCAAGCGGGTACTGCTTGTTGATCTTGATCCGCAGACAAACCTGACGATCTATATGATCGGCGAGGCACAGTGGAAGGATCTCAACGACTCGGACCGGACGCTGGCCACCCTCTTCCGCGACGCGGTGGAGCCGGGGCCGGCCGGAAGCCGGTTCGACATCGACGCTGCCCTGCAGCGGGACGTGTCCCCGGTGCGGACCGTCACCCAGGTCGATCTGCTGGCGTCCTCGCTCGACCTCATCGACCTGCAGGACCGTCTGCTCGTCCCGTCCAGGGATCTCGTCCACAACCCCGTGGAGCTGCTGGCGCGGCAGCTCGAGAAGATAGCCGGTGGCTACGACTACATTCTCGTAGACTGCCCGCCGAATCTGAGCGTGCTCACCCTGAACGGGCTGAGGATCTCGCACGGCTACATCATCCCGGCTGTCCCCGACTTCATGTCGACCTACGGAATACCACAGGTCCGGGCCAGGATCACGAAATTCGCCGCCGGTGTGGGCGTCGACATCCCGACGATCGGCCTTGTCATCAGCAAGTACCGGTCCGAGGTGACCCTGCACCAGCAGATGGCGGACTACCTCCAGCGAAGCGGGCAGGGCGCTGGGCTCCACGTGTTCGAGTCCAGGATCCCGGAGTCCGGTGACATAGCGGCCGCGGCCGAGTTCAATGACTGGGGCACGCTACGGCAGCGGTACGGCTACAAGGGGCAGTACGACGCGCTGGCCGCCCTCACCGTGGAGTTCATGAGCGTCGTCGAGGGTGTGGCGGCACGGGATCGGGCCGCAGGCCCAGGCGCCGGGATCATGGACCACACGGACGCGGTAACCGATCGTGTTGCCGGATCACACCGGTGGGACCCGACAACATGATCATGCTAATGATTCTGGGCCAGGATGCGTCCAGATCAGGATGTCTCCAGATCAGGATGCGTCGAAGTCGGCCTGCGGGCCGCGCACGCCCCGGGATCCGAGGGTGCACAGTCCGGCGGTACGGACGATCGTGACGCGGTCGAGCTCCGCGCCGCTCTCGGCGATCGCGCGGACGGTCAGCGTCGCCGGCTGGCCGGCGCTCGCGGGCCTGACGTCCACGGCGACGAACGAGAAGCCGGTGTAGCGGACCCGGGACCAGGTCACGACCTCAGCTGTCTTCACCCCGACGCCCGTCCACGAGTAGGTGTTGACTGAGGCAAGGTCGTTCACATGCCCGGCGTAGCTGTCCGGGGCCGGGAAGCTGTACAGGCTGCGCCCGCCGGCACCGACCGACAGGTAGGTGGTCCCGTCGGTGTCCGGGTGGACGGTTCCGCCGATCGGCACCACCTTGGTCGGGCTGCCGCCACGCAGCGGGTCACTGCGTTCGTAGATGTGGTTGTGGCCGTTGATGACGAGGTCGACACGGTAGGTGTCGAACAGGGGCACCCACGCGGCCCGTACGCCGCCCTCGGAGGCATGCGCGTTCGTCGTCGAATACGCGCAGTGGTGGAAGAAGACGACGATGAAGTCGACGTCGGGCTGGTGACGCAGGAACTCCAGCCGCTCCTTCAGCCAGGCTGTCTGGGAGCCGCCGCTGTAGCCGAGGTTCGCGGGAATCTCGTTCGAGACGTCGTTGGCGTCGAGGCTGATCACTCCGACATTGCCGTAGATGAACGAGTAGACCGACGGGCAGGCCTGCGGGCCGTTGCCGGGGAAGTCCCACCGGGCGATCTGGCCACCGTAGCCGTCCGGGGAGTACAGCGCCTCCATGTCGTGGTTGCCGGTCGCGACCATCCACGGCACCCGTGAGGCGACCGCTTCGATCTGCCCGAGGTAGGCATCCCAGATGGTTGGGTTGAACACGTCCGTCCCGTTCGCGCCGGTGGCGCTCACCGGCAGGCCCCGGCCGCTCGGGTCCGCATACGCGATGTCGCCCGCCAGCAGGTGGAAAGCGGGGTTCTGCTGGGCCACGACACCGTCGTTGGCCAGCGCGTGGGCACTGACGCCTTGGTCGCCGAAGGCCGTGAACGTGAAGGGATCCGTATTCCAGCGGCCCCGCTGGGGCGCGGTGCGCACCGTCGAGAGGGCGCCGACGGTGGTGGCGGGCTCGTAGCCCTGGTGGCCCACCCCATAGTAGTAGGTGGTGTCGGGGCGCAGCCGGTCCACTTCGACGTGCAGGTAGTACTGGTCGACGGGCCCCGCCGCTCCCGGCACCTCCGAATGCAGCGGACGGACCTCGGCCGGGATGCGCCCGGACAGGTTGTACGGGTCGGTGCCGATGCGCAGGAACGGCCTTCTGACGGGGGTCGGCACCTGCCAGCCGACGCGGATCTGACGGCGTGGGTTCGCGCCGAACGCGAGGTGTCGGGCGAACGGGGCGACCGACGCTCCGTCCGCGGTGGAGTTGGTGGTGACCAGCGTCGGGCTCGCTGCTCCTGCGGCTGGCGTTGTGGCGAACGCCGCCGAGTCGAGCAGGCTGGGGCCGGCGAGGAGCGCGCCGGCCCCGATTGCGCCGGCGCGGAACAGCGTACGACGGGACGGGCGCTGGGCCACCAGCCAGTCGTGCTGTTCGGCCATGCTCATCCGCTCGGCGAGGCGATCGGGTATCCCCATGCGTGGTGTCTTCACGACATGTGACACTGGACCGATCAACTCACGCGGCATGGTCGTCCAGATGAATGACTTCCTACTGTTTTCACCTGAAACGGTGAATGATGTGCCTGAGCTGCGGCCGACCGCCCGCTACGGCAACAGGGGGATCAGCGCGTGCATGTCCGCGAGCGCACGGAGCTGGTCGGTGAGGTGGGTGCAGGTCGTCGGTCCGGCCAGGTCCGCGCGCAGCACGTCGCGGAGCCCAAGCAGGCCCTGGCCGACCAGACGGCTGGCGCTTGCCGCGGCGACCGGGCAGTCCGGGCCGGGAAGGACGTGGGGCGTCGCGCTGGTCGAGCGGATCGTCCCGGTTGCGAGGTCGACCGTCGCCCTGACAGCATATTCGTGGATTACTTTCTGAGTACCGTCCGCTTCGCAGAACGTGTCACGAAAAAGTCCCTCAACGGTCACAGCGCCGTGCTGTGGGCCAGGAACCACGTCGATCCTGCGCCGCCGCCGGATGTTCCCCGGTGGCAGATCTGGCATCGTGTGCCAGCCCAGCGGATCGGTCGCGTCCTCCAGCGCCGGGGCGGACGGTCCGATGCCGAGAAGAGCGAAGCGGCCTTCGCGCTGGCTCACGTCCATCACGCCACCGGCCTTCCAGCCTGCGCAGACATCCGTGGGTGGCATGATTGTGTTCCGCGGTCGTTTGCCGGAGACGCGGACGATGGCCGACCCTGAGATCAGGGTGACGACGGGTACTTCGTCGAGGAGGAGGCCGAGCAGGGTGCCGTCGGCGGTCAGCTGGGGCACAGCCCGGTCCAGCGCCGTGCGGAAGCCGGAGCCAGCCCGGGTACCGACCAGCGTGTCCGTGCCCGCCGTCGCGGGCTCACAGGAAACCGCGGTCACCAGGCGCTGGCCGAAGTAGTCGATCGCGACTCGGGTACTTGCCTCGGCCACGAGCTCCGGATCGGAGTCTGTGGTTCGCCGGTCTGCGGTCGTGCGGATGTCGCGGGCCCTGCCGACAAGGATGAGCGGGCCTTCGATGCCGTCCGGGCGCAGGGCGTCGACCGAGCTGGTTCGACGCACCGAGCCTGGGATGCGCGGCGGCGTGCCCGCACTCGGCCCGACTGTCCCGGGCCACAGAAGAACACTGGTCACTCTTACAACAGTTACCAGCCCGGATGAGTCGTTGCAGCATCCAAGCTTGGGCACAGCGCCGGAAGTCGGCAATGTCACGCCCCCACGCTCACGCCCTCGCGTCACGCCCCCATGGTCATGACTGCTTTGCGCCGAACATCCTGGTCCGCTGCTCCGAACGGCTCTGCCTACGAGTCTGGTAAAGGGTTCGGTGTCGGCGCGTGATAAGTCTTACCGGCCGGACTTGTCCAGACATGACCCCCATCGGGGTCGGTGACCAGCTTCCAGCCGCCTTCATGTTTCGCGCGGTGATGTCGTCGACACAGAGCGGCGAGATTGGCGGGGCTGGTCGGCCCGTCGGGATAGCGGATCACATGGTCCAGGTCGCAGCGGACGGCGGGCTGGTTGCAGTGCGGGAAGACACAGGCCTGGTCGCGGGCGATGACGAACCGGGTGAGGTCCGCCGGCGGCCGGTACGTCGTGTGGCCGTAGTCCAGCAGCTTGCCGTCGACGGGGTCGGTGACCAGGCGCCGCCACACTCCGTCGCCGGCGAGCTGGCGAGCCACATCCGCCGTGATCGGCCCGTACCCGGCGAGTTCGGCCGGGGCGTCGTCCGCGCCGACCAAGGTGGACGCGGCGACCGTGACCTGCACGTGTGGGCGGACGCCAGCCCGCGCGGGGACATTCAGCCGGTCGAAGGCCGCGGTGACCAGCGCCACCAGCGCGTCGGCCCGCCGGGCGTCGAGCCCGTCCGGATTGCTCCCACCCGGATCGCTCCCGGCGGGACAGTCCGCCTGGCGGGCGAGCGCGTCGACCGCGCCCCATACCGCCATTGCCTCCTCCGCCGGGAGCACCGCATGCAACTCGGCCATGCCGTCGTGTGCCGGCCACAGCTCAACCCGCCGCTCCGACCGGGCCCGGGTGTGCCGTTCCTTCGCGTCGGACGGATCGGCCGCAAGCACCGCCCGACGCAGACTGCGCCGCAGCTCCGCCAGGGACTGCCTGGACGCGCCGGATAACACCCGGCCCTCCACCGCGGCGGCAATATGATCGTCGTGGTTGTCGACGGCTTCGGCGATGGCCGCGGCCTGGAGATAGCTGATAGATCCTTCGGCCAGCGCCGAGCAGGTGCCGACCAGCCGGCCCGCCAGCGCGGTCGCGACCTGTAGCCGCCGGTCCGCGGTCACCGACGACAGCCGCAACGCAGCGGCGACCTCCTCACGAACCCAGGTCTGTCCATCCGGCCCACTCGCAAGGATGCCGTCCGGCGACGGGCGACCCGACGCATCCGTGGGCGGCCCGCCAGCCAACGCAGCCAGCACCCGCTGCTGCCCTGCGGCCAGCCACGCCGCCTGCCGCTCAAAAGTCACCAGGAGATCCACCTGCTCACCGTGGCTCAGCAGCCGCGGATCAATCCCGGCCAGGATGTCGATCACCTGCGGACCCGGTTGCACCGCCCGCAACCAACCGAGGAGATCCTCCGGGTCGAGATCAACCTCCCCGGCGTTCCGCGCCGTCCGAGCAGGCATACCGATCACTTCCTCCGTATCGAACCCATGTTCGATTATAGCTCGTAGGTCCGAAAAATGGCATCCGATACACGTGAATATCGTTCAAATCGTCTGATACCCATCGATGTCAGGTCGATGCTGGTGCACGGGCCGCTCCAAGTTCCCGGTTTTCGGATCCTGGTGAACAGTCCCACCGCATCTGCGGACAGGTGTTGACCTTAATGGTCTCGAAGGGCTATGACTCGACAGGTGCATGGCACCGGACCCCACGAAACGCGGGCCTGTTTCGAGCATGCGGCCAGCGCGTTCGTGTCCCTCGTCACCGGAATCAGCGATGATTGCTGGACGGCCCCGGCCCTGGGTGAGTGGTCCGTGCGCGACCTGGTCGGGCACACGAGCCGGGCGTTGTCGACCGTGGAGACCTACCTGGGGACACCGGCCGGCGTGGTTGATGCGGGCGCCGGCGCTCAGACTGATCGCATAGATGCCATCGGCTACTACCTGGCGGTACGAAGCGGGGATCTGGCGGTGCGTAGCGGGCTGGCGGACCCCGCGGCTGTGACCCAACGTGGCCGTGATGCTGGCGCGGCACTCGGTGACGACCCGTCGGACGCGGTTACGGCGCTGGCCAACCGGGTGCGCGAGCTGGTGCGCGAGAGCCCCGACGACGCGGTCGTCATGACTGCGCTCGGCGCTATGAGGCTGGCTGACTACCTGCCCACCCGGACCTTTGAGCTCACCGTCCACACCCTGGATCTGGCTCGTGCGCTGGATGTCCCGCCACCGGCGAGCCTCGGCACCGCCATCGGTGGCAGCCTGCTGCTCGCCGCCGGCATCGCCGCGGCGCTCCCCGACGCCGCCGACATCCTCCTGCTGCTCACCGGGCGCGCGGACCTACCCGCAGCCCTCAGCGTGGTCTGACACCAGCGGCATGGCCTGACACCAGCGGCACGTTGGCCGGGGTCAGACCAGAGTCTCGTAGAGGCGGGCGGTCTTCTCGGCCACGGCCGGCCAGCCGAACTCGGTGACGGCCCGGTCGCGGCCGGCTCTGCCCATGGCCGCGGCGCGCGCCGGGTCCGCGAGGAGCTCGTTGACGGCGGCGGCGAGCGCCGCCGGGTCGCTGGGCGGGACGAGCAGCCCGGTCACGCCGTCATCCACCACTTCGGGGATACCGCCGACCCTGGAGGCGACCACGGCCGTGCCACAGGCCATCGCCTCCAGGTTGACGATCCCGAGCGGTTCGTACACGGACGGGCAGACGAACACGGTTGCATGTGACAGCAGCCCGATGATGTCGGGCTTGGTCAGCATGCCCGAGATCCATACGAGTCCCTTGCGGGTGTCGCGCAGCCCGTCCACCAGGTCGGTGACCTCGGTCAGTAGCGCGGGGGTGTCGGGCGCGCCCGCGCAGAGCACCAGTTGCGCCCGCGGGTCGAGCTCGGCCGCGGCCCGCAGCAGCACTGGTACTCCCTTCTGGCGGGTGATCCGACCGACAAACACCACGGATGGCTGTTCCGGGTCCACCCCGTACCGGGTGAGGACGTCGGTCGCGGGGCTTGGCATGTACTCATCGGTGTCGATCCCGTTGCGGATGACATGGATCTTCGCCGGATCGACCGCCGGATAAGCCGACAGGACGTCCGCCCGCATGCCCTCGCTCACCGCGATGACGGCCGCGGCGGACTCGATGGACACCCGTTCGCACCAGGATGACAGCGCGTAGCCGCCACCGAGCTGTTCGGCCTTCCACGGCCGCAGCGGTTCCAACGAGTGTGAGGTCAACACATGTGGGATCCCATAGAGCAGCGACGCCAGATGCCCGGCCAGGTTGGCATACCAGGTGTGTGAATGCACCAGGTCGGCGCCGGCGGCGGCGGCGGTCGCGGACAGGTCGGCCGACACCGTCCGCAGGGCGTCACCCGCGTCCGCCAGCTGTTCCCACGGCCGGTGGGCGCGCACCGCGATACCGTCCGAGCCCACCCGGTCGGCCCCCTGGCAGTGCACGGTCAGCTCCACGAACCGGGAGATCTCGCGGGCAAGGTACTCGACGTGCACTCCGGCGCCGCCGTAGACCTCCGGCGGGTACTCCCTGGTCAGCAACGAGACGCGCATTACCTGCCCTTCAGGCATCCAGGACGGGGC
>NZ_CAKJTL010000021.1 GCF_917627385.1 Protofrankia sp. CiT1
TGATTGTCGGGCTCAGCCAGTGATCCTCACACCTTTCCCGACGACCGTGACGCCATCGGGGCTGACTGTGAATCCGCGGGCGATGTCGTGTTCCTTGTCCACCCCGATCTGCGTACCTTCCGGTACCACCACGTTCTTGTCGAGGATCGCGTCGCGGACCACCGCGCGCCGTCCGATGATCGTGTTGTCCAGTACGACCGCGTTCTCGACCTGCGCCCAGGAGTTCACCCGTACTCCCGGCGACAGGACCGACCGGCGTACCAGGCCGCCGGAAATGATCACTCCGTTGCTGACGACGCTGTTGAGCGCCATGCCGGTACGGCCTGGTTCCTCGTGCACGAACTTCGCCGGCGGCAGGGACGGGACGTTCGTCAGGATCGGCCAGTGCCGGTTGTACAGGTTGAACACCGGATCGAAGGCACACAGATCCATGTGCGCGTCGAAGTAGGAGTCGAGGGTGCCGACATCCCGCCAGTAGCCCCGGTCCCGTTCGCTCGCTCCTGGCACGTCGTTGTCAGCGAAGTCGTAGACCTGTGCCATGCCTTCCTTCGCCAGCATCGGGATGATGTTCCCGCCCATGTCGTGGACGCTGTCGTCGTCGGTGGCATCGGCTCGCAGCGCCTCGATCAGGGTGTCGGTGGAGAAGACGTAGTTGCCCATGGAGGCGAACGTCTCATCGGGCGCGTCCGGCAGGCCCGGAGGATCCGCGGGCTTCTCGAGGAAGGCGTCAATTGTGCGACCATCCGCACTCGGACTGATCACACCGAGTTGTGTCCCCTCCATCCGGGGCACACGCAGCCCCGCAACGGTCACTCCGGCCCCGCTGCCCAGATGCTGTCCGACCATCTGCCGCGGGTCCATTCGGTAGACGTGGTCGGCGCCGAACACGACCACGATATCCGGTTGATCATCGTAGATGAGGTTCAGTGACTGCAGGATGGCGTCCGCGGATCCCGTGTACCAGCGGGGTCCGAGCCGCTGCTGTGCGGGCACCGGCGTGACGTAGTTGTCGAGCAGGTCGCTCATCCGCCACGTGGTGGTGATGTGCCGGTCCAGGCTGTGGCTCTTGTATTGCGTGAGAACGCAGATCCGCAGGTAGCCGGCGTTGGCCAGGTTCGACAGGACGAAATCGATCAGCCGGTAGAGGCCGCCGAACGGGACAGCCGGTTTGGCGCGGTCGGCGGTGAGCGGCGCGAGCCGTTTGCCCGCACCACCGGCCAGCACGACGCCGAGCACTCTTGGCGTTGACATCCCAGACCTCCCCGGGGTAGCGATCGATGATCGGATGGGATCGGCTGGCACCGGCCTGTGGCGGCCGGGTTGGTAGGCCCAAAGCCTAACAACGTGCAGCTAATTGCGATGTTGGGCACAGAAGCTCTCGGGACCTGTCTTACCACCGGGTTCACGCTGATCATCCTGGGCGCGGCGGATCGGATGCTCACGAAAAGGATTTTTTGTTATTATTGGGAATAATAATCTCATCGATTGATTTTTTATGGTGTTCTGGTGTCACTCGGTTGGTCTTCCCTGGCTGTGCCCTGCTATGCGCGCGATCCCCGTCGATCATGCGCATTTCCCGGCGCGTGGCGGGCTCACCGTGGGCGGCACGCCCTACCTGGTGAGCCCGCTCCGGTGAGCCCGCTCCGGCGGGTCCTAGAGCGACCGGCAACAGGGGACGCGGCGTCGCGGGGCTGGGGCACGCACCTCGCATCGTTGGCATCAGTCGCCACCCAACACCTCCGGTGGCTCCCTGCGACGCCTCGCGATGCACGCACCCCGGCCCCGCTCCTTGATCCACACCCCTGTTGCTGGGCGCTCTTATCCGGCGGGCGTGGTCAGGTCGTACACGGTTGTGCCGCCGATCGTGGTCTGGCTGAAGTTCTGCTGCACCCACGCGGTGATGGCGCTGGCCGTGCCACTGGGCTGGCCGCCGCCCATCGCCATCCCCATCCCGCCGCCGCCCATGAAGTAGTGGATTTTTCGTTGGCTGACGTACTCCTGGAACTGCGCGAGCGTGGGCGTGGGATCGGTTCCGTTGAAGCCGCCGATGGCCATCACCGGGTCGCCGGTGGCGAGCTGGACGCCTGCCGCGGAGTTGGAGCCGACGGCGGCCGCGACCCAGATGTAGCGCCCCGCGTCCGCCCGCAGCGCCGTGACCAGCGCGGCACTTGGCGTTCCCGCGTTGAGAAGCCCGCCGAGGCCACCGGCTGTCCGTCCGAACATGGCTCCGCCCCGCCGGCCGAAGCCGCCGGCCAGACCTGCGGTACCGCCCTGTGCGGCCGGGCCGCCCGGTGACGTGCCCGGCGGGGTGCTACCGCCAGCGAAACCACCGCCAGTGAAACCGTTCATCCAGCCGCCGCCAGCGAAGCCGCGGCCGGGGCCGGGGCCGCCAGCGAAGCCGCGGCCGGGGCCACCGAAACCCGTGGGCCCGGCGGATGGGATGGCACCGGTGTGCGTGGCGGAAGCCGTCGCGACCGCGTAGGCGGCTGGCCCGGTGGCGCCCGCGACAATGCTCACGGCAGCCATCACCACGGCGGCCCGGCGAGCCAACGGCACCGAGAGCACGAGGCTGAGGATCAGCGCGACAATCGCCGCGCCACCGAGAAGGAGCACCAGCGGCCGCAGCCACGGGTGCCAGCTGGGCGTCCGGCTGAGCAGGACGTAGGCCCAGGCCGTTGTGGCGGCCAGGGCCATGGCCAGCAGCAGAGCGGCGGCGAACTGGCCACGGCGGCGCCAGAGGCCGGTGCCGCCGATACCGATCACAGCTCCGATCGCGGGGGCGAGCGCTACCGCGTAGTACGGGTGGATGATCCCCTGGGCGAGGCTCAGGGTGATGCCGGTGACGAGGAGCCAGCCGCCCCACAGCGCAAGGGCCGCCCGGGTCCTGTCCGTACGCGGGGCGCGCCAGCCGAACGCAAGCCCGCCGATCAGGAGGATCAGCGCAGCCGGAATGAGCCAGGAGACCTGCCCACCCATCTCGGAGTTGAACATCCTGGTCAGACCAGTCGCTCCCCAGCGGCCACCGGTGCCGCCCGCCCCGCCCATGCCACCGACGCTGCCGGCTTCGTTGCCGTTGAGCCGGCCGAAGCCGTTGTAGCCGAAGATCAGATTAAGGACGCTGTTGTTCTGCGAGCCGCCGATGTAGGGGCGTGAGCTCTTCGGCCACAGTTCCACGGCCGCGACCCACCAGCCGGCAGCGACGAGCATCGCCACCCCGGCGAGCAGGAGCTGGCCGATCCTGCGCCGGAGCGGTGCCGGCGCGGCCAGGAGATAGGTGAGCGCGAACGCCGGCACGACCAGGAATGTCTGCATCATCTTGGCGAGAAAACCGAAACCGACGAAGACGCCCGCCCAGACGATCCAACGGGTACTCGCGTTCTCCACCGCCCGGACGGTCGCGTACGCACCCAGGACCAGCAGCAGGACGAGCAGCGAGTCGGGGTTGTTGAACCGGAACATCAGCACCGCGACCGGGGTCGTCGCGAAGACCGCGCCGGCCAGCAACGCCGCGCCGGGGGAGAACCAGCGCCGGACCGTCGCATACAGGACGCCCACGGCCGCGACGCCCTCGAGCGCCTGCGGGACGAGCACGCTCCACGAGTTGAGCCCGAAGAGGCGTACGAAGATCTCCGCCACCCACAGGGAAGCCGGTGGCTTGTCCACGGTGATGAAGTTCGAGGCATCCGAGGAACCGAAGAAGAAGGCCTTCCAGCTCGTCGAACCGGCCTGCACAGCGGCGGAGTAGAAGGCGTTCGCCCAGCCGGACCTCCCCAGCCCCCAGCTGTAGAGCAGCGCGGTTGCGGTGAGAAGGGCGAGCAGGGCAGGGCGCACCCAGGGCTGGTCGGATTCCCGGCCGCGAAGAAGGCGCCGCGCCCATCGGGCGGGTGGCTGCCGGACCTGTGTAGCCGCCGGGCCAGCCGGTGCGGGGGGAACTCCGGCCGCCTGGTCCGGAAAGGTTGTGGTCACGTTCAGGTCCTCATCATCAGGGGCGGGAGCTGGACGACGGCGCGGCCGGGGAGCGTCCGGGGTGCCCGGCTGGCCGTCATCACGGATATCGCCGACATCGCCCTATCGTCGGGTCTCAGCCTGATGTGGGCCTGACGCAAGTCTGGGAACCGACTGAAGGCCGACGCGGGCGGGCAGCCCCGCCGACACAGCTGTGCGGGGACGGCATCGTGCCCATCGTGGTGTCCATCGCGCCGGTCACCCGCTGTCGGGGCGACCGGCGATCAGATCGGAGATGCGGTCTTTGCGGTGGATCCACCGTTGGTCGTGGCGGATGGCCCGGCTGTCGGCCCGCGCGGCTTTGTGAGATCCGCTGTGATAGCGCCATCGTGCCCACGGCGAGTTGGGCCGAGCCAGCCGGATCGCGCCGATGAGCGCGAGGAAGGGGACGAGCAGCCCGATGGTCCCGAGGCGCAGTTTGCCCTTCAGAAAAGTGATCACTACCAGAAGGATGTTGAGGATGAGTGATGCCACATAGTCCCACAGCGCCGCGCTCTGGCTGTCGTCAAGGCCGTTGACCCCGAAGGGCAGGCTGCCCAGAATGAGCAGGCCGGTGACCGCCACCCCGAGGGCGACCGCATCGACCGAGACGCGGCCCTCCTCGCTCCAGTACACGTCCTGTAGGTGCAGGACCAAAGCGAACTCGTCCAGGACGAGCGCGATCCCGACACCGAACAGCGCTCCGAGCAGGTCCCACCACGGTGATCTGCCGGCTGCCGGGGTGAACGCGCCGACTCCGGCGACGCACATGAAAATGATGCCGAAGACGATATGGTGGATATGTGTCCCGCCAGCCGCGACATTTCCGGGCCACCAGGAAACCCCCGCCCGGATCATCCGGACGCTGAGCCGGATGAACAGAAATGTACCCACGAACGCCACCAGCAGCAGGAACAGCGGCTGTTTCCCGGGCTCGACAATGACCCGGTGATAGAAGTCCGTCACCGCGCTCACCTGAACTTCCGCAAAGAATCTAGGCCCGCCGCGGCCGGGTCTGTCCGGACCGTATTCGTCAGGCGGTTATCCTACGTCCAGCCGGCTCCGTGGCTCGCCGCGCCTGGCCGGTGTCAGGAAGTCGCGTGCCCGCGCCACCAGCCGGGTCATCTCATATCCGACGAGACCGATTTCACATGTTTTGGCGGCCAGGACGGACAGGCAGGCGCCCTCGCTGATGGCCATGAGGAGCAGGGTGCCGTGGTCCATCTCGACCATTGTCTGGCGTACCGGTCCGGACTCCATGAGGGTCGCCGCACCGAGGGCCAGGCCGAGCAGGCCCGAGGAGATCGCGCACAGTTGTTCTGCCCGGTCGCGGATAAAGCCGTCGCACACCGCGAGCAGCAGCCCATCGACCGAGACGACGATGGCACTCGCCACTCCAGGAACCGACCCGACGAAGTTATTGACGAGCCAGTTCAGCCCACCGTCTGGCCCACCGTCCGGTGCGCTCGCCTCGGTCACACGCTCCCTCGCTGTCCGCACGGGTGCGCCGATCCACCATGGCTCCGGTAGTACAATTCGCTACCTCTCTGGCCGTTCTCGTCCGCGTTCGGTGACCCGACTGAGCCGTGGCTATTTCCGCCAAGGTATCGGCTCGGGGTTCGCCAACCGCGACCAGGTTCCTCGCGTCACCTTCGGATGGCCAGTTTATGCCCTGCCAGGTGGGCGCCTTGACCTGGTGACAGCTGGGTCAGGCGGCGGGCTGGAAAAAGTACCCAAGATAAACGAATTAACCTGTTATGTCTGTATTGCTATGATCACCCGTTGATTGGATTTTGTCACCGGGCTCGTGTCGGCTGGCCTTGACCCGTTGGGATGGCCTTGAGCCGCCGGGATCCACGGCCAATCTCGTCGCCGTGATCTGACCGGTCGCTATCGGTCGTCATGGTCCAGCCGGTAGAAAAGACTGGAATCCGGCAAGGCCCATGCATCCGGCAAATCCAGTATTGTGGCCATATGCTGGTCCGGCCACCCGGCCGTCGATCAACGGGCGGGTGGCCGGACGGGTATGCCAGTGTGACGGGCATACCGATGTTCAGCTGGTGGCGGCTCCGTGCTCAAGCCGGGCAGCGATGTTGTAGATCCGGCGTTCGAAGCTCCCGGACCAGTACGGCGTCATCGGGCTGGTGATCTCACGGTGGCCCGGTGCGGTCTCCCAGGCGAGGAACTGCTCTTCGCTCTCCCACTCGCTGAGCAGGAGGTAACGGCCGGAGCCGTCGGGGTCTCGCAGGAGCTCGTCACCGAGGAGACCGGGCGTGCCCTTCATCCGTGCGGTGACCTGTAGATAAGCCAGTTCGAACTCGTTCGCCACCGCCGGGGCGACATTCGCGAAGACAAGAATACGCGCGGTCATCGACGACCTCCTTGCGTCAGCTATTTTTTGATCTTCCACGGACGGCGCCGAGAAGGCTATCCGGCCGTGGCCAGAACAAGCGAGGCCGGACCGGCCAGCGGCCGGTGCTCGTCGAACCGCCAACCGGTGTCCGCCAGCAGTTTGGCGGCTTCCTCGACGCTGTAGGCCTGGCCACCGCCGACAAGCAGGAATTCACCCGAGAGGAGTGCCGCAAACGCGGGGTCGGTGTGGGTGGGATCGGTCCACAGGTCGACCAGCAACAGACGGGCCCCGTCAGGGGCCGCCGCCCGGACCCGGCTCAGCAGAATCCGGCTGCGGTCCGGTGGGAAGAGATGAATCACGTTCGCCAGCAGCAGTACATCGTGGTCCTTGGGTATCGGATCGTTGAAGAGATCGCCCTCGACGATGGTCAGCCGGTCCCGGTCAGCCAACCCGTCGACATGCCGCGCAGCCACGACCGCGGTCTGGGGAAGCTCGAACAACGTGGCGGACAGCTGCGGATTGCGGCCCAGTGCCGCGCGCGCGAACGAACCGGTACCGCCACCCAGATCGAGCAGGCGCTGATGGGCGGAGAAGGAGTAGCGACCGGGTAGCGCCGCCGCGGAGGCGCTGGTGCTGACCTCCATTCCGAGCGAGAGCATTGTCTGCTCCGCCGCGGACAGGGGCTCTGTCTGCGGTTCGCCCGTGCGCACCGCGGCCTCAAGCCGTTGCCAGGTGGGATAGCTGATCTGGTCCCACCACCTCAGCATGGGGCGCCGGTCAGCCGGCGTGGCGCCGGCCAGAAACGTCTGCGCGACTGGGGCGTTGCTGTATTCGTCGCCCTCCCGGTTGACCAGGCCGACGCTCACCATCGCATCGGCGACGATCCGCGTGGACCGTTCCGGGACGTCGATCACGGTGCTCAGCTGCGCCGCCGTGCGCGAGCCCGGCGCCAGCGCCTCGAACAGGCCGATCCGGGACGCGACGAACAGAAACTTGGCGGCCATGTAGCCGGCGGAGATCCGTAGAATCTGTTCGGGTGTTTCACTGGACTCGGTCATGATAGTTCCCGTTCTTGAGTAATGGTTCGTCGGTCGGGCGCTGATATTTGCGGGACCAGGTGTCGAGACGGATCGAGGCGGGCAGTTTAGCCGGTTCTCGGGAAATTTTCTGGTGCCACTCGGCGAGCGACGGCCGGGAAAAGCCGAAGTGCGTTTTCGCGACTGATCAGACGAAATGCTTCCGTATCGAGACTGGGATCATTTTTCAGTCCCTGGGACGCCACGGAAACTCCGGCGGCGGGCACCGCGTTGTAGTCGCTACCGTAAAGGATTCGCGTGGCACTGACGGAGGCGAGTAATGTCGGTGTGGCGTATGGTGACATCGGCCCGGCTGTATCGTAGTGAAAGCGGTTCAGGGCGGCCTGGACCGTGCTGGCGTCGAGACCATGCCCGAAGGCGGCGGCAAGGGTGAGCCGGGCGGCCTGATAAGGCAGGAAGCCGCCGGCGTGCGGCAGGATGAACGAGATTTCCGGGTAACGGTCCAGCGTGCTGGAAGTAATCAGCTGGATGGCTGCCCGCGTCGTGTCGAGCATGAAGTCCGCGATGAATGCCGGGAACGGGCTCACTGAGCAGGACGGCAGGTTGAACGGGTGGATGAGCACGACTGCCTGCCGCAGGTTCAGCTCCGCGAAGACCTCGTCAAGGGCAGGATCTCCCAGATATGCCCCGTCCGCATGGCAGCCCATGACGAGGCCGTCCGCGTCGAGCTCGTCGAATGCATAGGCGATCTCGGCCAGTGAGATTTCCATGAATGGCAGCGGAACGTAGGCGAGAAATCCGAACCGCTGCGGGTGCTGATGGGCGATCTCGGCCAGTGACTCGTTGGCGGTACGGGCGATCTCGGCGGCCCAGGGCGCATCCCCGCCGAGGAATTCGCTGGGAATCGCGGCCGACGCCAGCCCCAGCTCGATGCCAGTCATGTCCATCGTCTCCAGAGCGACCCCGAGATCCCAGGTCGCGAAGGGCGGTCCGCCGACCGGTGGTAGCAGATTACGGTCGACCGCCAATCGTTTTAAAGTGGGTGGTAACATATGGTGATGGACGTCGATGTACCCGCTTGGTCGCGCGCCGTCGGAATGCGCTCCGGGAGGATGTTCGCTCATGGTGGGTTCTCCTGGCCGGGACGGGGTGAGATAAAACTAAGGTGGGATGAATGTTAAAGGGCAACCGGTCCGCTGGATTATGACACCACTGGTCCTGTCCGCGACGATGATTTTCTCGGCCGGTAGCCTGGTTTTCGGCAGAAAATCAGAGCGCGGTGTGATGGTGCTGGCAGGGGCTTGTCTGATCTGTTTCGTTCGGCTTGGGAGACAGGGCTTTTGCCCTCACCAGCCGGGCCGTGGACGGCTGGTTATCCGACGGTGAGAGGTACGCTCTTCTGTTCCCCGCTGCCCGTAGCTCCTTTCTCGGAGCTCCCGAGCCCGCCGCCGAGCCCGCCGGGATGCGGGCCTCGTACGTTCATGCCAAGCTGGCGGAGCAGGCCGCGATCGTCGCGGATCGCGTCATGCTCGACGACCTTTCCCCCGGACATGCGAAACCAGTGGGTATGTCGCCAGGCCACCCGCTGACCAGCGGCCCGCACTCCCATGATCACCCCGTGCGCCGTGCCTTCGATCACAATCATCGAGGCGACGAGCTCCGAATCCGCGACGATGCTTTCCAGCCGCCAGGCGGCGGCCGGAAAGCATCGCAGCACGACCCCCAAAGTGGCAGCCAGACCAGCCCGCCCAGGTGGGCTGCCGGGCTCCATTCGGTGATTAACCATATCCGGGGCGAATGCTGTCAGGGCACCTTCGAGATCGCCGTTCTCCAGTGCCCGGAAGTGGTTGATGATCGTCAGTCTGTTAGTATCGGCCAGGGTCTCGCCGCTCACGATCGCCATTCTGTTCCTTCCAGGTGGACGAGGATTTCGGCTACCTCCATCCGCACGCTCTCTCGCAGGTCGCGCAGTGGCGCGGTGAGAGCGTCCTGCTCCGGGCTGCGCTCGAAGGCCTGGAAATGTTCCCGGTCCGTCCAGTCGCTCGTGATGACGAACGCGCACGGGCCGTCCCGCAGGAGGCTCTGCCGCAGATTGCCCGTTGCCCGGCTCGCGGCCAGCGCGACCTTTTCCCAGACGTCGATGAAATCTTGTTCCCGGTTGGGACGGACACGCATCGTAAGAGTTACTCTGATCATCAGATCCCTCCGTCTACGTACAGCGTGGCGCCGGTGATGTAGCGGGCCGCGTCACCCGCGAGGAAGAGTACCGCGCTGGCGATCTCCTCGGGCCGAGCGAGGCGCCCGAGCGCGGTCATCGCCTCGGCCTGTGCCCGCCTTGCTGGCGACATGCCGGCCGTCTGGTCGGTCTCGGTGAAACCGGGGGCCACCGTGTTGACCCGGATGCCTCGTGACCCGAGCTCCTTGGCCAGGGATCTGGTGAAGCCGAGGACAGCGGCCTTGGAGGCCATGTACGGGGTGCGGTCCGCGACGCCGCGCAATGCTCCGGCTGAGCCGATGGTAATGATCGACGCTTCATTGGCCAGTAGGTCGTGCGCCGCTCGGTGGAGCAGGTAAAGGCTGGTCAGGTTGGTGTCGAGCACCCGCCGCCATTCGTCCAGGCCGAGCTGGTGCAGCGGTGCCTGGGTCGCGGCCGCCGCGTTGTTGACCAGGATGTCGAGCGCCCCGAAGCGGTCGCGGGCGGCCTCCAGCAGCCGGTTCACGTCCGCTTCCACCGACACGTCGGCGCGTACCAGCTGCGCGTCGACGCCAAGTCGGTCGAGTTCGTCCGCGAGTGAAGTGACCGCATCGCTTTCGTTGACATAGCAAGTGATCACGGACGCTCCCTGCTGCGCGAGCGCCAGCACGACGGCACGCCCGATCCCGCGGACACCGCCGGTGACCAGGGCTGATCTGCCTTTGAGCCCGAAGTCCATCAGCTGTCCCCCCGCGCGGGTGTCTCGACGGCCCGCAGGATCAGCGAGCTGTTGAAGCCGCCGTAGCCGCGGGCGTTGACCATGGCGACCCGTACCGGGGTTTCACGTGGTTCCCGGACGAGGTCGAGGCGGTACTGCGGGAGCGGGTCGTCGAGGTTACCGACCGCCGGGATCACCCCGTCGCGGATGGACAACAGCGCGTTCGCCGCCGCCAGCGCTGAGCCGCCCGCGCACATCCGCCCGATCAGACCCTGCGGAGCGGTGACGGGAACGTGCTCCGCATGGGCACCGAATGCCAGGTGGATCGCGCGTGCCTCCAGGTCGTCGAGATCCCGCGAGCCCGCGCCGTCCGCGAAGATCACATCAACGTCGGCCGGGCTGAGGTCCGCATCGACGAGCGCTCGGCGCATGGCCTCGGCGTACCAGCGCGGGTCCGGCGAGGGGTCGCGATGATGGGCCGCGTCGTGGGTCGCCGCGTATCCGGCGATCTCGGCGTATATCTTCGGCGCGCCGCGGGCCGCCGCGGAGGCCGGGTCCTCCACGACGAGTGTCACGCCGCCCTCGGCGGGCACATGACCACCCGCGGAGCGGTCGAACGGCTTGTAGCCGGCTTTCGGCTCGCTGCTGGTGGACAGGCGCCCGCCGGTGATCTGGCAGGTCAGAGCGTAGGGAGTGAGGCCGGCCTCGGCAGCGCCAGCGAGGACGGCCGGCGTTCCCCGGCGGATCGTCCGCCGGGCCTGCGCGAGACTGTCGAGGCCACCGGCGGCGTCGGTGACCACAACCGCGGACGGTCCCTTCAGGCCGTGCCTGATCGAGGTCTGGCCGGTGGTCGCCGCGTAGAACCAGGCGATGGACTGGTACACGCTGACGGCCTGGCGGCCAAGGCTCCACAGCCGCTGGATCTCCCGCTGGCCGAAGTCATTGCCGCCGGACCCGGCCGCGAACACCACCGAGGTCGCGTACGGATCGTGCGCCGCCGGGTCGTAGGAGGCGTCGGACAGCGCGAGTTCGGTCGCGGCCATGCCGAGCCACGTCCACCGGTCGGTCTGTAGGACGAGTCGGCCGCCCAGGCGCCCAGCGGGGTCGAATCCGTCGATCTGGCCGGCAAGCGTCGTGGTGTACCGGCTGGCGTCGAAGCTGGTGATCGGTTTTACCCGTAACTCGCCACGCAGCGTGGAGCGCCAGTGCTCCTCGGTTCCGATGCCGCTGGGGGCTATCACTCCGACACCGGTGACAACAGGACGCAGGGCCGGCCGAGCGGCGATCACCGGGCATCCGATCCGCGGTCGAGAACGATGGCTGACTGGAACCCGCCGAAGCCGCTGCCGACCGACAGGGCCACGGTGACGTCATGGTCACGAGCGATGTTCGGTACGTAGTCCAGGTCGCATTCGGGGTCTGGGCGGGCCCAGTTGGCGGTGGGTGGGACGACCCGGTTCTCGATCGCCAGGGCGCAGGCCGCGACCTCGATGGCGCCGATCGCTCCCAGGGAGTGACCGACCATGGATTTGATCGAGCTCACCGGGACGGTGTAGGCATGTTGCCCGAGTGCTTTCTTGAACGCGGCGGTCTCGTGGCGATCGTTCTGTTTGGTCCCGGAACCGTGGGCGTTGACGTAGTCGATCCGGGCCGGGTCGGTGTGGCCCTGCCGCAGGGCATCCGAGATCGCCACGGCCATGTCGAGACCGTCGGCCTTCAGACCGGTCATGTGGAAGGCGTTCGAGCGTGCGGCATAGCCGGTGACCTCGCAGTACACGTGGGCGCCCCGGGCCCGCGCATGCGCCAGCTCCTCCAGCACGAGTACGGCGGAGCCCTCGCCCATCACGAACCCGTCGCGGGTCGCGTCGAACGGCCGGGAGGCGTGCTCGGGATCGTCGTTGCGCGCGGACGTCGCCCGGATCGCGTCGAAGCACGCGATCGAGATCGGGGACAGCGGTGCGTCCGACGCTCCCGCGATCACGATGTCGGCCTCACCGTCGACGATGAGTTGGTGACCGTACCCGACCGCGTCGATCCCGGAGGTACAGCCGGTCGAGACCACGTGTGCCGGGCCATGGGCGGCGAACCGGTAGGCCACCTCGGTGGCCAGACAGCTGGGGACCAGGGCGTGGTAAAGAAAGGACGATGCGTAGCTGGGGTCGACAAGCCAGTCGCGCCCGCTGTTACTGGCGATCACGTACTCGTCTTCCAGCCGGGTGGTCGCGCCGACCGCGCTGCCCATGCTCACGGCTACCAGCGGCTGGTCGGGGTCGGCGGGGTCCGCGTCCCCGCCGAGTTCCAGCCCGCTATCGGTGACCGCTTCGGTCGCGGCCACGAGGGCGAACTGGATGAAACGGTCGTTACGGGCGATTTCCTGTGGCGTCAGCCCCGCCGCGGCCGGGTCGAAGTCGCATTCGGCGGCCACCTGCGAGCGGAACTGGCTCGGGTCGAAGAACGACAGGCGTCTGGTGGCTGTCCGGCCATCGGTCAGCAGGTGCCAGAACTCCTTGCTACCGGTGCCTCCCGGCGCGACCACGCCGATGCCGGTTATCGCCGTCCGTCTCACTTCCGGCTCCTTCATGGGATGTTCCAGCGTGGGCACGTCAGTTCTGGGGGAGCGGTTCGGTGTCCACGTGGCCGAGTTCCGGGCGCGGCGCCAAGGGGCTCAGCTGGAAGACAAGGAAGGCCGTCTGGCTGCCCTCGTTGACGATCCGATGCCGCATCCCGATCGGGATGAGGAGCCCGTGCTCGGCGGGCAGCGCGGTGTGCTCGCCGTCGAGCCGCGCGGTGACGCCTCCGGACACGCAGTACAGGAACTCCTCGGAGTACGGGTGCCAGTGCTCGGTGACGACCTCACCCGGTTGCAGCGTCAGCGTGCCGAGGAAGCCGGACTTCGCACCCACCGTCGCGGGGGACAGTAGGGTACGGATATCGCCGCCGCGACGGCGGTTGGCCGGGACGGCGTGGATCGACAGCGCGGCCGGTCTGGTGGTGGGGGTGGTCACGGTCATGGCTTCTCCTGGATCCCTGGGGGGTGGGCAGGC
>NZ_CAKJTL010000022.1 GCF_917627385.1 Protofrankia sp. CiT1
TCCTGGATCCCTGGGGGGTGGGCAGGCCAGCGTTCCAAAATCGTCGGCGACGTGGGGGTGTCGTCGCCGGGTAGCAGGTGTGCTGTGCGGGGGCGTGCTGTGCGGAGGCGTGAGGCGCGGGGTCAGGCCTGGCGGGGGAGCGGCATTGTGGCTCGGGCGGCTTTTTCGATCTTGTCGCGGATGGCGCCCATCTCTCGTCGGGTGTTGTTGTTGATATTGCTGGTCATCCATGCGTCGTCGACGGGTGCTTCCGGGCGCATGTGGAAGTCCTGGACCCAGCGCATCCTGGTGCCGGTACCCTCTGGTTCGTAGGTCCACTCGATATTCATGAACTCGAAAGGCCCTGTTTCAACGCGGTGCGCCTGGACGCGGTGTCTGTCCGGGTCCAGAGTCCGTTCCGAAACCCAGCTCCAGACGTTTCCGTTGGCATCCGGGTGCATGGTGAGCCGGAACCTGAAGGTCTTGTCGTGGTGTTCGAGAATTTCTACCGAGGCGTACTCCGTGAAGAGCTCCGGCCAGTTTTCGAGATCATTGGTTGTTTTCCAGACGAGATCGATGTCAGCGTCGATCCAGATCGAGTTGTCCGTGTGTGAGGCCATCATTCTCCATTCGGTTCACCAGGTGGGCGCAATGGTCCGCCCAGGCTCGTTCTGTTTTGTCAGGCGATGACCTGTCCGGCGGCGTTGATCGTGGCGAGGATCTGTTCGAGGGTGTAGCCGGTGGGCGGTTCCGCGGGCAGCTCGATCCCGAACGCGTCGAAGACGACGGTCTGCAGGTGCAGGTACGCCAGTGAATCGATCCCGACCTCGGCGAACGTGACGTCAAGGTGTGCCGGGCGGTCGTCGGGGGCGAGCACGGTCTGTTCGATGAGAAAGTCGAGCAGCCGGTCGGTGTTCCAGGCATGTTCCATGACGTTCTCTCCCTTGTGGTGGTGGCTGGGGGCGGCCGGCGGTCAGGGTCGGGGAGGCCGCTGGCCAGTCCGTTCAGCCTGCTCGGCCGGTCAGTCGGTCAGCCTGGTCAGTCGGCAGCCCATGAGTAGAAGTTCCGCGCCATTGCGTCCCGTGGACTTTTCCAGGTTGCCGGGTCGTACGCTGTGATGTGTTTCCCCAGTTTCGCGTTGACGTCCACGAACAGTGGATGTTCACGAAACGAGGGCAGCGCGTGGCTGACATCGTCAGCCGCCTCGATCAGATGGAAATACAGTCCGTGAAAGCTGAACAGATCGCGGCGGACGACGCCTAGCAGACGAGGCAGCTGGCCGTTGTCCGACTCCTGGAAGATGTCGGCGACAGCGGTTTCATCGCTGGTTTCCATGCGAGCGACGATAAGGGTCCGGTGCGTCATCGGGAAGGTCCGGGAACAGCTGGGCGGACCTGGCTGTAGAACACTGACACGCATGCTCCCTAGCTGTACTTGGAAGAACTCGGACGAGCGTGCGCGACATCGGTGTCGCATTGACGCCGGCATGTGCTGACGATATGCCAGAACCGCTGGTAGACGCCTGTTTTATGCTTTGATCAGCGGCTGCTCCCGGCTGCCTTCGATGATCTGATGACGCGGGTCCAGCGGACCGCGAAGCGATCTGTTGCATCCGCCCTTGCTGTACCGCGATAAGCCCCCGGAAGCCAGTCCCGACCTGGCCTTTGCCCCCGTAGCAGCATGCTTTATTTGTTCCGCCTGTGTCTCGAAATTGATCTGGCAGGAACATGTAGTGGCAACTTGATGCCAAGTATGGCCTCCAGTGTGCCGGTTCTGTTATAGCCAACCCCGCTCCGCCGCGAGGATGCCGGCCTGGAACCGGCTGCGGGCGTCCATCCGGCGCATCAGGTCAGCGATCATCCGGCGCACTGTCCGGACCGACACACCAAGATGGCGGGCGGCGGCCTCGTCCTTGGCGCCGAGGCTCAACAGCCGCAGGAGCACACGCTCGGATTCCGTCGGCTCCTCCGGTTCGGCGGAATCGTGATCGTCTGTGTCGCGGTTCGCTGGATCGCCACCGGCTGGATCGCCACCGGAGATCGTGCCGAGCGCGTTGCGGCCGGCCTCCAGCGGTTCGGCGAACTTCCACAAGTGGTCGAACAACATCACGGCCAGATTGGTCAGCGCCGGCTCGCGCAGCAGCAGCGCATGGCTGTCGTATGGATCCAGCGTCAGCAAGACGAGAGCGATCTGGCGGTCGACGATGGCAAAATCCGCTGGTGAGGCGTCGATCACACGTAGATCCAGGCCGTGTGCGGCTATGTTACGGATGCGTGTGGCGGTCATGCCGCCCGAACGCGTCCCGCGGGAGTAGATGCCGCGCATGGTGATTCCACGCTCCAGCGCACCTCGGACAGCTTGTGTGCTCGTAGCTGTGAGGGGCGGTTCCCGCCCGGGCTGGGTGTGCAGCATCAGTACTTCCCGTTCCGCCCGGGCCAGCAGTTCCCGCGCCTTGATCTCGACGGCGTCGGCGCCGTCCAAACGCTCCACCGCCTCCCCGTGCCCCCCGATCTGACGCCCCTGTAGGTAGTCGGCGACCAGCGTGTTCACCTGCAGGCGCGCGCGGATGAGCTGTTCCTGCCGATGGATAAGCTGATCATGTTGCTGGCGCAGCAGCTGTTCCAGGGGGACCTCGGGATGCACCGCGACGAGGCGGCCCGGATGCTCTCGGGACATCACCAGCAGCGAGAGCTCGATGAGCCTGTCGCGGGCCCGCGTGATAATGCTCGTGGGAAGCCTGAGGGTCAGGCTTACGTCCTCGGTGGTCAGGTCCTCTTGGCGTAGCCACAGCCGGTAGGCCGCGAGAGCGACGTCATCAAGGCCGAGAAGATCAAGCACTTTCCTCTCCCGCGCCGGCTAGTCGACGTGGGCGCTGGCCTCGGACAACAGACCCCGCTGTCGGGTCTCGGCTGCCACCACATCCAGGGCGTGGCGGACCAGCGCGATCAGGGCCTGCCGGACGGACTCCCGCCGACGGGCGTCGCAGAACACGATGGGTCGCCGAGCGTCGATGTCGAGAGCGTTGCGGACGTCGTCGAGGGTGTACGCCTTTGAGCCGTCGAACTGGTTGACCGCTACCAGGAACGGGATATCGCGTTCCTCGAAATAGTCGACCGCCGGGAACGAGTCCGAGAGCCGGCGGGTGTCCACGAGCACGATGGCGCCGATGGCGCCGAGGACCAGCTCATCCCACATGAACCAGAAGCGGTCCTGGCCGGGCGTGCCGAACAGGTAGAGAATCACGCTGTCGAGCAGGGTGATCCGGCCGAAGTCCATGGCAACCGTGGTCGTGGTCTTGGCACTGACCTGGGACGTGTCGTCGATACCGAGGCTCGCGGAGGTCAGCGCCGCTTCGGTGGTGAGCGGGGGTATTTCGCTGACGGCGCCCACAAAGGTCGTTTTTCCGGCGCCGAATCCACCGGCAATTATTATCTTAACCGGATTGAGTGCGGAGCCGGTGGTATTTGTTCTAGAGGGTCTGAAGTCCATCGAGCACCTTCTCCATCAGCGCTACGTCGGGACGCTCGGTCGGTCGGGTTGGGCGGGTGACGTGTACGAGACCAGCGTCGATCATGTCGCCGACGAGGACGCGTGCCACGCCGACCGGAAGGCTGAGCTGGGCGGAGATCTCCGCGATCGACTGGATGTGCTGACAGAGCAGCACGATGTCCTGCTGCTCGGGATCGAGGTTCCGAAGCATTGCCCGTCCGTGCGCTGTCGTCGACACCAGAGCTACGAGCTCCAGCGCGCGATTGGCCGCCGGCCGCGTTCGGCCGCCGGTGACGGCGTAGGGGCGGACGACCGGACCTGCGTCCTCGTCGTACCACTCCTCGTCCACGGGTCCTCCTGATCAGGGCGTGGGGTCAGGTCCCCGCTGGTCTCCGGCGACGCGACAGAGCGAGAATCGCGTCGCCTTCAACCGGGCGGGCGCTCAGCGCGGTAGTGCCGCCTGCATCTCGGCACGTAGCTCGGGGGTCAGGAACTCGCCGACACGGATGACCAGCAGGGCCATCTCGTATGCGATCAGACCGATATCCGACCCAGGCGTGCTGAGGATGGCCAGACACGACCCGTCGCCGACGGCCGTGACGAACAGGAAGCCCTGTTCCATCTCGACGATTGTCTGGCGGACATTGCCGCCGCGGAAGAACCGCCCGGCCCCCCGGGCCAGGCTGTTGAATCCCGAGGCGACCGCGGCCAGCTGGTCGGCGGTGGTCCGGTCCATACCGTTCGACGTGGCCAGCAGGAGACCATCCGATGACAGCACAATCGCGTAGGTGACCTCCGGTACTTTCCGCGTGAGATTGTTCAACAGCCAGCTCATGTTTTCAGCCGGGCCGATATGGCGCATCACATCACCTTCCTGGCGTCATCGCCGTTCGGGTTAGGTCCTTCTTGCAGGCCGCGGCCGAAGTTGGACTGGAAGGAGGACATCATGTTCCGGATTTCCTCCGGTGATCGTTGCCCGACAAGGAGCGGCGGGGCCGTGGGTTCGTTGGCGGGTGTTCCCCTGAGCTCGGGAGCCAGACTTGCCCGTCGCCTCCGCTTCGGCAGGCCCGCGTCCGTTGTCGGTGGTGTGGCGGGTGGCAGCTCCGATGCGGGTGCTGACGCCGCCACCTGCGGAAAGGATGTTGTCTGGGATGGTGCCGCTGACGGGGGGAAGTGTGGGCT
>NZ_CAKJTL010000023.1 GCF_917627385.1 Protofrankia sp. CiT1
GGGCGAGGCCGGCGGGACCAGCCGGGATTCGGGCGCATGGGCCCGCTCGGGCAGGCCGTTGTCAGTGAACGCCGCGGTGGTCCAACGTGTTGAGGTATCGGCCGGTTCCTCCCAGCGACTGGTCGGTCCGGTCTGGTGGCCATCATTGCCTGGCGGCTGGCCCCACCGGTTCGATGGGTCAAGCAGCTCGGCCGGGGTATCCGGAGCTTCGGTCCAGGCATCGGACGCGGGTTGTGGGTCCGGCCGCGTCCATGGCCCAGAGTGCTCGCCGTTCTTACCGTTGTCGGAGCTCCCGACTCCGTTCCGCTCGGCGACGAACCAGCTTGAACGGATCGTGGCGAACACGGGCAGATCGTCCATGAGCGGCCGGTCATCGCCGTCGCCGTTGCTGGACGCGGCCGGCGCGCCCACCGGCATCAGCTCGCCGAACTCGCTGGGTTCGGCGGAGCCGCCGAGCGAGTCCGTGAACGAGCCGGCGGAGACCGCTCCGGAGGTCTCTTCGTAGATCGCCAGGTTCTGCTGGCCGGCGGTCGCGTCGATCTCGCGCAGCAGCGCCGCTGGGAGCAGGACGATGGCGAGGGTTCCGCCATACGGTGACGGCCGCAGCCGGACCTGGATGCTGTGCCGCTGGGCGAGCCGGCCGACGACGAACAGGCCGAGTCGTTCACTGGTCTGGAGGTCGAATGGTGGCGGGTTGCCCAGCCGCTCGTTGACCTCGTCGTACTCCTCGTCGGTCATGCCGAGGCCGCGGTCTTCGACCTCGACCACGCAGCCGTTGGAGACCTCGTGGCCGGAGACGTGGACGGGAGTGTGCGGCGGGGAGAAGGAAGTGGCGTTCTCGATCAGTTCGGCGAGCATGTGGATCACGTCACCGACCGCGTGGCCGCCGACGGCGGAACCCGAGATCGGCAGCACCTTGACGCGGGTGTAGTCCTCCACCTCGGCGACGGCTCCGCGGACGACGTCCTTGAGCGGGACCGGCCGGCGCCAGCCGCGGGCTGGTTTCGATCCGGACAGCACGATGAGGTCCTCGGCGTGGCGCCGCATGCGTGTCGCGAGGTGGTCGAGCCGGAACAGCTCCGCCAGCTCGTCCGGGTCGGTCTCCTTGCGTTCCAGCCCGTCGATGACCTTGAGCTGGCGATGGATGAGCGCCTGGCTGCGGCGAGCGAGGTTGAGGAACGTGTCGCCGATGCTCTTGCGCATCGCAGCCTGTTCGACAGCGGTGCGCACAGCCACCTGATGGACGGTGGTGAAGGCATCGGCCACCTGGCCGATCTCGTCCTTGGTCCGGCTCGCGGTGGGGAACGCCTCGTTGTCGATGTTTACCTGTTCCCCTTGGTGGAGCCGTTCCACGACATCTGGCAGGCTCTTGTTCGCGACCTCCAGGGCGGCTCCCCGCAGGCGCCGGAGGTGGCGGATCATCGGGCTCGCCACGAACAGCGAAATGCTGATCGACACGGCGAGAACCAGCGCGACGGTGACACCGCCGAGCCAGGCGCCACGGGTCGCGGTCGAGGCGATCGCGTTGCTCCGGTTCCGCAGGTCGGTCGAGAGCTGGTTTTCCACCTCGACCATCCGGGCGAGCTTGTCGTCAGCCGCGGTGAGCCACGCCTGTGGGTCGATGGTGATGGGCTGGTTCATCTGGGCCGCGAACACCGTGCCGTCACGCATCCGGGTCACGCCGTCCACGGCCGGGCCGACCGTCTTGTCGTAGCTGTCCTGCTGCCGCTGGGAAGCGGTGGTGCGGAACTGCGTGATCCAGGCATCCTCCGCGCCGCCATTCGCCTGGATCAGCTTGACGACCCCGACGTTGCTCTGGTGGAGGAACAGGATCACGGCCACGTAGCCGCGCTGGAGAGCGGCGGCCTCCTTCGCCCGCGTCATGCTGCTCAGGCTCGCGGCCATGTTGATGAGTTCCGAGTTGTCGGACCCAAGACCAACCTGGGCGACGACGGTCAGCAGATCCGTGATTCCTCGGGTGTAGAAGGTGACGTTTTTGTCACGGTCGGTCTGCCCCAGGTCGATCGACTGCCGGTGGGCGGCAAGCTGATCGAGCTGGTTGCGGGTGGCTTCCAGCACGGGTCGCAGATTCTTGCTTGCGCTGCTGGGAAGCTCCGCGACGTCGGTTCGATACGTCTCCAGGGCCGCGTCGGTCGGGATCCGGGTGGCTCGCACGTCGTCCAAGCCGACCCGAAATCCGCTCCCGACATACGTGCCCGCTGCGTTGCGTTCCTTCTGGAGGGCATCAGCGAGATCGTTGACCTTGATTGAGAAACCCGCGAGGGTCCGGATCCGATCGCTTGCGCTGACACTCTCAAGGTTCGTCCGGACCTGGATGGCGCTGAAAACTGTCAGCGCCATCAGCGGAAGGATGAGAATGGCGACCAGCTTGGAGCGGATTGGCCAGTTCTGGAGCATCCGATCCTCTCGTCCGACGCCGTGTCTTGGCGCCTCGTTGGGGCGAGCGTTCTTGTAGAGCCTTCGTGCCCCGGCCCTGCCACGGCCCGGGGCGAAAACCGTAACCCTTCGGTCTCCCCCCGTGGGCGAGACGACTCTACCCGGGTGATTAGTCCAGGTTCGGAGGGGGTACACCCAACAGGTTCGGCTGCGGGTTGGCTGGGTCAGCCTAAGGCCGACAATGGATCATTGGCACGAACAGCCAATTCTGTGATGAATTGTTGGGTATCTCCTTGCGCCGGCAATGGCGCCACGCGTCCGTTTGCGTGGTTCTGGTTGTCTCGTGAGCAAGGAGTGGCATCCACGGGGATATTCCCAATAGTTCCACATGTAACAGACTCTATTTGGCGGCCGATGGGCGCCTGGCGGGCGGTTGCTGCGTGCCTGGGGAGAGCTTTGCCGGACCGTGGTCGCGGCCGTTGGGGAATTTGGTGCCAGCGGTGCTGTATCGAAAAGGCGTGCATCCGAGCGGGTCGGTGAGCTGCTAAAAGTTTCATGATCGTAATCTGCTCTGCCGTGCCCGCGGGATCACCGGGTGGTCCCGAAGGGATCTGAATTGTGTCCCGTACTTGTCTTCGAGGGATGAGATGACAGGAAGGGAAATGGGCACTGATTGCCGGATTTATGTTGATCGTACGGCGATCGGTAAATATTTAGTTAACATATTGTATTTGTTGGCAGGCCGAACTGTTGACGGTAGGGAAATGCTGTTTCCAGCCGCTCGGATGGTGTTTCCGTTGAGTTGTGAAAAGCGTCCGGGCGGGCTACGCGCGGGGTCGAATGAGTCGAATGATCAGTGGGAGCCGGTGCGAAGGACCGCGTAGGTGCCGGTGGACAGCGCCCTGACCCCATCCGCCGACCGGACCAGGGGATAGACGGCGAAGTGGTAGACCAGTCCGTTGTCGGGCGCGCGCAGGTGCCAGCCGCCTCTGATTTCCAGGCTGGCGTTGGTGACCTTCGCGCTCCGGGCGGCCGGATCGTCCGGCCCGGTGGGCATCGTGTCATGGCGCCACAGCACCCTGGCTTCGGTGATGCCAGGTGGCATCTGGAACGTCAGGACGATCTCGTTGCCGCGGTCGACGGCATGCAGCGCACGGATAGGCCCGGTGGGCAGGTGGTGGGTTGAGCGGCCGACGACCGCTCTGTTGCCGGCGACACTGACCGGGGTGTATACGACCGGCCCGCCGGCAGCGGCCACGGTGAGACGTCCACGCCGGCTTGAGCCGGCCAGGTGCGCGTGCCCGTCCAGCGAGTCCACGGGCAGTTCTTCGTCGACAGCGCCGAACGGGCCTGTCGCGAGGAGCGGATCAGCCGGGGTGGGGCCGCCGTCAGGCGGCTGGTCCGCCGGGCGTTCGGGTAAGCCGGCGGGCACCTCGGTGACGTAGATCCGCACCAGCGCGCCGGGAACGGTCGTCCACCGCAGGGTGGTCACCGCGCCATCGCCGTCCGCCTCCAGATCGAGGACCGGACGCGGCCTAGCGATCACTTTCACGACCACGTCCACGCCCGCGGTATGGGCCAGGGCGCCGAGCGGATCCGGGTAGGACACCCGTACCCGATAGCGATAGGTGGCCCCGGTCTGCGCGTCATGGTCGACATAGCGGCCGCCGGCGGCGCGGACCCGACGGGTGGCCCCGTGAAACGGCGACGACTCGTCAAAGGTCCGCTCGATCAGTACGTCGTCGTATCCTGCCGCGAGAGTCCAGGACAGGGCGACGCCGTCACCGTCCATGCGGGCGCGCAGCGCCGTGACATCTGGGGCGATCACCAGTGGCTGGGTGCGGGCCGGCGTCGAGCGCTGGCCGCCGGCCGCCGACATCACCTCGTGCCAGACCGTCACACCGTGGGGAACACCCGCGTCGGACAGCTCGGTGGAGGCGGTCATGCCGAGGCTGCGTTCGGACCGTCCACTCGGTGCGGCCGGGTCCGCCACCACGCGCAGGACGCGGAAGGAGAGCGGGCCGGACGACGTCGGCGCGCTCCACCGCAGGACCACCGCTCCGTTCTCCTGCGTGGCGGTCAGATTGGACGGCGGTGCGAGCGCGCCGGGCGCATCGTCTTGATCATCAGGGGCTGTCTGGGAGCCGCGGGTGGTCGGCGCGATCTCCGGTGCTGTGACCTCGGGCGTCGTGCTCCCAGGGGCGCTGCCGAAGGCGTAGCGCGGGCCGACGTCGTCACGGCTGACGACCCGCGGGCGTCCGCCGGGCTGGCGGCCTGGTGGCGGGGCAGCCGGCGGGCGTGCCGCGGCGATGCCGATCAGGAGCCCGTACATCTGGCGGGACGTCAGGCGGGTGCGCGGATCCTTGTCGAGCAGGCCGGTGAGAATATCGTCCAGCGAGCCCGCCCGGTATGTCTGTGCGGGGGGCTGGAACAGGATCGCCGCCACCATCGCGGCGAAGGTCTCCCGGTAGAACGGCGGCTTCCCCTCCACAGCGAAGTAGAGGGTCGCGCCGAGGCCGAACATGTCCGCCTCAGGCGTTGCCGGGTCACCGTTCAGGCGTTCCGGTGACATGTAGGACGGTGTCCCGAGCACGCCGGTGACGGTGAGAGCTGAGTCGCTGTCCCGGGTCGCGATGCCGAAGTCGGTCAGGACCACCCTGCCGTCGGTTCCGATCAGCACGTTCGAGGGCTTCACATCGCGGTGCAGAATCCCGAACGCGTGCGCGGCGGCCAGCGCGTCGCCGATCGCGATCCCGATACGGGCAACCTCCGCGACGGACAGCGGACCGTGATCGCGGACCAGCTGGAACAGTGACTGGGACGGCACCAGCTCCATGACGATCCATGGCAGACCATCCTCGACGATCACATCGAGGATGGTCACGACATGCGGATGGCCACGCAGCCGCGCGGCGTGTCTGGCCTCCCGGAGAGCTCTTTCCACCCGGTCGGCCCGCTCGAACGGATCAGGAGCGTCGCCGAGGTCGACCTCTTTGAGAGCAGCCTCGGTCAGCAGCACCTCGTCAAAGGCGCGCCACACCGTGCCCATCCCACCGGTGCCGAGCCGTTCGATGAGCCGGTACCGGCCAGCCACGATGCGGCTGGCCTCTGGAGCGGCAGCCACGTCGTCCCCTCCGCGGTGTTTGTTACGCCGAGTTGTCCCAGTGCAGCATGCCACCTGGATTGTGCGTTCGCGCCGGCCGCGTCGTCACGCTTTCGGCGGCGCCGGCCGCACGGTAGCGCCGGGAGAGCGGACCACGTGGCCAGCCGGCCCGCACCGGGCGGCAGGACTGGGCCGCGGCGAGGGTCACAACGACAGGGAGGCAGGCGAGAAGCAGCCAGACAAGCCAGCCGCCCGATGGTGACCAGGCGGGGCGGGGCACGAACCAGAGGGGTCCGTCCATGCCGACCGCGTACCGGTGGCTGTTGGCGCCCCACGCGACGAACTGGCCGGCCGCGGTCATGACGATGATGCCGACCGCCACCGTGGCCGCATGGCCGCAAAGGCGCTCGGGCAGCCGGACGGCGAGCACCTCCGCCGCCAGCAGGGGCAGCATGACCAGCACAGGCAGGATGTACCGGCCCTGCATGCCAAAACCGTTCTGGATGAACACGGCCGCCGCGAGCAGCTCATAGCTGGCCATGACCACCGCGAGGCTGCCCGCGAGCAGCGCACGATCGCGCCGCTGGCCGACCGCGAAGGCGGCGAGCAGGAGCCCCGCCACCAGCAGTCCCCACAGCCAGTACACGGCGTCCGGGATGGGGACGGACTGCCAGCCGAAGACCCCGACAGCCTGGCGGGCGGACTCCGGGGCCAGTTCGACGGCGGCCGCGAGACCGCGGCCGAGGCGGTCCCACAGGACAGGGGTCCGTAGCGACAGGCTCTGCGTCCACAGCGCTGTCGCGGCGATTCCCACCGCGGTGACCGTCACTGCCGCGATCGAGGGCCGGTCGGCCGCGCGCAGCCGCAGCAGCGCCGCGCGCCCGCCGGCACGGCCGATCCCGACAGCGATCGCGAAGGCCACCCACAGGGGTGCCAGCGGACGGCTCAGCGCGGTGAGGCCCAGAACGGCACCAGCGATCAACCAGGTCCGGGCCGTGGGATGTTCGGCACGGGACAGGCGCAGCGCCGCCGCGGTGGATGCGATCGCTCCGGTGACCTCGGCGCCACTGGTACCCACCTGCGAGCTGAGAAAGATGACCATCGGGGTGGCGGCGAGGGCGTACCCGGCCAGCAGCAGGGTCTGCCGGGCGCGTTGCCCGGCTGGTGCTTGCCCGGCTGCTGCTTGCCCGGCTGGTGGCTGCCCGCCCAGCAGCAGCCACAGCCCGGCGCCGAGCAGCCCGGCCGAGATGAGGGTGGAACCCAGCCGCGCAAGGAGGTACCCGGAGTGCACCGACCAGGCGGCCCGGGTGAGAACTCCCGCGGGTAGGTACAGCCAGGGTGGATACGCGCCGACGATGCTGTTGACCCGGCCGTCCGGAACAGCTGCCGGCAGGCGCAGGCACGCCGCCGACACGTCCGGGTGCAGGGCGGTGCACGGAGGGTTCGTCGTGTCCCGGAGGTCAGCTGGCAGCAGGAAACTCCGGTAGGCGTTCCGGACCTGGCGCAGCGAGTCATCGCTGAATGCCCGCGTCGCTTGTATCTCCGCGAACGGGACAGCGTCGCCGAGGATCTGTCCGTGTCCCGCAGCCACGGCCTTCGCGTAATGGCTCGGCTCGTCCGGGGCGGTTCTCAGCGGATTGGTCAGCGCCCACAGCAGCATCCAGCAGGTCAGCGCACTGAGAAGGAGCACCGGCGCACGGCTCACCCGGGCGCCGGGCAACCGCGGTCTCCTCATCCGTGCTTACCGCCGCCTGGGAAGGTTCTTGCTGACAACATGTGGAGATCCTCCCGCCGCGACGTCCCGGCAGCCCGTCGCACGGGGCCACAGTAGTCTCCCTGCCGCGTCACCGGTCTGATGCCGGCTGAGGCGGGTTCAGGGATTGACAGGCTGTGGCCGCCAGCTGGTCACCAGGAGCGCGGCGGCGCCCGCGAGGCCGACGCCGGTCGAGATCGCGAAGCCGGCCCAGCCGACTCCACCCAGGCCGATCGCGTGGTCGAGCGAGGCCTTGCCCGGACCGGCGGTAGCGATGGCGACCGCGATCACGGCGATCATCAGAACGTACTCGTAACCCTCACGGAACACGAAGAATCCGTGCGGCCTGTGCGCGACCACTCCCGCGACCGTCATGAGACCGACCGCGGCCGAGGCCGCCAGCGGGGTGAGGAAGCCGGCGGCGAGGCCGATGCCCGCCGCGAACTCGAACAGCACTGACATCCAGGCCTGCACGAGTGGGGGACGCAGGCCCATGGAGCCATACCAGCCGGCCGCGCCGGCTATCCGGCCGCCACCGAACAGGTGGTTCCATCCGTGGGCGACCAGGGTGAGCCCAACGCACAGGCGAATCAGGAGGATGGCTGTATCTACATGGGTCATTTCATGCTCCCGAGGAAGAACTGGTGGATCGGTGCCGGGTACCGCGGCGCTGCGTGCCAGCCGGGCCTCGGGCCTCTCGGACCTCGGACGTAGCAGGGCTGGGGCACGCACCTTGCGTCATCGCTCCCCTTGGTCCACGCCCCTGTTGCCAGGCGTTCTACGTCCAAGATGCTTCGATGATGGCTGAATGAACTATACGATGAGTTGGTGAGCAGACGACCCGCCGACATCGACGCGACTGGCCACGTCCGGGTGCCCAAGACTGCCGAGTTGGTAGCGGCTGCCCTGCGTCGGCAGATTATTCGTGGTGATCTTCGAGAAGGTGACGGCCTCCCCAACGAGGCGTCCCTGATGGCGAGGTTCGATGTCTCGCGACCGACGCTGCGTGAGGCTTTCCGGGTGCTGGAGTCCGAGGGCCTGATCGGTGTGCGGCGGGGCGCTCACGGCGGGGCACGGGTGCATGTTCCCAACGGCGATGTGGCGGCACGTTTTGTGGGGCTGGTCCTCCAGCACGACAACGTGACGGTCGCCGACGTGCTGGAAGCCCGTTCGGTGATTGAGCCACCGGCCGCTCGGCTGCTGGCGGCGCGGCGGCGGCGGCGGGATGTCGAGGCGCTCACGGCGCATCTCGATTGCGATGAAGAACGCCTGACCGGCCCGGAAAGCCTGATTCCAGCGCACACCGACTTCCACGAGACAATGGTGGAGCTGGCCGGCAACCAGACCCTGGCGGTCCTGACGAGAATGTTGCATCACCTGGTCACCGGAGTGGCCATGGCGCACCGGGCCGCGCTGCCCTCCGGTAGCGGGGCGGAGTCCCATGAGGACGATCTTGCCCTGCGTGCGCACCGGCGGCTGGTTGATCTGATCGCGACTGGCGACGCCACCGGGGCGGAGCTTTTCTGGCGGCGCCATCTGGTGGAGACCAATCAGCTTGTCCTGGCGCATTTTGATGAGGCCAGCGTGCTTGACGTGCTCGGCTGAGGCTGCCATCCCGCTCTCCTGCCGGGCCGCTGGCGGGAACCGCGGCGGGCCGGATGGTCGTGACCCGTCGGCCTGGCCGCCCACTATCGGGCCGATGGCGTGGCCGGTGCGCTGGTCTCGCGAAGCAGGGGCGCGAGTCTGGTGCACACGATGTCGACGTGGCGGGCCACGAGGTCCGCCGGCATTCCGCCGAGCGAGGCCCACAGGTACACGGTGTCGACCGGTGCGTCGCCGACGAAGGCCCGGATACCGCTCGCGACCTCCTCGGGCGTGCCGTAGTGGAAGTAGTCGATCGGGCTCTTGGAGGCCTCGCGGGCCCGGACGCGGTCGGGGTCGACCGGCCGTGGCGTCGGGGCACCGGTTCCCTCCACCATGTGCCGGCGGTAGGAGTCGAGCTGGTAGGCGAGGTACCCGCCGATGACCGGCCAGTCGCGTTCCGGGTCGTCACTGACCCAGCCCTGGATGCCGCCAGCCATGCGGGCGGTCTCGGGGGCGTGCCCGGCTTCCGCGAGCCCCTTGCGGTACGGCTCGGCGATCGGGCCGAAGGCCGACAGCAGGTTCTCACCGAGCAGACCGGCCCGCCGGGCGCCCTGGGGGCCCAGGTAACCGAGCCAGATGGGCAGCCGTTCCTGGACGGGGCGCGGGGTCACCCGGCCCTCGGCCCAGATCTGCCGCAGCTCACGGACCCGCCGGTCGGTGGCACCGTAGCGCTTCGCCGGATCGGCGCCGAACAGCTCGAACTCCGGTATCCGGTAGCCCGCGCCCAGGCCGAGGTCAAGGCGGCCACCACTGATGATGTCCACCACCGCGGCCTGTTCGGCGATCTCGACCGCCGCGTGCAACGGGGCGATCATGATGCCGGTACCGATGCGTACCCGGTTCGTCCGGGCCGCGATGGCCGCCGCGAAGGTCAGCGGTTGCGGAAGGTAGTCGTCATCGAACAGATGGTGTTCGGTCACCCAGATCGAGTCCGCGCCCAGCCGCTCCGCCTCCTGGCACATCTCCAGGGTGAAACCGTACAGGCGGGTTGGGTCCTGGCGGCGTTCCGGCGGGTTGCGGAGGTCGAAGTAGAGGCCGACCTGCATGCTCGTCTCCTTCGTCCGGACGGTGCGGGCGCGTCGTGAAGGTCTGGCCGCCTCGCCAATAAATAAGGTAGACAATACAGATGAGGCATCTTCATGTCCTCGGGTGCGTCCGGGTGCGGCGTGCCGCCTGTCGGCTGGCCGGGGAGGTTCTGTGAAGATCGATACGACGCTTCCGAAGGACATCGATGTCGTTCATCGCAACGCGCGGGAAGCCGAGGCCGCGGGCTATGACGGCCTGTGGCTGGGCGAGACGCGGCACGATCCGTTCCTGCTGTCGCTGCGGGCGTGCGACGCCACCGGTGACCTGACGGTCGGGACCTCTATCGCGATCGCCTTCGCCCGGACACCGATGACGCTGGCGAACGTGGGTTTCGACCTTGCTCGTTACTCCCGGGGGCGGTTCGTCCTCGGGCTGGGCTCCCAGGTCAAGCCGCACATCGAGCGGCGTTTCTCGATGCCGTGGTCACGGCCGGCCGCCCGGATGCGTGAGTTTGTGCTCGCGATGCGCGCCATCTGGGACACCTGGCAGAACGGAACGCCGCTGTCGTTCACGGGCGAGTTCTACACGCACACTCTCATGACGCCGTTCTTCTCCCCGGAGGCGCACGAGTGGGGCGCGCCGCCGGTGTACCTCGCGGCCGTCGGCGAGATGATGACCGAGGTGGCCGCCGAAGTGGCTGACGGCATGTTCTTCCATGCGTTCTCGACGCCGCGGTACCTGCGTGAGGTCACGCTCCCGGCGCTGGAGCGGGGCCGGGCGAAGATCGGCCGGACGCTGTCGGACTTCGTCCTGGCTGGCCCGGCGTTCGCGACGGTGGGCCGCAACGAGGCGGAGCTCGCGACGGCCATCGCCGGCACGAAGAAGCAGATCGCCTTCTACGCCTCCACGCCCGCCTACCGCGGGGTTCTCGACCTGCACGGCTGGGGCGACCTGCAGACCGAGCTGACCCGCATGAGCAAGCAGAACCGCTGGTCGGAGATGGGTGATCTGATCGACGACGAGATCCTGCGGACGTTCTCCGTCGTCGGTTCGCCCACGGAGGTCGGCAAGGGCCTGCGGGAACGGTACGGCGATGTCGCCACTCGCATCACCTGCTATGCGACCTATGAGAGCGACCCGGCCATGTGGCCGGAGGTCCTCGACGCCATCCGCGGCTGAGCGCTCCTGCCGGCGCGGGGGCTGGCCCAACCGTCGGTAGTGGCCGTCAGGTAACCGATCAGGGAGAGAAATGAGCATTCTGGACGGCAAGGTCGCCATCGTGACCGGGTCGGGGCGCGGTCTCGGCCGCGCGCACGCGCTGCTGCTCGCGAGCCAGGGCGCCCGGATCGTCGTCAACGACCCGGGCGTGGCCTGGGACGGTGCCGGCAAGGACGAGGGACGGCCCGCGCAGCAGGTCGTGGACGAGATCGTCGCCGCGGGTGGCGAGGCGGTCGCGAACTTCGACAGCGTCGCGGACTGGAAGGGCGCCGACGGGCTCGTCCAGCAGGCTGTGGACACCTTCGGCGGCCTGGACGTCCTCGTCAACAACGCCGGGTTCGTCCGCGACAAGATGTTCTTCAACCTCGACGAGGACGACTGGGACTCCGTCATCGAGGTGCACCTCAAGGGCCATTTCGCCCCGGCCCGGTTCGCGGCCCGGTACTGGCGGGCCCGCGCGAAGGCCGGCGAGGAGGTCTACGGCCGAATCATCAACACCACCAGTGAGTCGGGCCTCGTCGGCAACTTCGGGCAGGCCAACTACGCGGCCGCGAAGGCCGGGATCAGCGCGCTCACCGTCGTGATGGCCCGCGAGCTGGCCCGGATCGGTGTGACGGCCAACGCGATCGCGCCCCGGGCGCGCACCCGCATGACGACCCAGACCTTCGCAGGCTATGGGCAGGTGGCGGAGGGCAGCTTCGACGACCGGGCGCCCGAGCACGTCAGCCCGCTGGTCGGCTGGCTGGCCAGCCCGGCCGCGGCCGACATCACCGGCCAGATCTTCCACGTCTACGGCTCGGTCGTCTCGGTCTTCCGCGGCTGGGAGATCGCCGCCACCATCGACGCGGGCGAGCGGGCCTGGACAACCGAGGAACTGGTGGCCGAGGGGCCGCGGCTGTTCGTGAACCACGATCCGGGACTGCCCCCGACCCTGCCCGGGGTCGCGGCGAAGGACTGAGCTCTCCCGTCGTCGCCCGCCCCGCCCCATCGCCTGACGGGCGGGGCGGGCAGTCACAGCTGATGGTCAACTCGAAGGGGAGCGCGGTGTCGGACGACCTGATCCTTTGCGCAACTGACAGTGACGGTGTCGCGACCGTGACGTTCAACCGTCCGGACCGCAGGAACGGCTGGTCACCCGAGCTGGAGGCGGCCTACTTCAGCCAGCTCGACCTGCTCGACCACGATCCGGACGTCCGTGCGGTCGTGCTCACCGGCGCGGGCACCACCTTCTGCCCCGGGCTGGACACCAGCCGCCTCAACAGCAGCGCAGGCAAGGGACTCGATCTGTCCGGGCGCCCGCCACAGTACCGGCCGCGGACCCTGCGCAAGCCGCTCGTCGCCGCTGTCAACGGGGGATGCGCCGGTATCGGGCTCGTCCAGGCGCTCATGTGTGACGTCCGCTTCGCCGCCCGCGGCGCGAAGTTCTCCACGGCGTTCGCCCGTCGTGGGCTCGCGGCCGAGTACGGCCTGAGCTGGGTCCTGCCCCGCTACGTCGGCGTGGAGAACGCGCTCGACCTGCTGCTGTCGGCCCGGACGTTCGACGCGGACGAAGCCCTCCGGCTCGGGCTGGTCAGCCGGGTGGCCGAACGCGACGACGTGCTCGCGCAGGCCCAGGCCTACGCGGGTGAGCTGGCCCGCAACTGTGCGCCGACGGCGATGGCCGCCATCCGCCATCAGGTCTATGGCGATCTCGAGGTGGGCCTGGACGAGGCACTGCGCAGGTCGTTCCGGGTGATGGAGGTGACCAACGGGGCGGGCGACTTCGCCGAGGGAGTCGGGAGTTTCCTGGAGCGTCGTCCGCCGCGGTTCGCTCCGCTGGCCGACGACTTCGACCCGAGCGCGCTGCTCGGTGCCCCCGTGCCCGGCGGCCACCTGGCGGCTGACGACGTCCTCGGCTGATGAGGTGATGGCAACGAGGTGCATCCGATGTCGTCACAGTGGCACCGGATGCACCTCGCCAGACAGGTCAGCGTGGTTCTTTGGGCAGCCCGAGCACCTGCTCGCCCAGGATGTTGTGCTGGATCTCGACAGCGCCTCCGTAGATCGTCTCCGCTCGGGAGTTCAGGAAGCTCGCCTGGAACAGGCTCAGTTTGTAGTGGTCCCCGACCAGCATCGAGTCGGCACCGGTCGCGTCCATCAGCAGCTCACCGAAGTCCCGGTGCCAGGTGGACCAGAACAGCTTCGAGATCGAGGACTCCGGCCCGGGGTGCGCGTTCGCGACTGCCCGGCTGATCGTGCGGATGTTCATCGCCTGCATGACCCGCAGGCCGACGTAGGCGGACGCGATCCGGTCGCGCAGCACCGGGTCGGCCGGGCGGGACTTCACGAGGTCGATCAGTGCCCGCATCTCGCGCTCGAACCCGGCCTGGAAGGGCAGCACAGTGGTGCCCCCGCGCTCGTTGCCGAGGGTGCCCATGACCACGCGCCAGCCACCGTTGACCTCGCCGACGACCAGGTCCTTGCTGGTGCGGGCGTCACTGAGGAAGACCTCGGCGAACTCCGTCCCGCCGGCCATGTTCCGGATCGGCCGGACCTCGACACCGGGCTGGTGGCGGGGCACGAGAAGCATCGAGATCCCCCGGTGCTTGGGGGCGTCCGGGTCGGTGCGGCACAGGACGTAGAGCCAGTCGGCGTACCCGCCGAACGTCGTCCATATCTTCTGGCCGTTGATCACCCATTCGTCGCCGTCGAGTTCGGCGCGGGTGCGCAGGCCGGCCAGGTCGCTGCCGGCGTCGGGCTCGCTGAAGCCCTGCCCCCAGAACTCCTCGACCTGTGTGATCTTCGGGAGGAAGCGGGCCTTCTGCTCGGGGGTGCCGAACGCGAGCAAGGTCGGCCCGAACAGGTCACGGCCGTGGACTCCCACCCAGTACGGCGCCTGTGCCCGGGCGTGCTCGACCTGGAAGATGATCTCCTGGGCCAGCGTCCCCCCGCGGCCGCCGTACTCGACCGGCCAGGCGATGTTCAGCCATTTGTCCTTCGCGAGGAGCTTCTCCCACTCCCGGCGAAGCTCCCAGGCGGTGTCGTCCGCTGGGCCGCCGACGCCCAGGATGCTCCGGAAGTCACCGGTGAGATGATCGGCCAGCCATGACCGCGCCTCCTCCTGGAACTGCCTGTCCTGCGCGGTGACGGCAACGTCCATCGGCTACCTCGCCCACTCGCGCCCAGGCGGGCGCCTCTGGCTGATTCAGGATACAAAATCGTATAAAAAGTTATCTGATAGGTAGGGCTATAGCAAGTCCCGCGGGGCGTGCCGGGCGTGCGGTTGGTCGTGCGCTGGCTGTCGGCGGGTCCACCCACATCATCCGACGGGCTATGGTTAGCTGATTTATCTGATGGGAGAGGTGCTGTCGTGGACTTTGACCTCACGGACGAGCAGCGGATGCTGGCGCGGACCGCACGGGACTTCGTCTCGCGCACCTGCCCGCCGCGGTTGGCCAAGGAATGGGACGAACAGGGCATCCTGCCGAAGGAACTTTTTCGCGGCATGGCCGACCTCGGGTGGTTCGGCCTCCCGCTGCCCGAGGACAGCGGCGGGGGCGGCGGGACCGCGCTCGAGCTCGTCCTGCTCGCCGAGGAGCTCGGGCGTGCCAGCCTCGACATCGCCATGTGCTATTCGGGGACCTTCATCCCGGGGCTCACCCTGTTGAAGTGGGGCACGCAGGCCCAGCGCGACCGGTACCTGCCCGGCATGCTCGACGGCACCGAGCGCTTCGCCATCGCCATGAGCGAGCCGGACGCCGGCTCCGACGTCGCGGCGCTGCGCACCACCGCGGCCGACCACGGCGACCATTTCGTCCTCAACGGCCAGAAGGCGTGGTGTACGGGGGCGGGCCTGCCCGGCACGACCATCGCGATGTACGTGCGCACCGACCCGTCCGCGCCGAAGCACGAGGGGCTGTCCCTGGTGCTGGTCGATCCCGCGACCGCTGGCGTGGAGATCCGCCGGACGCCGACGCTGGCCCGGCACATCCTCGGCACCAACGAGGTCTTCCTGCACGACGTGGTCGTTCCCCGGGAGAACCTGGTCGGCCCGCTGCACGGCGGCTGGAAGGTCATGCTCTCCGGCCTCGACCTCGAGCGCGTGCTCATGAGCGGCGCATACGTCGGCGTCGCCCAGGCCACGCTCGACGAGGCACTGGAGTACGCCAAGCAGCGCCAGCAGTTCGACCGTCCGATCGGCAACTTCCAGTCGCTGTCACACGCGATGGCCGATCTCCAGGTCGAGATCGACTCCGCCCGGCTGTTGTCCTACCGGGCCGCCTGGCTGCACGCGCAGGGCCGGCCGTGTTCCCGCGAGGGCTCGATGGCCAAGCTCAAGGGGTCCGAAACCTATGTCTCGGCGGCCCGGTGGGGTATGCAGATCCTCGGCGGCCATGGCTTCGCCACCGAGAGCGTGATGAGCTTCCGCTGGCGCGAGTCCATCGTCGCGCCGATCTCGGGCGGCACCAGCCAGATCCAGCGCAACGCGATCGCGCGCAGCATGGGCCTGCGCAGCTACTGACAGCCAGTCTGACCGCAGTCTGACCGCAGTCTGACCGCGGTTGTCCCGGAACTTCCCCGGGGTTCTCCAGGAGAGGCAGCCACTGAATATGGCGGACTACGACTTCGGGGGCGTCCTCCTCGTCGAGTCGGACGGCCCGGTGCGCATTGTCACGCTGAACCGGCCGGACGCGTTGAACGCGTTCGCGGACGGCCTGCATGAAGCTGTCGCCGAGGTCTGGGCGCGCATCGCCGGCGACCGGGATGCCCGCGCGGTGGTGCTCACCGGGGCGGGGCGTGCGTTCAGCGCGGGTGGCGACATCCCGGGTATGGCCAGGCAGATTGCTGACGTGGAGGTCCGCCGCCACTCGATGCGCGAGGCGCGGCGGCTCGCCGATGAGATCGTCCGCTTCCACCTCCCGGTGGTGACGGCGGTCAATGGCCCGGCGGTGGGCCTCGGGGCGACCATCGCCGTCATGAGCGATATCGTCCTGATCGCCGACACCGCCTTCCTGGCTGATCCGCACGTGCAGGTGGGCCTGGTCGCGGGCGACGGCGGCGCGGCGTTCTGGCCGCTGGCCACGAGCATCCTGCGGGCCAAGGAGTACCTGCTCACCGGTGATCGCATCCCCGCGGACCAGGCCGTCGCCCTCGGCCTGGCCAACCGGGTGGTCCCGGCCGGGGAGCTGCTGGCTGAGGCGCGCCTGGTCGCGCACAAGCTCGCCGGGCTGCCTCCGCAGGCGGTCCAGGACACCAAACGGGCGATCAACCTGCACCTGGCGCAGGCAGCCCGGCTGGTGCTGGACTTCTCCCTGGCCGCGGAGGGCGAGTCGTTCACCACCGAGGAGCTGCGCCGCAACGTCGAGAGCTTCCAGACCAGGTCATGAGCGTGTCTCCCAGCGGAACGGGTGCCGACGGCCTGCCTTGCGCACCCTTGGCGGGCCTGTTCGTGGTCGGCCTGGAGCAGGCTGTCGCCGCTCCGCTCGCCACCCGGCATCTCGCGGATCTCGGCGCCCGGGTCGTGAAGGTCGAGAACCCGCGCGGTGGCGACTTCGCCCGTGACTACGACCAGGCCATGAACGGCATGGGCGCCCACTTCGTCTGGCTCAACCGGGGCAAGGAGTCGCTCGCGCTCGATGTGAAGAAACCCGCGGGCGCTGAGGTCCTCGCACGCCTGATCGAGCGCGCGGACGTCGTCGTGCAGAACCTCGCGCCCGGTGCCGCCGCCAGGCTCGGCGTGGCCGCCCATCAGGTGCTGGAACGCCATCCGCGGGCCGTGGCCGTCGACATCTCCGGTTACGGGGAGGGTGGGCCACTGGCCGCGAAGCGCGCCTATGACCTGCTCGTGCAGTCCGAGACCGGGTCATGCTCGGTGACCGGGTTCCCCGGGCAGCCGGCGAAGCCGGGCATCCCGCTCGCCGATGTCGCCGCCGGCATGTACACGTACTCCAGTGTCCTGGCCGCTCTCCTCGCGCGAGGCCGTACCGGCACGGGGGCGGAGATCTCGGTCAGCCTGTTCGACGCGGCGGCCGAGTGGATGGGGTATCCCCTCTACTACACGCTGGGCACTGGTCTCGATCAGGAGCCCAACGGTGTGAGCTCGCCGTCGGTCGCGCCGTACGGCGCCTATCGGACCGCCGACGATCAGGTACTCGTGGTGGGGACGACGAACGACCGTGAATGGCAACGCCTCGCCGAGGATGTGCTCGGCCGCTCGGATCTTGTCACGGATCCGTCGTTGGCCGGTAACGCCGACCGGGTCCGGGACCGGCCCAGGGTCGACGCGGTACTGGGGGAGTGGGCCAGTGGACAGCTCCTGGCCGACGCCCAGGCCCAGCTGGACAAGGCGGGGATCGGCAATGCGCGCCTGAACTCGGTGACCGATCTTGTCAGGCATCCGCAGCTGGCGGTTCGGGACCGGTGGCGTGAGATCGATTCGCCGGTCGGCCCGCTGCGCGCGTTGCTGCCGCCGCCGATCTCGCCGCAGTGGTCGGTGCGGATGGGGCCGGTGCCGGCGCTGGGCGAGCACACCGACGGGGTGCTCGCGGACCTCGGCTACGAACCGGCGCAGGTGCGGGCGCTGCGGGCGGCCGGCATCGTCTGACGCCGGCCGCGGCCAAAATTTTTTACCATGTTGTGGAAGTCAGGGCCGCTTGATTCCGCCGGTCGTTCTTGACTTGCGATTTAAGTGCGCCACGAACACAGAGAGTGAGTTCGCATAGGCGGACCGTACTCGATGCGGTGCTGTGCAGGAGATGAGGGTTTTGTGGCCCTTCGGCGTCGCCCTGCGGGGGGAGGCGCCAAACCACTTTGAGCTGCGTTGGCTGAAGACCGTCGTGGTGAGCGTCGAGGAAAAGGCGCGTGCGTGAGCGCGTCAGGTGGGGACCAGGAAGGCGAGCGAGAGCGAACCGCTGATGACGTGTCGAAACAAGAAGACGACATTGAAACCGGGGCGGTTAAATGGTCCCGGGATGAGCCTCGCAGGTGCCCGCCTATTGGCCAGGTGGTGTCCGGCATAGAGGCGGCGCGAGCCTGGTCTGTGGCTTCTGCATGGAACGTGGGAAGGCGAGTGTCGATACTGGGAATGCCGGCCGTTCGGCCCGGCGGACCCGAGAGGGAGTGCGCCGAGCAGCAGAAACTGTGAGGCGTCGAGTACCGATGCGGCACCGCCGACGGACCGGCTCGTAGTAGTGGTGAAGCCCCTGTAATGGGGGTGGAGCGAAGGGGCCGGCTCATCTACGACTGCACACCGGCAACCGGGAGAAAATCTTCCCCGGGATGACGAGCAACCGGAGTAAGACTCTGGGAGGACGCGAGTGGGCACGTCAGATCCGGAAAGTAAGCCGTTCCAGATACCGAAGCAACTGGTGTGGAAGGCGTACAAGAGCGTCAAGGCGAACGATGGTGCCGCTGGGGTTGACGGGTGCTCCGTCGAGGACTTCGAGAAGGATCTGAAGGGCAACCTGTACAAGGAGGCTTATTCAAAACCCCAAATAATAGAGAAGAAGAACAGTCCACGAGCGGCGTCGTACGCATCGCGGTAGGTACGGTAGGGGCGCCGATAGTCGATGTGAAAGATTCGCCAGGACTTGAAGTGCGCGACGAGTCGCTCGATGGGTGCCCGGC
>NZ_CAKJTL010000024.1 GCF_917627385.1 Protofrankia sp. CiT1
GGCCTGCCCCCGGCGGAGTACTCCAGGCCCACCCTGCGCCGGCCGCCGCCAGCCGCTGTAGGGAGGCCCACGGTTGGACCAGCGACGCATCGGCCGGCTGCCAGGACACCGCCAGGGGAGGCCGGGTGAGATCCCGGCGGTTGGCCTCCGCGGACCACTGGGCTTTCAGCTGATCGGCAAGCCGATCGGCGACTGTGGCCATGTCGATGTCGCCAGCCTGGTTGTCCCTACGAGCAGCGCGGTAGCCCGCCCATGCCAGCGCCAGCGCGGGCACAGCCAGCGCACCAGCCCACTTGCCGCCGCTGGCCAGGGCTACAGCGCTTGCTCCGAGCATCCCCACAATCAGGATCAGCCAGGACAGAATCCGTCCTTTTCCTGTGGTCTCACCCATAGTGGTCAATCATCTACGGAGGCGGCTGAGGGGGTGACCGCGGCCTCGCTTTCCTCAACAGCGCTGGGGAACGCCCGACGACCCCGCCCGCCTCATCGCCTGGCTGGCCACCGACGAAGCCGCCTGGATCACCGGCCAAATCATCAGCACCGAAGGCGGCTTCCGCCACTTCAGCTGACATCCAAGGCGCACCGATCGGTTGGTGCGGTGGTGGGGCTGATGCGCTCCCGGTTGAGGTGGTTCCCGTAGGTGATCTGCGCGTTCCGTGCGCGCCCAGGTCGTTGAGGTGGCTCTGCGGGAAGGCGTCGCCGGACGGGCAGCCGGGAACTATAGTGCAACTCATTAAGCGTATTGCTGTTTGGGTTGGCCTGGTTGTGGTGGCGGTGTGACGGACGAGGAGGCCTGGCTGGCTCCTGTCCGGACGCGATCGGAGGCGATCGCCTGCCCCGCACGACGGCCCTCCCCGGAGCCCGGGTCCTTGGATCGTCGCGAAGCGACCGTCCGGGGGAAGGCCTGACCTGGAGGTGTCGTGACGACGCACGACGCGGGGTTGCTCGCGCGGTTGGAGCAGGTGGAGGCGCGGCTCGCGATCGAGCAGCTGCCGATCCGGTACGCGCTCGCGGTCGATGGACGTGACCTCGACGCCTGGGTTTCGCTGTTCGTGCCGGATGTCAACTGCGGGCGGCACGGCCAAGGCCGCGAGGCGCTGCGGGACTACATCGCGCCCAGCCTGCGGTGGTTCTACCGGTCGGTGCACCAGATCTGCGGCCATCGGGTGGAACTGCTCGACGCGGACAACGCCCGCGGGCAGGTGTACTGCCGGGCCGAGCACGAGGTCGGCGACCGCTGGATCGTCATGGCCATCTGCTACTTCGACACCTACCGCCGGGTCGACGGGGAGTGGCTGTTCGACCGCAGGGACGAGCGCCACTGGTATGCCGCCGACGTCAACGAGCGCCCGCAGGCCGTGGGCTTCGACAGCTGGGGCACGTCGCCGACGCCACCCGGTCTGCCCTGGTCCTTTCAGGCTTGGGCGGGTTTCTGGGAGGGCGTCGACACCACCGGGCTGACCGCGTCCGGGTCGGCTGTGCCTGCGGTGGCCGTATCCGGGCCAGCCGCTGCCGCCCGGACAACCCGGGCATGACCGCCGGGGACGGGACAACCGGGGCCGGAGCCACTGAGGCCGGAGCCATTGAGGCTGGAGCCATCGGGGCCGGGACGACGTGGACGGCCCAGCTCGCCGAGGCCTGGTCGGGCCCAGGCGCGAGCCGACCGGCCGTGAGCAGCGGGACCGTCCGCTGGTCCGGCGCTGACCTGCTGCGTTACGCCGCGGGCGCGGCTGACTGGCTGGACAGCCTCGCCGTGGGTGTGGGGACACCGCTGCCGGCCCTGGTCTCGACCACGCTGGAAGCACTCGCGCTGACCATCGCCGGGGCAGCTACCCGGCGTCCGCTTGCGCCGATCAGCACCAGGCTTACCATCCGGGAGCTCGCCAGCTGCCTGGCCGGCCTCGCTGGCGATCTGCTCCTGGCTGAACCAGCCGTTGAAGATCTTGGACGCGAGGTGGCTGCGGCAACGGGGCGAAGGCTTGTCGTGCACCCGCCGGCCGCCGCGTCCGACCGGCCATTGTCCGACCGGCCGGCGGCGGAGCGGCCGGGCCCGGAACAGACCGCGCTGATCCTGCACACATCCGGCACATCCGGAGTACCCAAGCCGGTGTTCGTGGCTCAGGGCAAGCTCGCGGTGCGGGTCCGGGTCAACGCGGCGATCGTCCACCTCGCACCGGGCAGCGTGTACGCATCCGGTTCGCCGTACCATCACATCGCCGGTCTCGGCATGATCGCGGTGGCGTTGGGTGCTGGTGCCACGGTCGTCTGTTCGCCGCCGTTCTCGCCGCGGACCTGGCGGGAGCTGGCCGACCACGGCACGACACACGCCCTGCTGGTGCCAACGATGATCGACCGTCTGCTCGCGGAGAACGCCCTTGCGCTGCCGACGCTGCGGGTGTTGCAGTATGGCGCATCCCCGATTCATCCGGACACGCTCCGTGAGGCGATGGCCGTTCTCCCGGACGTCGACTTTGTTCAGATCTTCGGGCAGACGGAGGGCTCTCCGATCACCTGTCTGAGCTTTGAGGATCATCGGCTTGCCGCCACGACCCGGCCTGAGCTGTTGCGTACGGTCGGCCGCGCGGCCCAGGGCGTGGAGCTGCGGGTGGTCGACCCGGCACCGGACGGCAGCGGCGAGATCCGGGCCCGGGGCGAGCACCTTTTCCGTCCCGCGGCCGACGGCTGGCTCCACACCGGGGACCTCGGGCGTATCGATCCCAGCGGCTATGTCACGCTGCTGGGCCGGCGCGGTGATCGCATCGTGCGGGGTGGGGAGAACGTGGATCCGCTGGAGGTGGAACAGGTCCTCAGCCTCCATCCGGCGATCCGTGAGGTTGCCGTGGTCGGCCGGGCCGACCGGCGCTGGGGGCAGGTCGTGAAGGCCTTCATCGTTCTGGTGGACCCACATGATCCACCGGATGTCGAGGAGCTGCGCCTGTTCGCGCGAGAGTCCCTGAGCGGATTCAAGGTGCCCGCCGAATGGGAGATGATCGATACTCTGCCGAGGGGCGCGGCCGGCAAGGTGCTGCGCCGCGTGCTGGAATCATGACCGCGGCGGGCAGCGGCCCAGCGGTCGTCGACACAGCGACCGTCGGCACAGTTGGGACGGTGGCGGCCGAGATCCGATCGGTTGGGCCGCGGATCGGGGTCCGGCCACCCTTCGCGCTGCTGCGCAGCGGCACGGAGCGGCTGTTCGACGCCGCGCGGCAGGTACGGGATCTCGGTTTCGACCATGCCGTCATCGGCGATCACGTGAGCTTTCGCGGTGGCTATGGCTCCGACGGGCTCATCCAGGCCACCGCGCTGTTGATGGCCGCGCCCGGCGTCGAGGTGCACACCGGGGTGTTCCTGCTCCCGCTGCGGCACCCCGTCCCGGTGGCGCGTCAGGTAGCCACGCTCGCCGCCCTGGCACCCGGCCGGTTCGTCTTCGGCGTGGGCATCGGAGGCGAGGACCGTGCCGAGATCGAGGCCTGCGGCGTCGACCCCGCCACCCGCGGCCGCCGGATGGACGAGGCGCTCGTCGTGTTGCGGGCGCTGCTGGCCGGCGAGGCGGTGACGGTCGACGGCGAGCACTTCCGGCTCCGGGACGTGCGGGTGTCGCCGCCGCCGGCTGTCGCCGTACCGATAGTGATCGGTGGCCGATCGGCCGCGGCGGTCCGGCGCGCGGGCCGGCACGGTGACGGCTGGCTCGGCGTGTGGGTCTCGCCCGATCGTTACGCCGCGGTCACCGCCGAGATCGACGGCGTCGCGGTCTCAGCCGGGCGGACCGGGATGGCCTGGCGGCACGCGCTGCTCGTCTGGTGCGGCTTCGGCAGGTCCGTGGAGGACGCGGGCTGCTCGGTCTCGCGGGCGATGGAGAGTTTCTACGGTGTGCCCTTCGACCGTTTCTCGAAGTACGTGCCCCGGGGAACGCCCCAGGACGTGGCCGAGGCCCTGGTGCCCTACCTTGAGGCGGGCTGCCGCGATGTGCATCTGCTGCCGGTCGCGGGTGATGAGGACGAGGCGATGGAGTCCGCGGCACAGGTGCGGCGCCTGCTCGTGCGGCGTGGGTGAGCGCCTGGAGGAGTAAGAGCGCCCGAGAATAGGACTGTCCGGCTCGCGGCTCCCCGCATCCCGCCCGGCCGCATTGTCCTCAGTCGGCGCCCACCACCAGGGCGCCTTCCTCCGCCGCCTTGCCGGACCGGGCGCGGATGAGCCGCTCACTGACCGAACGCCCTATCCTCGGGCGCTCTAAGCCGGTAAAAGTATTAATGATTGCTCTATCTGGTGGCTGGAATCCTCGGCCGCCCGCCTTCAACGACGAGGAGTAGAGGAGTATTCGTGGGGCAGTTCACGTTCCCGGTGGAGGCCGGTCAGATCATGCTTTTCGCGCGTTCGGTCGGGGATCCCAACCCCGTCTACCACGACGCGCGGCGGGCCAGCGAGTCCGAGGCCGCGGGCATCATCGCCCCGCCGACGTTTGTGCAGTCCTCCGCCCAGTACGACCCCGACTACCCGCTGCGGCCACATGCCGGCGAGCCGTGGTTCGGCTCCGGCCGGGAGCCCACCGGAGTCACCGAGCCCGTCTCCGGCGGTGGCCGGCTGCACGCCGAGCAGCACTTCGAGTACTTCCGGCAGGTCCGGCCGGGGGACGTGCTCGAGGTGACCACCATCCCGGGCGACACCTGGGAGAAGACGGGCCGGCGCGGCGGCAGGCTGGTGTTCGAAGAACAGGTCACCGAGTACCGGGACGCCGCCGGTGAGCTGGTGGTCCGGGCCCGCGGTGTGAGCGTACGACCGGAGAAGCCGGTTGAGCAGGGAGCGAACTGATGGCACTACGTGGGGCTGACGTGAAGGTCGGCGAGGTTCGCGAGCAGGTGCTCGTCGAGGACCTCACCCGGACGCAGATCGTGCAGTACGCCGGTGCTTCCGGGGACTACAACCCGCTGCACACCGATGGTGTGTACGCGCACGACGCGGCCGGCTACCCGGGTGTGTTCGCGCACGGGATGCTGGCGATGGGTATGACCGCCCGCGCCGTCACCGATCTGGTGGGCGACGGCCGTCTCACCCGCTACGGCGTCCGGTTCAAAAGCCAGATCTGGCCGGGTGACCGGCTGACCGCCCGCGTCGTCATTGCCGGCCTGCGCGACGACGACGGCGTCGCCCTCGTCGACCTCGACGTGGTCACGGTCAACGAGCGGGGCGAGGAGGTCATCGCCGGCTACGCCACCGCCCGCGTGGACTGAGCTCCCAGGCTCCCGCCGGTTCCCGGGAACCCGGGAACCCGGGGCGCTTGGGGCGACAACGAGAAAAAATGATCGGCGCGAGTGTGTTCCTGCCGGAAACGCGTACCTGACGACACACTCGCGCCGATCTTCTGGATGGCCGTTGCTCTTCTGGCCGCCTGGGCCGTCCAGAGCCGGTTTCAGCCGGCCGTCACGGCGGGTTTGCGGCCGAGTTCGTCCAGCAGCGTCTGGCTGTAGGCGATCCGTCCGGTGATGTCTCCCTCGACCAGGGCCAGTGCGGCTTCGGCCAGCACCGAGGGATCCTCGAGCGGGAAGTCCGCGACGAGGTCGTGCGCGCCCGCTCCGGGTGTCGCGACGTTGTCGAGCGGGGCGAGCGCGTTGGCGCGGATGCCGTGACGGTACCCCTCGGACGCGACCGCGGTGGTGAAACGCTCCAACGCCGCCTTGCACAGCCCGTATGCGGAGAAACCGCGTTCGTACACGGCGTCGAACGGTGGGCCCTCGGGGTGCTGCGCGGCCCGGGAGGAGATGTTGAGCAGCCAGCCGGCTCCCCGCGCGCGCATGCCGGGAAGAACGAGCTGGGTGAGTTCGAACGGCGCCCACACCTGCACTTCGATCATCAGACGGAAACGCTTCTCGCTGAACTCCTCGACTGGCGCGAGAAAGGTGACCGCGGCGTTGTTCACGAGGATGTCGACCGGGCCGAATGCCTCGACGGTCTCGGCGACGATGCGGCGCCGGTCCTCGGCGGACGAGAGGTCGCCGCGGACGGCGACGGCCTCGTGACCGGCGGCCCGGATGCCCTCGACCGTTTCCCGCAGGCTTCCGGAGTACCGGGGGTCGGGCTCGAGGGTACGCGCCATGGCCGCGACCCGGGCTCCCTCGCTCGCGAGCCGGAGCGCCACTGTCGCTCCGATGCCGCGGCTGGCCCCGGTGACCAGCGCGACCTTTCCGTCCAGCGTCCCCACGGACCCTCCTACGGTTAGCGACTCCCGGGACCGCTGGGTGCGTGGTAAGAACCGCCACCGCGCACCCAGCGGCCGACCAGGTTGGTCTGATAATGATCAGGCGATCAGGCGATCAGGCGATCAGGCGATCAGGCGATCAGGCGATCAGGCGATCAGTGGCCGGCGCCGTCGGTCTCGACGAAGTCGCGTCCGCGGATCATGCGGGTCGGCGTGAAGACCATGACGTCCTTGCCGTGTTGGTTGCGTACCGTTACACGGCTGGCCACGATGCCGCGTCCGGGCTTGCTGGTCGGGCGAGCCGACAGGGTCTCGACGATCGCGTGCAGCGTGTCGCCGACGTAGGTGGGGCCCTTGACCGCCAGGTCCATCGACAGGAACGCCAGGCCCGTGCCGTGCAGCGCGTTGGTCTGGAGCACCAGGCCCTCCGCGATGCAGTACACGAAGGCCCCCGGTACCAGCCGGCCGGTGTACCCTCCGGCCGCGGCGTGGGTGGCATCGACGAACAGCGGTTCGTTGAAGCCGGCCCATTGGATGAATGTCATGAGGTCGGATTCGGTGATGGTCCGGGCCGAGGTGCGAAACGCCGTTCCCGGGAGCATCTCCTCCCAGGTCATTCCAGGCGCCAGCAGTGGCACATCGCCGCTCTTCGACGCGGGGGCTTCGGTCCCGGCCGTTGTGCTGTCGGTCGTCGTGCTGTCGGTCGTCGTGCTGTTGGTCGTCGTGCTGTTGGTCATGGCTGAGCTCCTGGTCGGACGGCCGGCGGTCGGTCAGATGTCGGCGCGGTGCCGCGCCTCGACGGCGATGAAGTCCGGCCGGCGTTTCTCCCGGATGGCGGTGATCCCCTCCTGCGCGGACGGGCTCGCAAAGCCGTAGAACTCGTGCGCGAGCGAGGCTTCGAACGCGGGCAGCTGCAGCTGGTACCAGTGGTTGAGGGAGGACTTGGTCGCGCGCAGCGCGTCGGACGAACCGGTCGCGAGTGACGTCGCCACCTCGAGACCGCGGGCGTGGACTTGGTCGTCGTCCACCGCCAGCGAGACCAGCCCGATGCGCTCGGCCTCCTCGCCGGTGAGGCGTTCGCAGGTGAGCAGGTAGTACTTGGCCTTGGCCATCCCGCACAGCAGCGGCCAGCACAGCACGGCGTGGTCGCCGGCCGCGACACCGAGGCGGGTGTGGCCGTCGACGATGGTCGCGTGGCGCCCGACCACCGAGATGTCGGCCATCATGCCGACGGCGAGACCCGCGCCGACGGCCGGGCCGTGCATGGCCGAGACCACTGGCTTGGACAGGTTGAGCACGCCGAGGACCATGGCGCGCGCCTCGTGCAGGACCCTGGTGCGGACTCCGGGGCTGTCGGCCATCTCCTGGAGCAGGTCGAAGGTGCCGCCGGCGGAGAACCCCTTGCCCTCGCCCTGGACGAGCACGACACGGGTCTCAGGGTCGCGGTCGATGACCGGCCAGACCTCGGCGAGGTCGCGGTGCATGCGGGGGCTGACCGCGTTGAGATTGGGTGCGTCGAGCACGATGCGCAGAACGCCGAGCGCGGGTCGCTCGAAACGCAGCGTCGGGAAGTCGTCGTATCGGTCGCTCACACGTGACTCCAGCGTTGTCGCGCCGCGGCCCGCGGCAGGGGGATCAGCTGTGGTCGTCTCGTCGATGACGGCTGGTCGGGACGGCTGGTTCCGAAGCACACTACTCGACGAATCGATTAATACGCTTACTGATTAAGTGTCGCACGTCGAGGCCTGTGGCGACGAGGCTGACGAGGTCAACGGGGTCCGGGGCGCTCGTGGTGGCGGCGGGTGAGCGCCCGGCTGGACTGTCGCACCTCGGTGTCGCTCATGGCATCGTTTATATAAATATTCCAATATTATCGGAGGCTTGCTGTGCGCGAGGCGTGGATCATCGATGGAGTACGGTCACCACGTGGCCGGGGCAAGGTGACCGGATCGCTGCACCCGCTGCACCCGCAGGAGGTGCTGGCGCAGGTTCTCAACGCCCTGCGTGACCGCGTCGGCTTCGACCCGCTCGAGGTCGAGGACGTGGTCGCCGGCAACGGGATGCAGACCGGGGAACATGGCGCCGACATCGGTCGGCTCGCGTTGCTGGCGGCCGGCTGGCCGGTCGAGACACCCGGCTCGAGCCTCAACCGGTACTGCGGATCCGGCCAGCAGGCGGTCAGCTGGGCGGCGATGGGCATCCTGTCCGGTCACCAGGATCTCGTTGTCGGCTGCGGCGTCGAGTCGATGTCACGCTGGCCGGTGGCCGAGGGCGTGGTGACGCTCGACGCCGGCAACGCCCATCTGCGGGAGCTCTACCCGATGGTCCCGCAGGGCGTCAGCGCCGACCTCATCGCGACGCTGGAGGGCTTCACCCGCGAGGACGTGGACACCTTCGCAGCCCTAAGCCAGGAGCGGTGCGCCAAGGCCGTGGCCGAGGGCCGGTTCGACGGCTCGGTCGTGCCGATCAGGCATCTCGACGGCACGCTCGCCCTCGACCGTGATGAGTTCCCCCGCCCCGATACGACGGTGGCCACGCTCGCGAAGCTGCCGGCGTCGTTCGAGCAGCTGGCGACCCAGGTGCAGCCGGGCTTCGACCGGTCCTTCGACGACATGTGCCGCGAGGTCTATCCCCAGGCTGGCGAGATCCGCCACGTCCACCACGCGGGCAACTCCAGCGGCGTCGTCGACGGCGCGTCGGCGATCGTGCTTGCCTCGCCCGACTACGCCCGCGCCCACGGGCTGACCCCGCGAGCGCGCGTCCGGATGACCGCGGTGGCGGGCGCCGATCCTGTGATCATGTTGACCGCCCCCGGCCCGGCCAGCCTGCGTTGCCTGGCCAAGGCGGGCATGACCGTGGCCGACATCGATCTCTGGGAGATCAACGAAGCCTTCGCCGCGGTCCCGTTGAAGACCATCCGCGATCTTGATCTCGACCCGGAGCGGGTCAACGTCAACGGTGGGGCGATCGCGCTGGGCCATCCGATCGGAGCGTCTGGCCCGATGCTCATCCAGACCGTGCTGGACGAGCTTGAGCGGCGGGACAGCACCGTCGGCCTGGTGACGATGTGCACCGGCGGCGGCATGGGCACGGCGACGATCGTGGAGCGGATCTGACTCCTGCCGGGCACGCCCGGGAGCGCGTCATCGGACCGGCCGTGGTCGGCCGTGGTACCCCCTCGGGACGCCACGGCCGATCATCGGGTACTGGCTCCTCGCGGGGGCCTCAGGGTGTGTCAAGAAAGATCGTCTTGTGTTCGAGGTACTCGGCCACGCCCTCCGGGCCGTACTCGCGCCCGTAGCCGGACGAGCCGAACCCACCGAAGGGCAGCGCGAAGTCGATCGCGGCCCCCTTGTTGATCGCAACGCTGCCGCTGCGGATGCGGCCGGCGAGCTGGCGGGCCTGGTCGAGGTCCTGGGAGAAGACGGCACCGGACAGCCCGAACGGGGTGCCGTTGGCGATGGCAACGGCATCGTCGAGGTCACGGTAGGTCAGCACGGTGAGGACCGGGCCGAAGATCTCCTCCTGGGCGATCCGCGACGTCGGCGACACAGCGGTGACGAGCGTGGGCGCGAGGTACCAGCCCCGCGTGGTGTGCGGCGGCGGGCCGCCGCCGGTGACCACCCGTCCGCCGTCCCGCTCGGCGTCCGTTATGTAGCCCAGAACCCGGTCCCGGTGCCGCTGGCTGACCAGCGGGCCAACCGTGGTGGCGGGATCGCGGGGATCGCCGACGACCAGCGCCTCGAAGGCGGTCCGCAGCGCGTCGATCAGTTCGTCGTGCCGCCGCTCGCTGACGAGGACGCGGCTGAGCGCGATACAGGCCTGCCCGTTGACAAGAGTGACCGCCGCGACGACCGCGGCCGCGACCGCGTCGAGTGGAGCGTCGTCGCACACGATGCCAGCGGACTTGCCGCCCAGTTCGAGACTGACCCGGGCCAGATGGCTCGCGGCGGCAGCGGCGACCGCGCGACCGGTCGCGGTGCTGCCGGTGAAAGCGATCTTGTCGACTCCTGGGTGCCGGGCGAGGTGGTCACCGCCGACGCCGTCGCTCGCCACCAGGTTCAGCACACCGGCGGGGATCCCGGCGGCGCGGGCGGCCTCGGCCACCGGATAGGTGTCGAGGCAGGTCTCCGGCGCGGGTTTGCAGACGACCGTGCAGCCGGCGAGCATGGCCGGGGCGAACTTGTTGGCGGCCAGCACCAGCGGGCTGTTCCAGGCGGGGATTGCCGCCACGACACCGACGGGCTCCCGGGTGACGTCCGCCGAGGCGCCGAACAGGCCCGTCCGGCGTTCACTCATGGTCATCTGCTCGGCCAGACCGGCATGGTAGCGCAGCAGGGCGATCATGCCGACGGGTTCGGCCTGGGCCGCCCGCCGTGGCAGGCCGATTTCGTCGAGGACGAGCTCGCCTATCTCCTTGCGGCGCGCCGCGAGTTCGTCCGCGAACCCGGTGAGGTGAGCGGCCCGCTCCCCGAGCGTCATCCGGGGCCACGGGCCGGTGTCGAAGGCCTCCCGGGCCGCGGCGACAGCCGCGTCGACATCGGCGGGCTCGCCGCACGGCGCGCTGCCGACGACATCTTCGGTGGCGGGGCTGACGACCGTGAAACGCCGGTCACCGGTGGCCGGGCGGAATTCTCCACCGATGAAGAACGCGTCCTGGCTGCTGGGCCGCATCAGCGGCCCAGCTCGATCACACCGCGGATGTTCCGCCCGTCGGTCATGTCCTGGTATCCCTCATTGACCTCGTCCAGCGAATAGCGGCGGGTGACCATCTCATCGAGTTTCAGCTGGCCGTTGCGATAGAGCTCCAGGAGCATCGGGATGTCCTGGTGCGGGTTGCAGAAGCCGAACAGGCAGCCGACGACCTTCTTCGCGAACGACGTGAGCATCCCTCCGGGCAGTTTGATCGTGATTTCCTCGTAGCGGTCAGCTATGCCGGTGAGGACGAGGGTGCCGCCCTTGCGGGTCATCTCGTAGCACTGGTGGATGACCTCCGGGGTGGCCACGCCCACGCATTGGATCACGCTGTCGGCCAGGACGCCTCGGGTGAGATTGTGAACGTGGTCGAAGGCCTCGGAATGCTCGGTGAAGCCGGCGTGCGCACCGAGCTGTTTGGCGAACTCGTTCTTGAAGGGCACCGGATCCACCGTCACGACCGTCGCGGCGCCAGCCAGCAGCGCACCCTGGACCGCGGCGGCTCCGATGCCGCCGATGCCGTAGACGACCACGACGTCACCTGGGCGGACGTTCGCGGCGTTGACCGCCGAGCCCCAGCCGGTGGGCACCCCGCAGCCGACGAGGGAGGCCACATCCAGCGGGGTGTCGTCCGGCACTTTCACGAGCGAGTACTCGTGCGCGACGAAGTGCTCGGAGAAGGTCCCCAGCGTGCAGAAGGCGCCGATGCCGGTCGTACCCAGCGCGAACCGGTAACTACCGTCGGCAAAAGCCCCGGTGAGGGTAGTGGCACCAGCGTCGCACAGGTAGGAGTGACCGGATGTGCACCAGCGGCAGTGGCCGCACACGGGAAGAAACGAGGTGACGACCTTGTCACCCGGCCGCAGCCGGGTGACCCCGGCGCCGACCGCCCGCACCACGCCACCGCCTTCGTGGCCGCCCACCAGCGGGAAGTGGAAGCCCGCGCCCTTGCCGAGGTGATCGTCGGAATGGCATAACCCGGCGAACATGGTCTCCACGAGAACTTCGCCGGCTCTGGGAGCGTCGAGCGAGAGCTCCTCCACAGACCAGGGCTGGCCTCTGCCGTGCAGAACCGCGGCACGAGTCTTCATCGTCATACCCTTCTCGTTACCGGGCACTTTGTTTTCCGGAGCATCGCCGTTTTCCGGGGCGTCGCCGCTGCCGGGCCATCAGTCGAGGGACGGGGTCTCGGTGTCCCGGCCGGAGCGCAGGATCGTCCCGGGGAAGTCCCCGGTGAACGCGCCGTCGTGGGCGATCTCGATGCCGTTGACCAGGACGTGCCGGACACCGTCGGCCTCGCCGTAGAGACGGCCCGCGCCGGCGGGCAGGTCGAAACGCGTCTCGGTGGGCTGGCGGGCGATGCGCGTCTCATCAAAGATGACGATATCGGCGGCGCCGCCGGCCCGGAGGCGCCCGCGGTCGCGCAGGCCGTACAGGCGCGCCGGGACGTCGGTGATGAGGCGGACGGCCTCCTCGAGGGTCACGACCTGCTGTTCGCGGACCCCGTGTTGCAGCAGCATCGTCGAATAGCCGAAGAACTCCACCATGTCCAGGTGTGCCCCGGCGTCGGACGCGCCGACGACGGCCCGGGGGTCGCGCCAGATCTGGGCCCGGGCCTGCCAGTCCTCCGGCTGTGCCTCCCGGGCGGGGTTGCTGAACGTCGTCTTCAGGTCGTCGGCGACGACGATGTCCATCAGGACGTCGAACGGGTCGCGGCCCTCCTCAGCGGCGATGTCGCCGACGATCCGTCCGGCATACGGCTTGGTCTGCGGGCTGAACGTCTCGATGATGTGCCGGGAGCCCCAGTCGACGAGGTGGCTGAAGGCGGAGGGTTCCTCGGCGGCGCGGCGCAGCTCACGCCGGCGGTCGGGATCACGCAGGATCGCCAGGCGCTCGTCCAGCGGCAGGAAGAGGAAGTCGTGCAGCCCCGGCACCATGTCGAGGACGAAGCCGGCGCGGAAGGAGAACCGGGCCGGTGGGGTGTCCGGCATCGTCAGGGCGATGACCTTCCCGCCGCGCGCCCGCGCGATGTCGCCGACTTCGAGCCTGGCGAGGGCGTCGGGCAGGGTCTTCGCGGTGACGGTGAGGATGTTCCAGTTCAGCGGCCGGCGGGCGGCCACCGACATCCCGACCATGACGTCGGTGATCTCCTGGCTGAAACCGCCCCGCTGGGGAAGGACAGGGAGGAACTCCAGCGAGGTGCCCTCGAACTCACCGGCCACCGCGGCCAGGGCGAACAGTTCCTCCGCGGGGGCGGCGCGGGACGGGACCGGTCGCCCGTCGGCGTCGCTGTGGCTCTGCGACCAAGTGGAGGAGAAGCCGAGACCGCCGGCGGCGATGCCTGCCCGCAACAGCCGCTTCATTGTCTCGAGCTCGTCGTCGGTCGCCGGCCGTTCGGTGGCCGCCGGCCCCATGGCCACCCGGCGGATGGCCGAATGCCCGACCATGAAACCGGCGTTGACGGCGAGCGTCCCGTCGAGCCGGTCGAGGAACTCCGCGGTGCTGCGCCAGTCCCACGGCACGCCGACCTGTAGCGACTCCAGCGGCATGCCCTCCACCCGGGACAGCATCCGCATGAGATAGTCACCAGCTGTGTCGTCGAGCGGGGCGACCGTGAACCCACAGTTACCGCCCAGAACGGTGGTGACCCCGTGCAGGGGTGACGGCGAGAGCGTGGGGTCCCAGAAGCCCTGCACGTCAAGATGGGTGTGGATATCGACGAACCCGGGGCTCACGATGAGCCCGTCGGCGTCGATCGTCCGGCGTCCGGCGTCCGGCACGGCACCGATCGCGACGACGCGCCCACCGTCGATCGCGATGTCCGCCCGCTGGCGGGGGGCTCCGGTGCCGTCGACGACCTGGCCCCCGCGTATGACGATGTCGTGCACGGTTCCTCCTGGTGAAGCGTGGTGCGGTTAGGCGGTTGGCGGTTGGCGGTTGGCGGTTAGGCGGTTGGCGGTTGGCGGTTGGCGGTTAGGCGGTTGGCGGTTAGGCAGCGGTGATGGGTGGGCTCGCCAGGGGCGGCGCGGGGATCTGTCGCGCGCCGCCGGAGACAGCCATGGAGAGATTGCCCCTACTCGGTGATCCCGTACCGGCCGAGGCGGTAGCAGCGGATGGCGTTGCCGCGGGCCAGCAGGTACGCCTCGTCCGCGTTGAGATCCGCCGCTGCGACGATCTTTTCAAAAACCACCTTCGAGTTCGGCCACGTCGAGTCGCCGTGCGGGTAGTCGGTCTCGAACATGATCTGTTTCATGCCGATACGGTGGCGCAGGGTGAGACCGATGGCGTCGTCGAACACGCACCCGTAGATCCGGTCGCGGACGTAGCTGCTCGGGGGGCACGACAGCCGGCCATTCAGGTTGCCGTAGACCGGGCGCTGTTCCCAGATGCTGTCGAGCCGTTCCAGGATGAACGGCATCCAGCCGATCTGGCCTTCACTGAGCGCTACACGCAGCTCCTGGAAACGCTCCAGCACGCCGCTGGTGAGCCAGTCCGCGAACGCGTGGGCGGCACCTTGGTAGGTCAGGGCGAGCGACACGGCCCGCGGCGCGTCGACCGAGGTCATCGGGAACGTGGAGGACGAGCCGATGTGCAGGTTGAGGACGGTGTCGGTATCCTCACACGCGGCGAACAACGGATCCCAGTGGTCGGTGTGGATGCTCGGCAGCTTCAGCTTGGCCGGGTTCTCCGAGAAGCAGACCGCGTGTGACCCCTTGGCCGCGCAGCGGCGGATCTCCGCCGCCGCGAGCTCCGGATCCCACAGCGGGATCAGGGTCAACGGGATCAGCCGGCCGTACGCCTCGTCGGCGCACCACTCGTCGATCATCCAGTCGTTGTAGGCCTGTACGCATGCCAGGCCCAGGTCACGGTCGGCACACTCGTGGAACGTCTGTCCGCAGAACCGCGGAAACGTCGGGAAGCTCAGGCCTGCCTCGGTGTGGTTGGCATCCATGTCGGCCAGCCGCGCCGTCCGGTCGTAACAGCCCGGCCGCATGTCCTCGTAGGTCATGGCCTCCCAGTGCTCGCCGAGGTAGTCCTGGTCCTTTCCCGCTGCCGCGAAGCCCGGTAGGATCTCCATTTTGACGTCCCCGAACACCCAGACGTCCGCCCACTGGCCGTCCTCGTCCTCCCGCCACCTGCTGCGGGCGTGGCTCCCGAAGCGTCCCTTGAGCCGCACCAGACGGGGGCCGTCATCCCGGAATCGTTCGGGCAGATAGCGCTGCCACAGGTCACCCGGTTCAAGGACGTGGTCGTCAACAGAAATGATCTTTGGTGTGCTCATCGGGCTCCTCCCACCGGCATCCCGTAAATTAACGCACGTGTGCCAATCTGGACAACGGCGGGTCCGTGCCGCCGCGCAGCCGCGCCTGCCGGCGCCGTCTACCGGTGCTGGTGTGGTGCTGTCGCGGGCGTGAGGCGCAGGAGCCCCTCCTGGATGACGGACGCCACGAGCTGCCCGGAGCGGTCGAACACGGAGCCCTTCGTCAGCCCCCGTCCGGAGCCCGCCCAGAGGCTGCCCTTGTCAAAAAGCAGCCATTCATCGGCCCGGAAGGGGCGGTGGAACCACACGCTGTGGTCGAGGCTGGCGCCGACGACGGATCCGGTGCCGAACACCTGGCCGTGCGGGAGCAGCGCCGACGCGAGCAGGAACAGGTCGGAGGCGTAGGTCATGGCGCTCGCATGCACCACCGGGTCGTCACCGAGTGGGTCGCTGGCACGGATCCAGACCCGCAGCCCGGTGGATGGCTGGCCGCGGCGGGCCGCCAGCGGCGGAGGCTCACCCACGAAGCGGAAGTCCACCGGATGGCTGCCGAGGTAGATGTTGTACCAGCCGTCGAGCTCGTCGCCGGCCGCGGTGAACCACGACTTTGCCGGCGGGAGCTCATCAGGGCCGGGAACCGCCGGTGGCCGCGGCGTGTGCTCGTAGCCGTCCTCGCCCACATGGAATGACACCGAGGCATGCAGGATCTCTCCGCTGTCCTGGGTGGCGACCACGCGGCGGGAGCTGAATCCGCGGCCGTCGCGGAGCCTCTCGACGCTGTACTCGGTGGCCGAGCCGACCGTGCCCGGACGCAGGAAGACAACGTGCAGGCTGTGGGCCCGCCGGTCGTCGGTGACCGTGCGGCCCGCGGCCGCCAGCGCCTGTGCGGCGAAAAGCCCTCCGAAGGTCCTGGTGGGCTCGTTCTCGCGGCTACGTCCTCGGAAGACGTCCGCCTGGACGCTCGCCAGCTCGAGCAGGGGTCGCAGCGCGGACGTCAGGGTGACTCCGCCGCTGTCAGCAGCCGGGTGCGTCACGATCACACCTCTCATCCTATATATTTTTGAACTTATACTACGTTATGATGATGATGTCGAGCTGATCGTGACGGGATGTCCCGGTCTCCGACGGGTCGATCAAAAATAGTTTTATGAGAATAATGATTGATGACATCAAGATGATCTTTTGCTGGCGCGGGCATCGGCTCCCGTCGCCCGCGGGCCTGTTGTGAGTGACCGGCAGCAGGGGCGCGGCGTCGTGGCGCTGGCGCGCGCCCAACCCCGCTTCTTGATCCACACTTCTGGTGCCGGAGCCTCTTGGCCGTCCCGGCCCGGATGGCTTGCGCGCACACACGATCTAGTTAGAACATATAGACGATGTTGCGGGGGCTGGTGGCGGGTCCCAGACCCGTCGACGGAGTGGGGTGCGATGGAGTTCGGGTATCCGCCCGAGGCGGAGGAGTTCCGGGGCCGCGTCCGCGTGTTTCTGGCGACGAACCTCCCCGAGGGCTGGCGGGGGATCGGCAGTCTTGCCGCCGACGAGGCCGAGGCTTTCACTCGTGACTGGCGGGATCGGCTGTTCCGGGCGGGGCTGCTCGGCGTCTCCTGGCCCGCGGAATACGGCGGCGGCGGGCTGACAAAGATCGAACAAGTGGTCCTCATGGAGGAGCTCGCTCAGGCTGGCGCGCCGTGGGGTATCCGTAACGACACGTTCAGCGTCAAGATGGTCGGCAACACGTTGCTGCGGGCCGGCACCGAAGAACAGAAGCACAGGTTTCTCCCGAAGATCCTGTCGGGCGAGGAGAAGTGGTGCCAGGGCTATTCGGAGCCGGGCGCGGGCTCGGACCTTGCGTCCCTGCGTACCCGAGCCGTCCTCGACGGCGACGAATGGGTTCTCGACGGCCAGAAAATCTGGACGTCGATGGCGCACGAAGCAGACTGGATCTTTGTGCTGGCCCGCACCGATCCGGACGCGCCACCGCATCGCGGTATCTCCTTCCTGCTGGTCCCCCTGCGGCAGCCGGGGATCGAGGTGCGACCGATCCCGGCGATGAACGGCGACAGCGAGTTCAACGAGGTCTTCTTCACCGGGGCGCGCACAGCCGCGGACAACGTGGTAGGGAAGGTCAACGCCGGTTGGCAGGTCGCGATGACCCTGCTGGGCTACGAGCGTGGTGAGGAAGCCGCGACGAACCCGGTGCTGTTCCGCAACGAGCTCGACCGGCTGCGCGACCTGGTCCGTGAACGAGGGCTCGACACCGATCCGCTCGTGCGGCAGCGGCTCGCGGACTGCTATGCCCGTGTGGAGGTCATGCGTTTCCTCGGCTACCGCGTCCTCACGGGTTACCTGCTGGGCAGGCCCCCCGGCCCCGAGTCATCGATCAGCAAGCTGTACTGGAGCGAATACCACAAGAAGGTCACTGACCTGAGTCTGGACGTGTTCGGCGCGGCGGCCATGGTTGCCGAGGGGCGTCGGCCGCCGCGGGCTTACCGCACCGATGACCCGGGCTCTCCGAATTCCACCGCGTCCTGGCTCGGCACCCTGTACAACGCGGTGGCGGGCACCATCTACGCGGGCTCCTCCCAGGTCCAGCGCAACATTCTCGGTGAAACCGTTCTCGGGCTGCCCAAGGAGCCAGCAGCCGCTGGCCGGGCCGGGAAAGGTGGGACCACCGGCAGTCGTTGACAGGCGCGGAAACGTGGAAACACGGAAACATGGAAACACGGAAATGCAGTGCGCGATTGCCGGGCAGCCGAGGCCCGTCGAGTCACCTCAAGTTGTCGAGTTAGCACGGAGGTGTGTGGTGAAGGTACAGGTCGATAGCGACACGGTGCCGCCGGAACTGCTTGTGGAGGCGGCGATGGATTATTCCTGCCTGTGTTGTGCGGGCGTCATTGAACTGTGGCGGGACGCCGCCGGCTACTGGAACGCGACCCTGGCCCACAACGAGCACTGCCGGCTGGAACGGATGGCCGCCGCGTAGCGGTGGGCGGATCCTGTCGTCGCCGGCTGAAAATTGTTGTTGCCAACTGAAACGTGGATAGGCTGACATTCGTGACAATCATCTCGGCGCCCGAGCTCGTGCGCTGTGACGTCGACAGTGGCATCGCCACGCTGACCCTGCACCGGCCCGAGCGGAAGAACGCCTGGACGCTCGAGATGGAGCGGGCCTTTTTCGACCTGCTCGACGCCTGCGACGACGACCCCGCTGTCCGGGTCGTGCTCGTCACCGGGGCTGGCAACAGCTTCTGCCCCGGTATGGATATGGGCCATCTTGACAACGTGTCGCAGGGACCGGCCGCGGACAGGCCCGCGTGGCGGACCCGTCCCATGACCCATGCCCGTTCGTTGCGCAAGCCGACCATCGCGGTCGTCAACGGCGCCTGCGCCGGCATCGGTCTGATCCAGGCCCTGTCGTGCGACCTTCGGTTCGCGGCGGCTGGCATCAAGATCGCCGCCTCCTTCACCCGCCGGGGGCTGCCGGCCGAGTTCGGCGCCAGCTGGCTGCTGACCCGGATGATCGGACCTGCGCGGGCGGCGGACCTGCTTGTCTCCAGCCGGGTTGTGGTCGCTGAGGAAGCGTTGGCACTCGGTTTGGTCGACCGGGTGTTTCCGCGGGAGGAGCTCGTGGCGGCCGCGCGGGCGTATGCCGCCGATCTGGTCGCCAACTGCGCCCCGGTGGCGATGGCCGCGGTCAAGGCGCAGCTGGCGGCGGACTGGGGACGGACGCTTGCGGACGCCCAGCTTGACGCCGAGGCGTTGGTCCGGGATACCGATCGGCGCATCGACTTCCGCGAGGGGGTTGCCGCCTTCGTGGAACGCCGACCGCCGAATTTCCGCCCGCTCCCGCCCCGCTGACCCTCAACCGGCCGGGGCCGCCGTGGATCGAAGATGGCGCGGATTTATGTGATTTCTCGGGGTCTGTAAGAGCACCCGGCAAGAAGGATGTGGATCAAAGGGTGGGACTGGGGCGCGTGCATCGCGAGACGACGCGGGGAGCCACCGGAGATGTTGGGTGACGACCGACGACAACAACGCGAGGCGCGGGTGCCCCAGCCCCGCGACGCCACGTCCCGTGTTGCCTGTCACTCTAAGATCATTTGATGCTTTCTTGTCATACCGGCCTCGAAAGATCGTGGATTTTCGAGCGGGCGGGCCGATATCGCGGGTGCGCCGGATGGGCCGCGGTTATACCGGCATGTGGACCGTGTCGCGCCGGAGCTCGCGCCGTTCATCCGCGCTGAGCCCGCCCCAGACGCCGCTGTCCTGACGGGCTTCAAGAGCCCACGCCAGGCATTCGCTGGTGACTGCGCATCGCCGGCATACGGCTTTCGCGGTATCGATCTGGCTCGCGGCCAGTCCGGTCGTTCCGGTCGGAAAGAAGATCTCGGGATCCGTGCCCCGACAGAAGGCTCGGCGGCGCCAGTCCATTTTCGTACCCCCTTTTGCCAGGGCGTCAGCCCGGATGATGGTTGGCCCGGATGATGCTAGGCGCGGAGGCCCGCTTATTAAGCACAACATGCTCTCAATTGTCAACAACAGAGCAGGGGTGCTCTGGTGGTGGGCTCGGCCGGCGTCTCCAGCGGCGTTTCTCGGGCAGCCGCCTGCTGCATCGCCGATCCCTGCGCACGTACCGGTTGAAGGTCCTCGCGGACCAGGCCACCTTCCGGCCGGCGTTCGCCCGTGGCAAGGAACTGTCCATGCGGGATGTCTACGTCCCGCTGCGGGTCTCAGCGCCCTCAGCGGTCTCGGTCGGGGGATGGAGCCACGTAGCCGTGGCGGCCACGCGATAGCGACGACGACTCGGCACGAGTGGTGCCATCATGGCACCATGAGGCGGATGAACCTGCGTGACGTACCCGACGAGATCTACACGGCTCTCGCCGACGCAGCGGCGGCAAGCCACCAGTCGCTGAACGCCTTCGTGGTGGAACGGCTCACCGAGGTGGCCCGTGTGGTCAGGCTGGCCGACTACGTCGCGTCGTACGAACCCCCCCAGGGAACGGGCGTCACCCTTGAGGACGCCGTGGCCGCGGTGCGCGAGGCCCGGGACGGCTCGTGAGCCTGGTAGTGATCGACGCGTCGGCTCTGGTCGCCTTCTACGCGGTTTCAGATCCCCGGCGTCCGCGTATCGTCGCGCGTTTTTCCGCCGGTCATGCGCTTTTCGCGCCAGCGCACCTGGACGTGGAGGTGACGTCCGCACTGCGTGGCCTGGCTCGCGGTAATCCGAGCCTACAGGCGGTGGTCCCCCGGGCGTTACGCCACTTGGCGGGTTTTCCCATCCGCCGCATGCCGATCGCTCCGCTGCTCGAACGGATGTGGCAGCTCCGCGAGAACGTCACCCCCTACGACGCTGCTTACGTCGCGCTCGCCGAAAGGCTCGACAGCGCGGTCATCACCTGTGACGCCAAACTGGCGGCGGCTTCCGGAATCGGCTGTATCATCGATCTGATCGCGTATTGACGGCGCGTCGACGGGCGCGCCCAGGACAGCGTCGTAGTTGTTCTGGCAGGTCCGCCGGGCGGACGGCTGGAACATCCCGGTGAAGGTGCCGAGCTGAGCGACCGGGCGAGGGGCAGGGCACAGGCCGGCGGTGGGCCGCCCGCGGTTGGCGCTCATCTCCTTTTCCCGCCGATCAGATGCCCGTGAGCGTCCCGGGCTGGATACTTGCCCCGCGGCTGGCGCGCGACCAGCACGAGGATCTTCCGTCCGGGGCGTGGTTCACAACCCGTACAGGACGGACGCGCCGACAGGAGTGCTCCCATGCGCAACCCGAAGGACTTCTTCGCTCCGCTTGCGGTGGGCGCGCCGGCGCCGCTGCGGGAGCTCCCACCGCGGCTTTCCCGCGTGATCCACTTCTTCGACCCGAGCAACGCGAAGATGGCCTCGAAGGTCCCGGATATCCTGCCCCGCCTGGACGTGGTGCTCGGCAATCTCGAGGACGGTGTCCGGGCCGACGCGAAGATCGCGGCCAGGGAGGGGCTGGCGAAGCTCGCCGCGGCCACGGACTTCGGTGACACCCAGCTGTGGACGCGGGTGAACAGCCTGGACTCGCCCTGGGGCCTCGACGACCTGCTGACGCTCGTCCCGGCGATCGGCCACAAGCTGGACGTCATCATGGTGCCCAAGGTCGAGGGGCCGGAGGACATCCACTACGTCGATCGCCTGCTTGCCCAGCTTGAGGCGAAGGCGGAGCTCACCCGGCCGCTGCTTGTCCACGCCATCCTGGAGACCGCCCGCGGTGTCGCGAACGTCGAGGAGATCGCCGGGGCGAGCCCACGCATGCAGGGCCTGTCGCTCGGGCCCGCCGACCTCGCCGCGGACCGGCGGATGAAGACCACCAGGGTGGGCGGCGGGCATCCGGGGTATCTCGTCCGGCAGGATCCGTCCGCGGCCGACCCGGACGCGCCGCGCGCCATCTATCAGCAGGACCTGTGGCACTACACCCTGGCCAGGATGGTGGACGCCTGTGCCGCCAACGGGATTCTGCCGTATTACGGGCCGTTCGGCGACATCAAGGACGTCGTGGCCTGCGAGGACCAGTTCCGCAACGCGTTCCTGCTCGGCTGTGTCGGTGCCTGGAGCCTGCACCCGGTGCAGATCGACATTGCGAAGCGGGTCTTCAGCCCGGAGCCCGCCGAGGTCGCCTGGGCTCGACATGTGATCGATACAATGGGCGATGGAACTGGGGCGATCATGGTGGACGGCAAGATGCAGGATGACGCCTCGGTCAAACAGTGCAAGGTCGTCCTGAACCTCGCGCGGACCCTGGCCGCGCGCGACCCGCATCTGGCCGAGGCCTACGGCTTCACCGATCTGGCCGAGCAGGCCGCCCGATGAGCAGCACCCCGGCCGGCACCGCGGCGCTCGCGTATCGGCCGCGGCGCTCCGTCCTGTACATGCCCGCCGCGAACGAGCGGGCGTTGGAGAAGGCCCGCGGCATCCCCGCGGACGCGCTGATTCTCGACCTTGAGGACGCTGTCGCGCCGGACGCCAAGGAGGCCGCCCGTGAGCGGGCCTGCGCGAAGGTCGCTGATCAGGCCTACGGCGGGCGCGAGGTGACCATCCGGGTGAACGGGCTGGACACCCGCTGGCATACCGATGACCTGCGGGCCGTGGCGGCCGCCGGCCCGGACGGCGTGGTCGTCCCGAAGATCTCCTGTGCCCAGGACGTGCACGCCGTCGAAAAGAGCCTCGAGGCCGCGGGCGCGCCCGACCGCACCAGGATCTGGGCGATGGTCGAGACCCCGGTCGCGATGCTGCATGCCGAGGAGATCGCCCGAGCCTCGCAACGACTTGCCGTTCTGGTGATGGGCACTAACGATCTTGCCAACGAGCTGCACGCTGAGCACGTTCCCGGCCGGGCACCGCTGCTGCCCGGGCTTGGGCTGTGTCTGCTTGCGGCTCGCGCCGTCGGGGTCGCCATCCTGGACGGGGTCTTCAACGACATCCGTGACCTCGACGGGTTCGAAGCGGAGTGCGTGCAGGGGCGGCAGCTGGGTTTCGACGGCAAGACGTTGATCCACCCGGGGCAGGTCGAGCCCTGCAACCGGGTGTTCGCGCCTGCGCCGGCTCAGGTCGAGGAGTCCAAGGAGATCCTCGCGGCCTGGGAGGAGGCGTTGGCCTCGGGCCACGGTGTCGCCACCGTGAACGGTCGAATGATCGAAAATCTGCATGTGAACAACGCCCGGCGCATCCTCGCGGTCAGCGAGGCCATCGCCGCACTCGACCGGGAGGCGGCGGCTGGCACGGCCGGGCAACAATGACCGGCGTCGCGAGCCCGCGACGCCGCGTCCCCTGTTGCCGGTCGCTCTCAAAGCAGTGATGCCGTACGCTGACGATGTTGTTGGTCGGGCTGGCATCCATTGCTGACAGCCAGCTGGAAACCCGTCCGGCGGAACATGGAAGATGCCCTGGTGGCGCACCTCGTTCCCGGATTCACCTTCCGGCCAGTTCGTAACACCGACGGCGACGCGATCCGTCCGATTGGTCTCGTCCTGCATGTCCAGCAGGGCTATGGAGGCCTGTCGGGCTGGTTCGACAACCCCGTATCCAGAGCGTCGTCGACACTGTGGGTAGGCAGGACGGGCCAGCGGGAGCAGTACGTGCCTTCGGATGTCCGGGCCTGGGCGCAGGCTGCCGGTAACGCCGACTACGACTCGATCGAGACCGAGGGCTTCGACACCGAGGCCCTGACCGACCAGCAGATCGAGAACATCGCACAGGCATACGCGGACGGAGTGCGGACCTTTGGCTGGGCGCTGGCCGTCACACACACCCCGGGCAACTCTGGATTGATCATGCATTCGGACGGGGGAGCGGTGTGGGGCAATCATCTCGGCTGCCCAGGCACGCTGCGCGCGGCCGCGGCGGCGCAGATCATCGCCAGGGCTGCGGAGATTGTGCGGGAACCGCGGCTCCTCGCCGGCACGGGCACTGTCAGCACGGGCACTGCTGGCACAGGCACTGTCAGCACGGGCGCCGGCGGCGGTGCCGACGTGAGCGGACGATCGCGGGCAAAGGCGCAGGCTCTGCAGCGGGCCGTGCATGTGGCGGTGGACGGGATCTGGGGGCCGGTGACCGACACCGCCCTCCAGGCCGTCCGGGCAAACCGCCATACCCGTGCGGAGCAGGCCGCGGTCGCTACGACTGTGGACGGGATCTGGGGGCCTCGTTCACAGACCGCCTACATCGCGACTGTGCGGGCGATCCAGGCCGCGCTCGGGGTCGGCGTCGACGGGATCTGGGGGCCAGTGACCGACCGGGCGTTTGTCGCCGTGCGTGGTGCCAGTTTCACTGGTTAGGTGCGGAATCCGCACTGTGCGTACCCACGGACGGGGGAGCCGTACGCGTCAGTGGCTTACTCAGGTGTCATCCCGCGCATGCCATTCGGCGATGAGCGCGTCCCAGCTGAGGTAGCGCGCCACCGCGTAGGCGGGCGACACGACGCCGTCGGGGTCGAAAACGGCCGCCGGGTATCCCAGCTGCGCGCGGTAGCCGCGTTCGGTGACGACAAGCCGTCCGCCGAGCCGTGCCGCGCCTACGACGATGGGCCGTGAGGTCCAGGTCGGGGCGGCGGCGTCGGCAAGCCCCCGTGGTGACGACCACGCGTACAGTCCGCAGACACAGTTCTCACTGGGTACCCGCGGGTGCGGAGCCAGGGGGATCCGGAACCTCCGCGTGCTGAGATCATCACGTTGCGCTCGCAGGCACAGGGCTTGGGTAAGGCCGTCAGGACGCCACAGCAGCAGCTCGGGCGGAAACGGCGACCATGGAGTCCAGGCCGGCCGGAGCCGCCCGTGGGCGTCCACCGCCCACTGACGCCACCCGATGACGCTCATGTGCCTGCCGGCACGGGCTCGGGATCGGCCGCCGGTTCGGGGACCGCGAGCGGTTCTTCCTCCGGCCAGGCGATCGGTTCGTCTTCCACGATGCGCACTGGTTCACCCACGTTTGCCATTCATCCACGGTCCCTCCGCCGGACGCGCGGGTCAATCTCCGGTCGAAGTTTGTCCGGGTGGGGCCGGCGGCTGGCTGGAACTTGTTCGATCATAGATTTTTTCGTGCGGCCCGCGGCCGCGGGTGCCGTGATCGCGGGTGCCGTGGTCGTCAACGCAGCCGAAAAATCTGTAGGCCGTGGTCGGCCAGCAGCTCCGGCAGATGGCGGACGGCCGCGGTGGCCTTGACACGCTGATCGGGCGACAGGTCGCTCCAGTCACGTAGCAGGTCATGGCGTTTGTGGAGGTCGTCGCGAACCGGACCGAAGGTCCATCCCCTGCCGCGGCGCTCAACGCACCAGCGCTCATGCTCGAGCCGGGCGAGCATGTCTATCTCGGCGGCGCTGAAGGTGAACCCGGTCGTCGGATGGGTCATCGGGACGACGACCGCGTTGATCTCGTTCAGTTTGGCGCCGATTCCCTCGGCCTGTCTGCGGTTTGCCGTCTGCAGGTCCGCGGGCAAGGCCTCCCAGGGCTGCATCGAGTCCCTGTCGCCGAGGGCGCCGCCGGCTGCCTGTTCGTCGATCAGGTACTGGCCGTGAATGGCACGTGCCAGGACCGTCAGCGTGTCGTTGTGCAGCTCGGCCGGTTTCGCCGCTTCGTTCATGATTGCGAATATCCGTACTTCACCTGGCCCGGGATCGAGCAGCTGGCGATTGAACAGGTCGCCGAGGGCTGTCCGCTGTTGCATACAGACCGTCACGGTCTGGCCGGTACTTGCGGTACCACGAATCGCGTTCAGGCCGCCTCGCAGCGCAATGTCCTCATCCTGGTCACAGAGAACCAGGTGGCGAATATCTGGTATGCGGATTTCCCACGGAATCGTCATGAGATCCACGCGCTGCGCCGGCTCGTTCTTCGTCCGGGGCGCACAGTGCGTGTCGACGGACCGGTAGCGATGCCGCAGTTCAGTGAGCTGGGCGGAGGCATCCGTGTCGACGAGAACAAGCGGCAGCGGCGGAGCGCCGACACGGACCCGCCACAGCCTGGCCAGCTCCACGATGAGCGCACGCCCGAACGGGCCCAGGCCGACGACCGCGACCGACGGCACCGGATCGTCGGAACCGAGATGGGGCTCCAGGATGTGAGCGGCGAGCGAGCGCGCGGCGATCTCTTCGGGCGTGAAGAAATCCAGCCGGAACCTCGATGCTGATAACAGCCCAAGCCGGCGTGCCTTCAGCGCGAGCGCCAGCTCGCCGTCGGCCAGCCGTGCGTAGCAGGCGAGGGGCTCGTCACGCTCGGTTTGCTGCTCGGCGAGCGCGGCAACGGCTGCCACCGCGGCCGCGTTGGCGGCGCTGTCAGGCAGGCAGGCGTACACGGTGTCGGCTCGGGGCACACCGGCGGCACGCAGCACCGCTTGGTCCCAGGGGTCGCCCATGACGACGAGTGACGCGACCGCGGCGAGCCCTTCGGCGCCGTCGGGATCCGCGTCGGCGCTGATGACGACCACCTGGACACCTTCGGCCCGGAGGTGGCGGATGAGCGTCATCGCGAACGGATCATCGCCGATGACGACCGCGTGCTCGCGCGCTCGACGGGCCGTCCAGCGGCGACGCCGGTCGGTGAACAGGTCCCACACGGACACGGCCACGCCGTAGGCGGTCGCGAGTGGCGCCAGGAAACGGGCGACCTCCAGCGGCAGCGGGAAGGGGCCGCCGTCCTGCAGGGGCTCGGCGCCCAGGAGGAACAGCTGCGCGTCGAAGTAGATGATATCTGTGGTGGTGTATCCGCACGGCTGTGCATGCGGCGGTGGACACTGGTCGGCGGCTCGGCTCAGCTGCGCCAGGCCCCACGCACCCAGGATCGCGGCCGCCGTGAACAGCACGCAGAAAGCCAGCCATAGGACGCGGCTGGCTTTCATCCGTTCTGTCCGCGCCGTCCCCATAGCGACACCGTAGCGACACGGGCCGCATCCGTCGTCAGGGCGTGTTGCGAAAGCCGTCTGTCCGGCTCGCCACGTCCAGGCGGCCTTGGCCACGTTCTCGGCCACACCGATAGCACGCATCCGGTATCGGTGCGGCCCGCGGCCTTGCCAGGAACCGCCTGAACGCGGCTCCCTGATCGAACGACGACTTCCGAAACACGCCGTTCGGCAACGTCGCGACGCTCGGTATCTGACGCGGAACCAGTTGACCAGCGCCGACTCCGACTCGCTGCCGTGGAAGGTCTCGCCCCCCTGTGGGCTTCCAGTGGTCCGCGATGAGCATGTGGAACCTGGGTGGCTGGTTGAGCTCAGCGGGAAACACGAACGCGTGATTCCCGCGATGCCAGAAGCACCCCGACAGGATCAACCAGACTCACGGTCCCGTCCAAGGTTGAGGCTCTCCAATGCGGCTGCCCAGCGTTTGGTGACAGCATTGAACCGCGCGTTCCCCTTCGCCGAGGTCGAGCCCGCCGAGGAAGACTTTCGCGCACTCGCCGGCGTGTGGCTACCAGACGAAGACGACCGGCATGTCCTGGCCGCGGCCGTCGCCGCGCAGGCAACTGTGCTCTGCACGTGGAACGTCAAGGACTTCCCGGCCGATACTGCGGCGGCCGCCGGCATCGAGGTGCTCACCCCCGACGAACTGCTCTGTCGGCTCGTGGCGGAGTACGAGCCACAGATGCTCGCCGCTCACCGAACGGCCGTCGCGTCCCTGACCGGCGGCCACCGACAGGTCGACGATCACGGCCCTGCGCCGAGCCGGGGCTTCGACAACCGCCGATCCGATGAATCGCCTCATCGGAGGCTGCTGAACCTCCGTGGGCCAGCGACGCACAGAGCGCCATTCCCAGTGAGCCATCACAGTCCGCCAGGCAAGCCGGATGAAACGGTAGGCGCCTCGGAACCCCTGTCTGACCCTCACTCGGAACACCGTGCCTACGGAACCGTTTGAGAAGTCCGCGTTCATCAAGCTATGGCGACGTGCGCTGGAGCATGCCACCCCAGACACGGGAGCCCTCCATCCGCAGCCTCACTCGGCCCGCTACGCCGGTGAACGACTACCGACAGGAGTCGACTGCTGTGGAGCCAAAGGAGACTCGAACCACCTGCCCGGCCCGCCGACCTGCTGCTTCGACGGGCGCGGAAACGTCCAAGGCGTGAGAACCAACCTGTTTCTGCAGGTCAGGCGGTTCATCACGTTGTGTCGTGGACCATGTGCACCAGCATCCGAACCGTTCGATCTTGGTTGTCGGCCCTGAAATCACTGTCCGTCCGGTCGCTACCCGGGCACTGACCAGGGAGGACGCCCAGTGACCGCCGCGATAGAGCCATCGCCGACCCGATCGAACGGGTGTTCCGTAAACCTAGCGGTTTCAGACATTTCGTCCCGTGCTTGAACATCGAGTAGGGGCCTGATCCGGCCGGCTGCCGCGGGACGGCGAAGGCGTCGTTCTTGTCAGTCCTGGCCGTCGAAGAGCTGGGCGGCGGCTTTAGGGTCCATGAGGTTGGACCAGGCCTGTTCGGCGGGCAGGAGGTGGCGTTCGGGGAGGGCGTACTCGGGGAACCAGCCGTCGGCTGCGCATCCCGGGACGCGGGAGAGGATCACGGCCGTCAGCCCGGTCGGGACCGAGCCGGTGATCCGGACCGCGACGTAGGTCTCGTGGCCGTGGTCGGCACGGACGAGTAGGCCGAGGCGGAAGCCAGGGAGGTCGACCGCGTGCTCGTGGCCGTCGCGCAGCGAGCCACGAACGAGGTCGCGGACGGCGGTGTCGAGACGTTTCGCGAGCCTGGTCCCAGCTTCCAGGAGGTAGCGGTCCTGGTCGTCCTGCCCCGGGAGCAGATGCCGGCTGTAGGCGTCGGTGGTCAGCGGCTTGTCCTGCTCGGCGTTGTAGCGCTGCCGGGCGGCGCGGGCCTGGGTGTGCAGGGCTGCGTAGAAGTCGTCGGCGGCACCGTCCTCGCGTCGGCCGGCGGCGACGAGCCAGTCGCGAGCCTCGTCCGCAGCCTGGTCGACGTAGGTCGCACCACGCCATCGGCCTATCTTGACTTTGAACAGGACCACGTCGTCGATGCTGCGGATCCGCTCGTGCGGGGTGTCCGGGTCGGCGAACTGCTCGCCGGCTTTGGCCAGCAGCGGGTGGTCGACCTGGTCAAGGGAAGTGCTGGCCGGCGGGAGCGGCAGGTGCAGGTCCTCACGCAGGCAGCGCAGGGTCGGGCGGACCGGCATAGGTCACGCTTCCCAGTCGCCTACGCCGCCGAGCTGTTCGATCCGATCCGCCGACAGCCCGGTCAGCGCGGCCACGCTCGCGGACAGGGAGCCGTCGAGAACCTTCATGGAGGCGACCATGCCTCGGCGGATCTCTTCCCGGCGCTGGTCGAGGTAGGTCTTGACCGCCTCGGCGACGAAGTCCTTCTTCGACATGCCGAGGAAGTGCGCGGCCTGGGAGATCAGCTCGTCCGTGGCCGGGTCGACTTTCAGGGGGGCCTGGCGACGGGGTCCGACGGTTGTCATGGCGCTCACCTCTTGCAGCCATGGTACCCAAGTACCTCAGCCTGACACTGTGGGTGCCCAAAATCGTGTCTGGTCAGGCTGCCTGGTATTCGTGGATCAAGCCTCCGAGTCGGTCACCTCGGATCACGGTCACGGTGGGCTTGTGCGGTGCTCCAGCCGCCAGCGGCGGCCGTTGTTGGAGGGCTCGGTGCGGACGGTGGATGTTGTAGTGATCGACGTAGTCGGTCACTACAGCGGTGAGATGCCGCTGGCCGAGGATGAGCAGGTGGTCGAGGCATTCGCGGCGTACGGTGCTGATCCATCGTTCGGCGTAGGCGTTCGCGACTGGAGCTTGTACCGGGGTGCGGACGATCGTGAGGTCGTCGGCCGTGAATACGGCGTCGACTGCTGCGGTGAACTTGTTGTCCCGGTCGCGGATCAGCCAGCGGAAAGATGAGGCCCCTCCTCGTTCAGCGTCATAAGGAGATTCCGCGCTTGCTGGGTAACCCAGGCGCCGGTCGGATGGCGAGTCACGCCCGCGAGATGGACCCGGCGGTGGTCGAGCTCGACGAAGAACAGGACATACAGCCGGGTCAGGAAGTGAACCGTTCCGGGTTCTTTAGAGACCGGGATGCTTACGCTTCGGCCAGCATAGCAGCTTCGTCTTGCATGTAATAGAGGGCTTCGAAGTCGGCAGGCGGCATGTTTCCGCAGCCGCTGTGGATCCGACGGTTGTTGTACCAGTCGACCCACTCGAAGGTCGCGAGCTCAAGCTCATCGAGCGTCCGCCACGGCCCCCGACGGTTGATCAGATCGGTTTTGTACAGCCCGTTGATAGATTCTCGGCCAGCGCATTGTCGTACGGATCGCCGGCGCTCCCGACGGACGGCGTGGCGCCGGCTTCAACGAGTCGCTCGGTGTAGCGGATTGACGTGTACTGCGAACCTCGGTCAGAATGATGCACGAGCCCGTCCAACGGTTCGTCCTTGCGGCCCCAGATGGCCATTTCCAGAGCGTCGAGGGGGAGGCCGGTCCGCATATTGGTGTCGAGCCGCCACCCGACGATTTTCCGGGAGTACACATCGGTCACGAACGCCGCGTACACCATTCCGTCCCAGGTCGGAATGTAGGTTATGTCGGCGACCCACAGAGCGTTCGGCCGGTCCGCGGTGAACTGCCGGTCCACCAGGTCCTTCGGTCTCGGAGCGCTTGGGTCGACGCGGGTCGTGCGGGGCCTGCCGCCGCCGCGCAGCGCGCCGACCAGCCTCGCGTCGCGCATCAGACGCTCGACCGTGCAGCGCGCCACCGTGATCCCTTCCCGGTTGAGCTGACGCCACACCTTCCGTGCCCCGTACACCTCGTAGTTCTCCTTCCATACGCGTCTGATTTCCACGAGGAGTTCGGCGTCGCGTTGCGCACGGGCCGACGGCGGCCTGTTTTTCGCGGCATAGTAGGTTGACGGGACGACCTGTAACACGTCGCAGATCGGCTCGACCCCGCCAAGGAATTTGTACGCTACATCGATAGGGTCATCTGTTCGGGAACTGCGGGTTCATAGTTAGTGAATACTAGATCCCAGCTGCCACGCTTGCTTGAAACTATATTTATATCGCGGCGAGTTGCAAGCCGCGCCTCGTGGAAATATGCACCGAAGAGTTCACGAACAAATTCGGTTTCGCTGTTAGTGAGGGCGACGAATACTCCGCGAGCATCGGCCCGCCGCATGGCCTCACATAGGCGAATATGGTCACTCTCGCCGAACTGTCCTGGTGTGTACCGTTTGAAGTCTGCCCATCCACCGAGTGGGACGTAGGGCGGGTCCAGGTAGACCCAGTCGCCCGGCTCGGCTTGGTCGATGGCCGCCTCAAAGTCGGCCTCTGTAATCGTTGCGTTCGTGAGCGCCTTGGATGCGCGCAGCAAAGTGTTTTGGTTGTAGTAGGGGCGATCATACGCCCCGTAAGAGGTATTGAACCCACCTTTCTTGTTTACACGCCATAGTCCACGGAAGCTCGTCTTGTTGAGGTAGATGACCCGCGCCGCTCGTTCAAGATCTGATAGGTCTTCAGGCTTCTGTCGGCGTACGCTCTCGAAATATTCTGGCGTATTTGGCATTGAGTCGAGCAGGCGCATGACTTCAACTGGACTATCTCGGACCTGCTGAAAACATGTGATTAGCTCACCGTTGGCGTCACTCAGGGTTGAGGTCGTAGGTCGAAGTTCGAAATAGACAGCGCCACTGCCCAAAAAAGGCTCTCGGTATGTTCCAGAGAAGTCTGGCGCAAGTGCCACCAAGGTGCTGGCGTAGCGCGTCTTCCCGCCCGCCCACTTCAGGAACGAGAGCTCGCTCGGGGTGAGCCTCATAGGCTGTAGACGCATCGGCTGCACGTCAGGGACGGTACCGGACGTGTGGGACAGGACCCAGCAGCGGCGGCCTTCGGCGAGTGCATCCGGTCTGCACGGTTGGTTTTGGGCCTCTCTCACGAGGAGCTGGCCGACCGGGCGGGCCTACACAGGACATACGCGGGCAGTGCAGAGCGAGGACTACGCAATGTAAGAGGCTCCGGCAATAGAGCGTTCGATCAGGGAGCGGCGTCCGGGCGGATGGCTCGCAAGGCGGTGGAGAGAGTCACCGGAGGTGTCGGGTGGCGACTGACGAGCCGGGGTACCCGTGCATCGCGCAGCGATGGACGGGTAGCGATGACGCGAGGTGCGTGCCCCAGCCCCGCGACGCCGCTTTCCCTGTTGCCGGGCGCTCTAACGGCCATCCTGGCCCGTGAGAACTTTCGTCCTGACGGCGGACGCGGACGTCGACGCCTGTCGGCCTTCTGCCGCGGGCACGGGACGCGATCGCCCTGGCCGTGACCAGCCGTGTCTCGTGTAGCGGTGGACGACTGTCCCCCCGTCATCGGTCCTCCCCGACCGCATGTCCTGCGCGAATCGCAGCGCACCGCACCCCGATGCCCGACCGAGCATCCGAGCATCCGACAGCGATCATTGGGTCACCGTGGGGAGAACCATATCCGGCTCATGCGACACCCGATATCAGCGACATGCCCAGCACCGCCGGCAGCGCGGCGACCTGTCCCTCAGCCTGTCCCTCAGCGAAAGACGAAACGGTCGGCGCCGTAGGGGTCGTCAACATTAACGATCTTTCGCCCCAGTGGCAGTAGCGAGACCGGGATCAGCTTGAAGTTCGCGATCCCCAGCGGGATACCAATGATCGTGAGGCACAGCAGCAGGCCGGTCGCCAGGTGGCCGAGCGCCAGCCACCAGCCTGCGAACACGATCCACAGCACGTTTCCGATCAGTGACGGCGCTCCCGCATCGCGGCGATCGACCACTCGGCGGCCGAACGGCCACAGTGTGAAGTTGGCGATGCGCAGCGAGGCAACCCCGAACGGAATGGTGAAAATCAGAATGAAGCAGATCAGTGCGGCGAGGATGTAGCCCAGCGCCATCCAGAACCCACACAACACGAGCCAGATCAGGTTCAGTATCACACGCATACGGTCAACCTTCCCGCAGGAGCCTCGTATGAACAATCCCACCAGGGGTGCCTCGCTGCGTAGGATGGTCCTGTTGCGAAGAATCCTGCGGGTGACACATGCGATTGCCTGTGATTCGAAATCAGATGTGGTAAGCGTCCCTGCGGTGGCGGATCGCGGTGACTTCGACGACGCGGTTGGCGTCGTCAACAAGGTAGATGACCCGGTACGGTCCCCGCCGCGCCGACCACAGTGGCGTGAGCGGCGGTCGAGGGCTCTGCCAACCCGGTGCGGGGGGCCGAGCAGAGGTCCGGTGACGAACTCGTGGGCAGCGGCGGCGACCTTTTCGGGTAGCACCTCGGCGAGGGCGTGTGCGGCGGCTCGGGCGATCCGCAGCTGGTAACGGCTTTCCGTCACTGGCTGCGGCCGAAGCGTCGAAGGTAGTCGGTCAGTTCCTCCCCGTTGAGGACGTCACCGGTGTGGAGGTGGGCGAGCCCTTCCTGGATGGCCTGCATGAGTTCGCTGTCGGCGAGGGGGAGCATTGTCATGTACAGAATTGCGGAGACGATCGCGGGCGAACCGGCAGCCGCCGGCGCTCAGGGCGCTGCTGCGGTGCTCGACGAGGAACTCGCGCGGCGCCTGGTCGTGCAGGCGAAGGCCGACGGCGTGTCGCTGAGCGGGCCGGGCGGGATGCTCGGGAAACTGACGAAGATGGCCCTCGAGACCACGCTCGAGGCCGAGAGGACGGCGCATCTCGGCTACGAGGCCCACGACCCGGCCGGGCGTGACGGTGGGGATTCCCGTAACGGCACCCGGACGAAGACCGTGGTCACCGAGATCGGACTGCTCCAGGTCGACGTGCCGCGCGACCGGGACGCCAGCGTCGCCCCGAGGATCGTTGCGAAGCGGCAACGGCGCTTGGACGGGGTCGCCGACCTCGTGGTCTCCCTGGTCGCGAAGGGACTGACGGCCGGCGAGGTCCAGGCGCATCTCGCCGAGATCTACGGCACCGACCTCTCCCGGTAGACGATCTCGAACATCACCGACAAGGCGATCGAGGGTATAGAGGCCTGGGACGCCCGACCTTTGGACGCCGTCTACGCGGTCGTGTTCATCGACGCGATCGTCGTGAAGATCCGCGATGGGCAGGTCGCGATCCCCCGGCCGAACGGGGCAGGAAACAGCCGGTCGGCCGCTGCCTGCTCGAGTGCCTGCGCGACCGGCAGGACGACGTGCTCCGCTTCGTCGTCGATCTTGACGTGTGGCCGACGAACAACCAGTCGAAGCGTGATCTTCGGCCGTTCAAGACCCAGCAGAAGATCAGCGGACGGCCCACCTCCCAGGCCGCGACCGCCTGCCGCCTCCAGATCGCGAGTTACGTCTCCACCGCCCGCAAGCACGGTGTGTCCGCGATGCACGCCCTCCGGCTCGCGTTCCGCGGCACTCCCTGGATGCCACCGGCCGCCGTCGTCCCCACCTGACGGGCACTCCACCGACCCCGTCACCTACAGCAAGATCTTTAAACTAGGTGAATTTTTACGAGTGGGCCGACGGGTAATACGGTGTCCGTCGTAGGACCTCGATGGCGGTTGGGAGGTTCGCTGTTCCCAGACGCCTGATGGTGGCGAGGTCGTCCGGCAGGGGAAAGGGAGAAACACAATGGCCTCGCGGAACGTCCGGCGCGGTGTGGTCCTGATGGCCGCGCTGTTGGCTCTGGTTCTTGTCGGTGGCTGCGGCACCGGCACGAGCAAGATTCGATCTTCCTCGGGAAGCGCGGCGACTACCAGCGCGACCGACGACAGCGATCCGGAGGACAACGCGCCCTGCCCGACGGCCGGTAACACGCGTGCTTTCGCCAAGACCCGTTTCGCGTTGCACGCGGGCCTCGGCCTCGGCGCCTTCCACCGGTACATCTACAAGCCGCTGAAGAACGGCGGCTTCAAGGCCGGGGCCGACCAGCGGAAACGCACCTTCGTCAAAGCCGCGGTGGCGGGCGTCTTCACGGTGCACGAGCTGAAGGTCGCCAAAGGCTTCGCGGAAGCGAACCCCTCGCTCTGCAACGCTGTTCAGTCCATCAGTGACAGTTTTTCGAACCTGACCGACAAGCTGAAGAGCGGTACCGCCACCGAGGCGGATATCGACGCCAGCGAGAACAGTTTCGCCGGTCTGCAGCGAAGCGCCACAAGCAACGGTTTCGGGTTTGACGAGAAAAATGTGACCGTCCCGGGAGCCTGATCCCCGGAGGTACCGAACGGCTGTCGGCGGCCGCTGGGGCGAGCAACCATGAACCAGCGGCCGCCGATTCGTCGCTCGACGACTCGCGGCGGGCAGCTCGGCGTGACGCCCACAGCCGTCCCCGCTCTTCGTCATCGCCGGTGGCCTGGCGCGGCCGTCCGGGGAGAACGCCACCTCCGCATGGCTGGTAGCGGCGAGTGCCCGAGCATTGTCTCGCGGCCAGAATTTTGATCGTCACATGGTGGTCCGGCCCACGGCAGCGGCCCGCCAACATCAGCCCGAACCCGCCCACCGAGTTGGGCGCCCGGCTTTCACGGGCCAGGCGACGCCGTGGCCTCCTCGGGCCGGCGGATGCCGCGGCTGGTCGCCTCCTCGCCGCTGGCGCGTTTTCATCTGATGAAAACAGTTATCTCCCAGAGGCATCAGCGGCGAACTTGTGGAGCGCCCGGTAACAGGGATGTGCCCCACCCCC
>NZ_CAKJTL010000025.1:0-1849 GCF_917627385.1 Protofrankia sp. CiT1
GAGGGGCGGGGGTGATGTCGAAACATGCCGTAAGAGCGCCCGGCAGTAGGGGTGTGGATCAAGGAGCGGGGCTGGGGTGCGTGCATCGCGAGGCGGCGGAGGGAGCCACCCTGGTGTTGGGTGGCGACCGACGACAACGCGGCGAGGTGCGTGCCCTGGCCCCGTGACGCCGCGTCCCCTATTGCCGGGCGCTCTAAGTCGTGCCTGCCGGCCTGGAGCGGCGGCGTCCCATCATGATCAGAGTGAGACGGGGAGAGAGATTGTGATCGTGAGAAAAATCGGGCTGGTGGCCCTGACGGCTGTGGCGACTTTCTGTGCTGGAGTTCTGACGGCATGTGGCGGAAGTGTGGGAGGCTCCGAGCGGCTCGGCCCGACCGGTGCCGTGAAGGCCGGTGGCGCGTTGACCATCGGCGCCGCCCAGGGCATCAAGACGCTCAATCCAGTGACCAAGGGCAACGCTTGGGAGCAGGTGCTGTTCAGTCTGTTATGGGATGGTTTGGTCAAGACCGGGAGTGATGGGAAGCTGCAGCCCGACCTGGCCACCTCGTGGTCGTCCTCCGCGGATCTGAAGACCTGGACCTTCCAGTTACGGCCGGACGTCAGGTTCTCCAACGGGAAGGTGCTCACCCCGGACGACGTCGTCTCGACGATCAAGTACTACCAGAACCCCGATACGGTTACCCAGCTCAAGAACAACGTGGCACCGATTGTCAGCGTGCGGGCGGACGAGGCGAACACGGTCGTCTTCACGCTCAGAACTCCGAACGCCCTGTTCCCGGCGTCGATCCAGATGGTGAAGATTGTTGACACGAACTCGCTGGCCAGTATGGCGGAGAGCCCGGCTGTCACCGGGCCGTTCCGGGTCAGAAAATTCTCCGCCGATGATCATTTGACCCTGGAGCGGAATCCGAGCTATTTTGGCCCCGCTCCCAAGCTGGACCGCATCGAGTTCGTCAAGGCCGCCGACTCGGCCGCCGCGGTCACCGCGCTGAAGGCCGGCGACCTCGACGCGCTCTGGTCGGTGCCCCTTTCGCAGGTGACGACCGTCGAGAACAGTTCGGGGCTCACCGTGGTGAAGCCCGCCGTCATAGGCCAGTATGTGAGCTGGGAGGTGGACACCACCAAAGCGCCCTTCGACAACGTGCGGGCCCGGCAGGCGCTGGCCTACGCGACCGACCAACGCGCGATCCTCAAGGCCGCGTATTTCAATCAGGGCATCATCTCCACCACAAACGATCCGTTGCCGAGTAATCAGGCCAGCTACGGCGGCCGCCTCACCGACTACACCTACGACCTGGACAAGGCCAAAGCACTGTTCACCGCGGCCGGTGTCGGTCCGGGCAGCACCCTCGTCTGGTGGGGGGTGGCCAACCAGTATCCTGAGTGGAGCACCAGCGCACAGATCCTGCAGGCCAGTCTTGCCAAGATTGATATTAAGCTGCAGATCACGGATACCGACATAGCCTCCTGGCCCGGAATCTTCTACCCGGCTGGAAAATCTTTTCCCGGGAAGATTATTCCGAATTTCCAGTCCTATCCCGCGGATCCCGCCGAAGAGCTCTCGTTTCTGTTGACCGGGCGCTGTGAGTGCAACTGGAACAACGCCGCGTTCGACACGCTTTACGGCAACGCACTGGCCACCGTCGACCCGGCCCAGCGACAGCAGGCCTGGCAGCGGGTGCAGGAACTGGTCAACGAACAGGTGCCGATCTTCGTTCCGCTACAGTTCGGAACCCTAACCGCGATCAAGCGCTCCGTGGTCGGGCTGTGGGTCGACAGTGGCGGCAACCCGCATCTCGAGGATGCCGGGCTCAGAAGCTAGTGGTCGCCGCCGGAAGTTCGTCCAGGG
>NZ_CAKJTL010000025.1:2194-16611 GCF_917627385.1 Protofrankia sp. CiT1
AACTTCCGGCGGCGACCACTAGGAACCTGATGTTAGCCTTCTGCCCGGGTGATCCGCGCCCAGTCGGCCCCTGACCGCGTTGTCGGCCGCACCGATACAACTCATCCGGTATCGCTTCGGCCTTCCGCCCTGCCCGGGGGTGCCTGGACGCGGCTCACTGATCGAAAGCCCGATCTCACACACGCTCTGAGTCCAGGATTCAAAGAACCTGTTGTGAATCCCGGGAGCCGGCGGGGACGACGAGAAAGGATGACCGTGCCGTATATCGTCAAGCGGGTGTCGATCAGCCTGGTTATGATAGCCGGCTCGTCGATCCTTATCTTCGCCGTTCTGCGGGCGTTGCCGGGCGATCCTGTGATCGCTCGGCTGGGTGCCGCGCGGGGGACAGATCAGGCAACGATCGACAGGCTGCGTGCGGAGGCCGGTCTCGACCGTCCCGTTGTCGGTCAGTACCTCAGCTGGGTCGCCGGGATAGCCCACGGGGATTTTGGTAGATCATATGTCAGTCAGCGCACAGTCAGCTCCCTCATCGCCGCCCGGCTCGGGCCCACACTGGAACTGACTTTTCTCGCCATGACTCTCGCGGTCGCGGTCGCGGTTCCGGCCGCGATCGCGGCGGCTACCCGGCCCGGCGGCTGGGTGGACCGATGCGTCACGGCGGCGGCGTCGGCCGGTATGGCGTTTCCCCCGTTCGTGGCCGGAATCCTGCTTATCCTGCTGTTCAGTGTGACGCTGAAATGGCTGCCCGCGCGCGGCTATGTGCCGCTGCTCCAGAACCCGGGGCAGAACGTGCGCGATATGGTCATGCCGGCGCTCGCGCTGTGTCTGGTGGCCGCCCCGCTCCTGGTGCGCTACCTGCGTACGGAACTCATCTCGGCGCTGGCGTCACAGTTCGCCCGGACGGCGGCGGGCAAGGGTGCCCCGGCCCGGACCGTGGTCCTCCGTCATGCGCTGCGCAACGCCGCGCTGCCGAGCCTCACCATGCTGGGGCTCATCGTCGGGTACACCCTCGGTGGAAGTGTCATTGTTGAGTACGTGTTCGGTTTCGCTGGCCTCGGGTCGTTGTCGGTGGAATCGGCGTTCCAGCGTGACTACTCGGTACTCCAGTCGGTCGTTTTGCTGATCAGCGTTTTGTTCATCCTGGTATCGATGGTGATTGACCTGCTGGTGTGGTCGCTGGATCCGAGAACCCGGGGGCACCGTGTCTGAGTCTGCCGCCGCGGGGCGCAGCCGGGTGCGCCACGGTCGGCGCGTCCGGATCAGCCCGCCGCCAGCGAGTGTGCTCGTCCTGCTGGCGATCGTCGGGATGTGCCTGCTGGCCCCCTTGGTCAGCAGGCAGGGTGCGACCGGCCTGGACCCGGCGAACGCCTTCGGGACGATGAGCGCGCGCCATTGGCTCGGCACCGACGAGCTGGGGCGGGACAAACTCAGCCGGCTCCTCTACGGCGGTGAGCTGTCGCTGTCCGTCGCTGGTGGCAGCGTTGCCGTGGCGTTTCTGGCCGGCACGCTGTGGGGCGTGCTCGCCAGCGGTGCCCGAGGCCTTCTCGACGAGCTGTTGATGCGCGGCGCTGACATCACTATGGCGATCCCGCAGATCCTGTTCGCGCTGGTGTGTGTCGCGGCGTTCGGGGCGTCGCTGGTATCCCTGATCGTGCTGACCGGGCTGCTGCTCGCGCCCAGCACCGCGCGGATGGCGCGAGCCGCCATCGTCCGCGAGACGACCCTTGACTACTACGCCGCCGCCGTCGCGTACGGAGCCAGTCGGGGTCGCCTGCTGCTGCGTGAGGTGCTCCCCAACATCCTGCCCGACCTGGCCAGCCAGGCCGCGATCAACGCCGCCAGCGCGATGATCCTGGAGGCCAGCCTGAGCTTCGTCGGGCTGGGTGTCCAGCCGCCACAGATGTCCTGGGGGGTGCTGCTGCAACAGGGATATGGGTTTCTTTACAATGACCCAAGTTACGCGGCGGCGCCCGCCATCCTCATCCTCGCCACCGTGCTGTGTCTCAACCTGGCCGCGGACCGGCTCGCCGGTGCCGACAGGCTCACTGGTGGACGTCGATGACGGCGCCCGCCATCCTCGACGTCGACGATCTGTGGGTCGCTGTCGGCGCCACCGCGGTCGTGCGGGGCATCAGCTTCGCGCTGTCCGCCGGCCAGCGGCTCGGTATCGTCGGCGAGTCCGGCTCGGGCAAGACGTTGACGGCGCTGGCCGTGATGGGCTTGCACCGCGGCCCGGTCCGGGTCACCGGCGGGCGGGTGTGGCTGGATGGCATCGATCTGCTCGTGCTGCGTCGGCGCGAGCTTGACCGCATCCGTGGCCGCCGGATCTCGATGATCTATCAGGATCCAGCGGCGGCGCTGAACCCGCTGATGACGATCGGGGCACAGATCGTCGAGTCGATCCGGCTGCACGAGGATGTCCGCCGCGCGAGTGCGCTGGAACGCGCGGCCGATCTGCTCGGTGAGGTCGGGATACCAGCCCCGCGACAACGCCTGGCCGCTTACCCGCATGAGTTCTCGGGCGGGATGCGGCAACGCGCAATGATCGCGATGGCGCTGGCCAGCCGGCCCGACGTGCTGCTGTGCGACGAGCCGACCAGCGCGCTGGACGTGACGACTCAGGTGAGAGTGATCGCACTGATCGACCGGATCTGCCGTGAGCGTGGCCTGGCAGCGGTTCTGATCACTCATGATTTAGGTGTCGCCGCCGGGTTCTGCGACGATACCGCGGTTATGTACGCCGGTCAGATCGTGGAGTCCGCACCCACCGTGGACCTCTACGCACGCCCGGCCCACCCCTACAGCGCGGCGCTGATGTCGGCGACCGTCGATCTCACGGTCGATCTCACCGTGCCCATCCGGACCATATCCGGCCAGCCGCCGCTGCCGGCGGAGACCGGTGCCGGCTGCGCATTTCAGCCGCGTTGCCCGATATCGATCGGCCTGTGCGCGGAGCCGGTCGCGTTGCGGGCGGCCGCCGGTCGGCAGGTGCGCTGCGTCCGGGCGGGCGAGCACCCCGCCGCCGGCCGGGCAGCGTCAGCGGACAGGGCGGACAGGGCGGACCGGTGATGCTGTTACGCATGCCGGCGGGGCCGCCGGCGCGGCTGCCCCCGCGGCTGCTCGAGGTGCGGAATCTGGTCAAGACCTATCCATCACGTCATGGCGGCCGACTGCCCGCCGTGGACGGTGTGTCGCTGTCGGTGCGGCGTGGCGAGACTTTCGGGCTTGTCGGCGAGTCCGGGTCGGGAAAGTCGACGGTCGGCCGCTGCGTGCTGCGGTTGACAACGGCCGACAGCGGCACGGTCCGTTTCGACGGGCAGGACATCGCAGGCCTGTCCGCGGCGGGGATGCGCAGGCTGCGGTCCCGGGTGCAGGCCGTCTTCCAGGATCCACACGCTTCCCTCAACCGGCGCGCGTCGGTCGCCGGTATCATCGCCGCACCGCTGGTGGCCCACCGCATAGGCACCCGGGGCGAGCGTGAGGCCCGGGTACGGGAACTGCTCGACCTTGTCCAGCTTCCCGGCGGCATCGCGGACCGCCGGCCCGGCGAGCTTTCAGGCGGTCAGGCTCAGCGCGTCGCGATCGCTCGGGCGCTGGCGCCGCGTCCTGACTTCATCGTGCTGGACGAAGCCGTGTCGGCGCTGGACGTTTCGGTACGTGCACAGATCCTCAACCTGCTCACCGGGTTACAACGGGACCTCGGGCTGACCTGTCTGTTCATCTCGCACGACCTCGCGGTGGTGCGGTACATGGCTCAGGAGGTGGGGGTGATGTACCGGGGACGGATCGTGGAGATGGCTCGTCGCGAGGATCTGTTCGCCGCGCCACAGCACCCTTATACTCGCCTCCTGCTCGATGCCGTCTTGGCCGCTGATCCGGTGACAGCGCGCTCCCGGGTAAGCAGGACGCGTCCCGACGAATACGCCCGATCCGAGCCTCCGGCCCTGGGCTGCCGTTTCCTGCCACGATGCGATGTCGGCGCGGGACGCCCTCGGTGTGCCTCGGAGGATCCGCCCCTATGCCTGCTCGACACAACACCGGTGCACGTCTCGTGCCACTATCCGGGAGTGATGGGATGACCGCGACCGCGCCCACGAGGCTGAGCGACCGGTTGATCGGGATTGTCGAATCCTTCCTGGCGGCGCCCAGTCAGAGCCTCTCGGAGGTCGCCGCCGCGTGCGGCCTTGAGCCGTCCACGACAACCCGCTATCTGCGGCAGCTCGTCGAGCACGGATGGCTCGAGCGGGACGAGGCGTCCCGCTGCTACTCCCTTGGCGTCCGCATGATCACTATTGGGCATGCCGCGCGACGTGCCCGGCCGTTGCGCGGCCGTGTGCTCCCGTACATGCGTGAGCTGCTCGCCCGGTTCGACGAGACGATCAACCTGGCGGTGAACCAGGCGGGCGAAGTTGTGATCATTGAGGCCCTCGAGGGCCGCCGGTCGATCCGCCGCGGGGCGACCGTGGGTGACCGTGACGACTGGTTCGTCTCCAGCCTGGGAAAGTCCATCCTCGCCCATCTCCCCGATGACGAGGTGCGGGAACTCCTGCGTACCCGGCCACCGGAACGGCACACGGCCCTGACCCGTACCGACCCCGCGGACGTGCTTGCTGATCTTGCCGACATCCGTCGCCGCGGGTACGCGCTCGACAACGAGGAGGCCGAGATCGGGATGAAGTGTGTCGGCGTCCCGATCCGCGACGACCGGGGGCGATACCGCTTCGCGCTCAGCGTCAGTGGTCCCACCGCGCGGATGAACGACCGGTTGGACGACATCGTCGACGCCCTGAAGGCGGTGGCGCGCAACGTGAGCGCGGAGGGGGAAGCGTCGTGACGTTGGTGACCGTGGACGTTCACACGCATCTGGGCGAACGTGGCACCCATGTCGGCGGGCCGCTCGCCGACGACGAGATACGGGTCTGGGGACGAACCCACTGGGACGTGACACCGGCCGGGCACGCCGCCGCGGCGGCTGCCGCGACGGCGTCGGTGGTGCTCGCTTTCGATGCCGAGCCGGTCGGGACGGTCGTGCCCAACGAGTACGTGGCGAAGGCCGTCGCTGACAAGCCGAACCTCATCGGGTTCGCCAGCGTCAACCCCACCCGGCCCGACGCGGCTGCCCGGCTGCGGCATGCGGTTGAGGATCTTGGCCTGTATGGCCTTAAGCTCGGCCCGACCTACCAGCACTTCCATCCGCACGACCCGGCCTGCCTTGATCTGCTGGAGATCGCCGACCACTACGGCATTCCCGTCGTCTGGCACCAGGGCACCACGTTCACCCGAGCCGCGATCGCGGAGTTCGCCCGTCCCCTCCAGCTCGACCTCCCCGCGCGTCGGTTCCCGGCGTTGCGGATGTGGATCGCGCATTTCGGTCACCCGTGGACGGCCGAGGCGCTGAGCGTGGTCCGTCGTCATGAGCACTTCTACGTCGACGTGTCCGCGATGGACACCCGGCCGTGGCAGTTGGCCCAGGCGCTCGCGACCGCGTCGGAGTACCAGGTCTTCGACCGTGTCCTGTTTGGCAGTGACTATCCCTTCTCCACTGTGGAACGGACCATCACCGGCCTGCACCGGGCCGCCGCCCTCTGCCGTAGTCTTGGCATCGCGAACGTCACCGCGAGCGATATCGATCACATCTGTGCCCGGGACGCGGTCGTGCTGCTTGGCCTGCGGCCACGGCCTCCGCGGAGTTCTCAGCAGCCTCCGGGCCCATGAAGACGGCCATGCCCGCGAAGCGCGGTCGTGAGCACAGCAGGCCGGCTGAGTCGATCGGGTGCGGGTGGCGACGATGGTGACCAGGCTCTGTTGCCCAGGCCCTCGGCAGGTGTTGAGCCAGCCCATTCCCCGAGCGGCCGAAATTTCGGCAGCTATGCATCCAAACCGACGTCGATACCGTATCGATCATATTGATTATTGATACTGGGGAGACATGTGCCATCCGAATCAGCGGCTCTACCGAAAGGCAATGGCCAGGTGACTCTTGCGGACCAGGCCACGGCGGTGCGGAAGCCGGCGGCAGACAGCCGCGACATCGCCGGTGTGCTGGCGGTGTTCCAGACTCCCTTCGATGACGACGGCCGTATCGACAGGCGGACGATGGAGTCCCAGTTCGACTGGCTGTTCGCCAACGGAGCCGACGGCGTTGTCTTCGCCATGGTCTCCGAGGTGCTCCGGCTGTCGTCCGAGGAACGCGATGAGATGGCCGCGTTGACCTGCACGTTTGCCCGTCGGCATGGGGTCGCGGTGGTGAGCGTGGGCGCTGAGTCCACGGCGATGGCCGTCCGGCATGCCAAGCATGCGCAGGACGTCGGCGCGGACGCGGTGATGGCGACCCCGCCGGGGCTCTCCCGGGCGAGTGACGAGCAACTGGTGCGCTACTTCATCGCGATCGCCGAGGCCGTGACTGTGCCGCTGATCGTCCAGGACGCCAGCGGTTACGTCGGGGCACCGTTGTCGATCAACGTGCAGGCGCGGCTGCACACGGAGCTCGGAGACCGGGCGATGTTCAAACCCGAGGCGCAGCCGATTGGTCCCCGGCTCAGCCGGTTGCTTGACGCGACCGGTGGGCGGGCCCGGGTCTTCGAGGGAACGGGTGGTCTCTACCTGATCGACAGCTTCCGCCGTGGCGTGGTTGGGACAATGCCGGCCGGGGATCTTGTCTGGGCGTTGGCCGCGCTGTGGCGAGCCCTGTGCGACGGCGACTTCCCGCGCGCGTACCGGATCGCCGGACCGCTCGCTCTGATCGTGTCATTGCAGAGCAGCCTCGACAGTTTCGTCGCGGTGGAGAAGCACCTGCTGGTCCGGCAAGGGGTGTTCGGGTCAGCCGCCATGCGGGGGCCGGTCAGCGACATGATCGACGAGCCGATGTGTCAGGAGATCGACAGGCTGGTCGACCTGCTCCGGGAGACCGTCGACGATGCCTAGACGGGTGGCTGTCGTGACCGGCGCCGGCGGGGACATCGGCGCTGCCTGTGCCCAGCACCTGGCTCGCGGCCGTGACGTCGTGCTCTGCGTCGATCGGGACGAGACACGAGCCAGCGCCGTTGCCGATCTGATCATTTCTGGGGGAGGCGACGCCAGAGTGCTGCGCGCGGATGCCGGCGGCCCGGCCTTCGGCAGGGAGACCGCCGCAGCCGCCACGTCGTTGGGGACGGTCACCGCAGCCGTGCACGCGCTCGCGTACGAAGAGCACCGCCCGGCGGACGCCCTCCCGGCGCAGAGCCTGGAGCGCAGCCTCGCCGTGGGCCCGGTAGCCGCCTTCGCTCTGTTCGCAGAGCTTCTCGCCGCTGGTTGCCTGAAAGCCGGAGCGGCGTTGACCGCTATCGGATCCTTGCACGCGTCCCTGCCGTTCCCGCGATGCCTGGGCTACAACGCCGCGCATGCCGCCCTTGCCCAGGTGATCAGGACGCTTGCGCACGAGTGGGCGCCGCACGGCATCCGCGTCAACGCCGTCGTGCCCGGCTGGATCCGGACCCGAGGCGAGGCCGGCCTGTACGGCGACGCATTTCTCGACCAGGTCGCCGGCCGTTTGCCGTTCGGCCGGATGGGCACCCCCGATGACGTTGCCGCCGCGGTCGAGTTCCTGTCGTCGCCGCGCGCGGCGTACGTGTCCGGAGCCTTCCTGGCGGTGGATGGCGCCTTGGCGGTCTCGCTCGCCGATCTCACCCGATTCGGCCCCGGGGACCAGGTTGGCGCCAGCGGTGAGGAATTCCCGTCCATGGCTCCGGGACTTCGGCCGTCGGCGGCGCGGCACAGCCACGATCGCATCGACTATGGCCCTGCGGGCGAGCTGAACTGAGGTGAGAATCGTCTGTGTTTTCGCCCATCAGGACGACGAGATGCGCTGTCTGGGAACTCTGCAGCGGTTCCGGGAGACGGGGCATGAAATCTCCTTCGTCTGTGTGACCCAGGGCGACAAAGGGCTTGCCTTTGACCCGTCCGCGGACCGGGGCCTGGCCGCCTCGGTGCGGGATGCGGAGATGCGCTCGGTTGCGGCGAGTTTCGCGGCCGACTACCGCTGCCTCGGTCGGGAGGACGGTTTCCTCTATGACGATGCCGCGCTGCGCCGGGATCTCATCAGGACGCTCCGTGAACAGCGAGCCGAACTCGTCTTCACCCACTGGACGTCGGACTACAACAGCGACCATGTGGTCACCGCCCGCGCGGTGCTCGATGCCGCTCTGTTCACCAGCCTGTCGTCCTTCGAACCGGCCTCGCCCCCACTCGAACGGGTGCCCCGGATCTTCCATGTGCACCCCGGGGACGGCTACGGATTCGAGGCGACGCATTTTGTCCAGCTCACGCCGGCGCACGTCACGGTGAAGGCCGAGCTGATCCGGCGGCATCGCAGCCAGATGGATGTCATGCGCCGGCTGCGCGGCCGTGACTACGCCGACGAGATCGCTGACGAGGACCGCCGCCAGGGCGCGCGGCTGATGGTGGCCCATGCGGAGGCGTTCCGTGCCTGCCTCGCGGAGCGGCGGATTCCCTGGCCGTCCGACCTGCCCAGCGCCATCCCCGACCAGGTCTGCGACCAGGTCTGAGAGCGTGTGTGAGATCGGGCTTTCGATCAGTGAGCCGCCTCCAGGCGCGCCCCTGGCAAGGCGGGAGGCCGAAGCGATACCGGATGAGTCGTATCGGTGTGGCCGACAACGCGGCCAGGGGGTGGCCTGGACGCGGCGAGCCGGAATGACGATCTCAAACACGCGCTGAGGTTGTGGCCCCTCAAGGCCCGGCCGGCTGCGAACCGGAACAGGAGGCGGGAACGGATGAGGATCACCGAGGTGTCGCCGGTGTTGTTGCGCGGCGATGAGTCATACGGTCCGCGCTCCGGTGCCGCGGAAGCAGTCGACCAGGGTGACTGGTTGCTGCTGGTTCGCGTCCGCACCGACGCCGGGCTGGAGGGATGGTCCGACGTCGAAACACTCGGGCCGGTCGCGGCACGGGTGCTGTCCGGCCCTGGCATGGGCGCGCTCGGATTCCGTGGCATCGCCGAAGAAACAGTCGGGAAGGACCCGCTGGATATCGAGGGGATCTGGACAGATCTGTATCTCGCCACCGCCTACTACGGTCGCCGTGGTGTCGTCATGCATTGCATGTCGGCAGTGGACAACTGTTTGTGGTCCATTCGCGCACAGGCCGCTGGCGTTCCGTTGTCGGAGGTGCTCGGCGGGCGCCGCCGGGACCGTCTGCCGGCGTATGCCTCGACGCTGTTCCGGGCCACTCCCGACGAGAACCAGGCGGCGGCCGCCGGGTACGCGCGGATGGGATTCCGGGCGGTCAAGTTCGGTTGGGGCGGTTTCGGTATCGACCCGGGCCTGGACCGGGAGAACCTGGCCGCGATCCGCGAGGCCCTGGGGCCGGAGCGCGAACTGATGGTGGATCCGGGCTGGTATGTCCATGACGGGGGCCGGCCCCGGGTCCGGACGTACGCACAGACCCGGGCGATGCTGGAGATTGTGGCCGACGTGGTGCCTTACTGGGTGGAGGACTTCGTCCATCCTGAATGCCCGGCCGACTACCACCAGGCCAAGCTGGAGTTCCCCACCCTGCGGTTCGCCGCGGGCGAGCAGCAGGCCACCATCTGGGACTTCCGCCGGCTCATCCACGAAGGCGGCGTCGACGTGCTGCAACCGGACCTGTCCCGATGCGGCGGGCTCACCGTCGCGAAGGCGGTCGCGGCAGAGGCGGAGCGGGCGGGCCGCGAGATCGTCACGCATTCCTGGCTCACCGACCTGCTACATGCCTACAGCCTCGCGTATCTTGCCACGCTGCACGATGCGCATTGGGTCGAGTTCAATGTCGCCCAGAGCGCGCTGAGCCGGGGGGTGGTCACCACCCGGCTCAGTCTCGCCGCTGATGGCACAGTCGCGATCCCCGACGGTATCGGCCTTGGGATGGCGGTTGACCAGGAGTTCATCCGGTCGCGTCAGGTAGTGGTTTAGACCGTTACAGCTGGTCGGCATAGTCGGCGAGAATGTCGCCGAAGACACCGGCGTCGCCCTGGCGGTTCCAGTACGCGGTGGCGGCCTGCGCCGCGACCGCGCCGGCATGCAGGAAGTCGACGATGTCGCGTCCATCGGTCACCCCGCCCGCTCCGATGAGCTCGACTGTCTCGGGTAACAGGCGCCGCAGCTGCCGTATCTGGCCCAGCGCCACGGGCCTGAGAGCGGCGCCGCTGAGCCCGGCCAGCTCGACATCGATCACCGGCTCATTCGCGTCAGTCAGGGCGAGGGCGTTGGGGAAGGTGTTGACAGCGCAGACGAACCGTGGCCCGGATGGCTCGCGGGACAGCACCGTGATGAGCCCGGCCAGTTCGGCCAGCGCGGCCGGGTCCGAGAATGGGGAGATCTTGATACCGAAGGCCGGTGGTCGACGGTCGACCGGGATGGTGCCGCCGACGGTGGCGAGCGCATGGGCGACCTGGCCGCAGATGGCCCTGGTCTGATCGTTGTCGAAGCAGGCGATACGTTTCTGCCGGCCGCCATCCCACACGTTCGGACAGGCCAGATTGACCTCGATGAGGTCGGCGCCGGCCAAGGCCACCGCATGTGCCGTGCGGGCGTATTCCGCGGCGTTGAATCCCGCGATGCTCACGATGAGCGGTTTGCCGGCGCTGTGCGTGGCCGCAACCATGTCCGGCAGCCGCTCACGGTAGTATTCAAGCCCCGGATTCGGCAGACCCAGCGCGTTGAGCGAGAAGAAATCCCCGGTGTGGTAAACGTTGCCGCCGTTACCGGCCCGGGCCTGTTCGGTGATGGAGCCGACGACGACCGCGGCCACAGCGGATCGGGCCAGGGTACCGACCTCGTCGAGGCTCTTGCAGGTGCCCGCGGCGTTCATGAGCGGATGTTCAAGCTCGATCCCGCAGAGCGTGGCCATGCCACCAGTCTCCCGCGCCCGCCGCGACCCTGCCCGACCGCCCATCGTCGGGTGTTTGCGGTAGTGAGAACACTGCTTTGCGTTTCGGTGCACGGGCGCACGGGTGCACGGCAGGTGGCTGTGCTTGCGCAGCGGGCGGGCGCAGTGGGCCGGCCGTCGAGCGGCCGGGGTCAGAACCGTACGGTTTCGATGTCCTCGCCGCCGTGCAGCGCCCGCCAGAGATCACCGACCGAGTTGTACTGCTGTCGCTTGGGCAAGGTGCGGAGCAGCTCGACGAGCTGCTCCGGGGCGTTGCGGCCGCGCAGGCCGTGCGCGAGCTGAGCCGCACGAGCGGGAAAGTCGTGCCGATCGAACCAGCGTGCAAGGTCGGTTCGGGCCTGTGCGGCCGCGGCCGTGTTCGCTGCCGCGCCCTGGTCGGCACCGGAGGTCTCCGGTATGATCGCCACCTGGGGCTGATCCTCGCCTGGCGGTTCGGCGGAGCGCCACTCCTCGGTGCGCGTGTCCCTGCCCGCGCGGACGATCCCGTCCACCTCGTGGGCAAGGCTGTCATCCTTGACCGGGCCGTGTTTGGTGCTGCCACGCTGCATAGGCATCATCAGCTCCTCGTCGTCGCCGACCGGTCCACGCTGACCGGCCGACCGGCCGGCCGGTTCTGATCCGCCTGACTTCGCCGCACGCGCTGAACTGTCCGAATACTGATCAATGTTGCTGGCCGTGGCCGTGACCGGGCGCGGCCGGGTACGGGTGGTGGCAGATCAGGTCCTGGCGGGGGATCGGGGATGTCGGGCCCTGGTCCCTGTCCCGGCGTGTCGGGTGCCGGCCCGGGGCCGGGAACGTCGGGGCCGGGAACGGGCTCCGGAATGCCCGGCCCGGCCGCACCCCGGGCCGGCCCACCGCCGGGTGTCACGATCGTGGTCACGATGCGTCCTCCTTTGCCGAGGCGACCGGAGGCCGGTCGCGTGGGTCGGTTGACTCCTGCCACCTTCCACCGGCACGGCACTCCGAATCGTCCAACCCGTAGCGGTCGAAATCCCGCCGATGCCGCGTCCTCTGTGGCGGTCGCTCATAGCAACCGAGGCACCTGAAAAGACCCTCGGTAGGGGGGTGTGCCGAGCATCGCGGACGGGGATGCCCAGAAGGACGGGACGAGGCCGGCATTTTATGATCATGGTTTTTCCCGTCCGGGGGAGTCTGGGCCGGGCCCGGATGCCAGCGGTCAACGGCACAGGATGCACCCGTATTGCAGGCATATGTCACCCACAACATGGCGGACTGGTCGTCGGCGGTCTCGAAGCGTGACCTTCGGGGCGCGGGCCGTGAGGTCCAGGCCGGGGAGGTGAGCGTCGATGACGGACGTACTCAGCGTTGTCAGCGCACCGGCGGTAACGGTGGAGCGGACCAGAACGATTCGGGAAGCGGCGCAGGAGATGGACCGCCACGGGGTGGGTGTGCTTCTCGTCACCGATAATGATCATTTGGTTGGAATTGTCACCGATCGTGACATCGTGCTGCGTGGTCTTGCTCGGGACGTTCCCGTGGAGACTTCCGTCGGCCAACTCATGACCACCGACGTCCTCAGCCTGTCCGTCGGCGTGGAGCTCGCGCGTGCCTATGAGGTGTTCCGGGAGCATGCGCTGCGTCGGCTCCCCGTCCTCGACGGTAATCAGATCATCGGTATTCTGTCCGTTGACGACCTGCTCATCCGGGATGCTCGGCGGATCGAGGATCTGATCCGACCGCTTGCCCAGGAGGTCATAGCCCGCCATCGCAGAACCCCGGTCGCGGGGATGGGCCAAGCCGTTCCTGCTGGTGACGGCGGCATCACCAGGTCTCGGCGGCTGATCCGGGCACACCCGGGCGACACCTTGGTCATCCACGGGCGGACACTGGGCAGGCCGGACCGGTTCGGTGAGATCATCGAAGTGCGGTCCCCATCCGGTGACCCGCCGTTCCTGGTCAGCTGGTCCGACTCCGAGCATGTCACCTTCACCTACCCCGGTCCCGACGCCGAGGTGCGTCCGCGCGCCGAGGAGGCCAGCAGCAGCGGCGGCGGCGGTCAGGCCGGTAGCGGTAACGGTGATGGCCGGAGGTGATGGTGGCGGAGCTGTTTGTCGATCGGCGATCGGCGGGGCGAGCCCTGGCTGACTCCTTGGCCGGCCACGCCGATCGGGGGGATGCCGTAGTCCTCGCCCTGCCCCGGGGGGGCGTGCCGGTCGCCTTTGAGGTCGCCCAGCGGCTGCGGGCGCCCATGGACGTCTTTCTCGTCCGCAAGCTCGGCGCGCCCGGTCACACCGAGCTCGCGATGGGAGCGCTGGCCACCGGTGGGACGTTGGTCCGCAACGACCAGGTGATCAGAGGTCTCGGCATCGGCGAGGAGATGATCGAGCAGGTGGCGGACACCGAGCGCCGTGAGCTCGCCCGTCGGGAACACGCCTACCGCGACGGCCGGGCTCCCATCGACGTCACCGGTCGCGTCATCCTGCTGGTCGATGACGGCATGGCCACCGGAGCCACGATGCGCGCCGCGGTCGACGCGGTTCGCCGACGCCGGCCGGCGCGGGTGATCGTGGCTGTGCCGGTGGCCTCTGAGCGTGCCTGCCAGCAGATACGGCTCGTCGCGGACGGAGTCGTCTGCCTCAGCACGCCGTCGACCTTCTTTGCGGTCGGCCAGTATTACGCGGACTTTGCCCAGACAACGGACGACGAGGTCCGCGAGCTGCTCGGCCTGGCTGTGACGTAGCCCGTCCGCCGAGCCCGCCAGCGGCATGAGGACGTTGGCCCACGCCTTCCCCCACGCCGCGGCTCGCCGTCAGTGCTGGGCGAACTGCGACGAGGTGGCCTGCACCGCCGTTGGGCTGAGCGTGATCCCGGAGTTGATGATCTGTTGGCCGTAGATATCGGTCACGCGGACGCTGAACGGGCCCGCGCCCAGACCGTTCGGCGCGAGGAAGTAGTTGTACTGTTCCCGCGGCAGCGCCTGCCAGCTCCCGTTGACGCTGATCTCGAGCGAGACCACCGGGTTGCGGTGGTTGCGCGGTTGGATGGCCAGCCAGTAAGGGGACGACCCTTCCTTGATCTTGTACTGTATATTGCCGATGTTCGCTGGGCTGATCAGCCGCCACGAGATCGGGACCCTGCCGGCCACCGGATCTGCGATCGTGGCGAATGCCTCCGGGCTGAAGTCGATGTCCCCCGGCTTGCACTCGGGGCACCGGTCGACGATTTTCACGACGACGGTGCCACGGGGGCCGGTGGCCTGGATGTAGCCGCCGCACATCCGGGCGTTCTCGTAGTCGGCGTCGTTGAGCGCCGCGTATGAGTGGGATGCGTCCGCGCCCGCGTCCTCGTAGAGGCAGTTCCCCGCGCCGCTGAGTGAGTAGAACGTGCCGTAGCCGGTGTAGGTCGCTCCCGGCCTGATCCGGCCGGGTGCCACCGTCGTCGTGGTCTGCGCCACGGGCTGCGCTGCCGGCCGGGTGGCAGCCGCCACCGATGGCCTCGGGGCCGGGCTGGTGGCGTAGGTCGAGGCTGTCGGTGCC
>NZ_CAKJTL010000025.1:16636-18064 GCF_917627385.1 Protofrankia sp. CiT1
GGCTGGTGGCGTAGGTCGAGGCTGTCGGTGCCAGCTGGGCGGGAGTGGTCGCCGGTGCGGTCGAGGATGACGGGGCCGGCGGCGTGCCTGGGCGGGCGGGCTCTCCATCACCTGGTGCCCCCGGCGCTGTCACGGACGCCGCCGCGCTCGGAAGCGGCTGGCCTGTGAGCTCGGTCGGCTGACAGCTGGTGATGATGCTGAGCACGGCCGCGGTGCCGGCGAGCACGGCAACGATGGAATACCAGTGCAGCTGTACCGGTAGCGCGTGTGTCGGCCGGCGGTGGCGTGACGTGGACGTACCGGCAGGTGGTGACTGGGTCAAGACCCCTCCGTGGCCAAGGACGGGAATGACGACGCCCCGTCGCTGCGGTCCCCACCCAGCGCTACGAACCTTAGCTGGGTGGATTCAGGCCAGTCCATACCGTTTACATCACTTCGTCGCCAGGAGCTCATCTGTTGATTTTTTGTTGATTTTCCTTGATTGCGGTATCAGATCGATATCTGACCGGCTCTATGCCGGCGGCGGTGCTGCCGGTGGCTGGGTCGACGTGGGGGAGGGTGCCGCGGCGTCGGTGGTGGTTGGAGCGGCCGATGCCGATGCCGATGCCGGGCCGGTGGATACGGTGGCCGGATTTGGTGCGCTGCTGGCCGGTGCCGGTGCCGGTGCCGGTGTGGGTGTGGGATTTGGTGTAGCCGCGGGCGCGGGCGACGGCGTGTTCTGCGTCTGTTGGTCGTTCAGGCGTCCGGCGATACTCGTCAGCCGGGTGCGCGCTTCGTCGCCGACTTGGGCAGGTGTAGCGCCCCTGAGGCGGTCGAGAAAGGGCGTGAGCGTTCCGGGGCCGGTGACGGTGGCGGGGATCAGTGCGCCCAACGCGTCGGCCGTGGCCTGCTCGACCTGGCCCGACTGGGTGTAGCCGGCCAGGCGGGCGCGCAGGCGCGCCGGGGTGGTGGCCCAGCCGACGAAATCCGCGGCGTTCAGGCCGCTGACGTCGAAGGCGGTGGCGGGCGGAGGCGTGCAGCCCGCGCCATCCGGTTCCGGGGTGACGGTGACAGTGACGGTGAGGGCACCATCCGCGCCGGCCTCGCCGATGGCCTGCCCGTCGAAGCGGGCGAGCTGTCGTGGCGCGGCCACTGCGGCGGTATCGGCGGTGACGACTGTGCGGATACTTGTGATCGTCCACCCATGGCTGTCGGACAGCTGCGCGTCGACGACAGCGGTGACCGGAGTGGTACCCGTGGTGGTGAGAACTCCGGTGACGTCGAGGGCTTCGTAACCGGCGACGGTGTCGTCGAGGCTGATCGGTGTCGCGGCCAGCGTGGCGGTCCCGACGGCGATCGCGGGGCAGGCCGCGGACGGCGTGGGCGTGGGTGTTCCGGGCGGTTGCGGCGTCTGCGTGACCATGATGGTCGGTGCGGGTGCCGGTGCGC
>NZ_CAKJTL010000026.1:0-961 GCF_917627385.1 Protofrankia sp. CiT1
AATTGGAGCGCTCTTGGTGGTCCCGACGAGAAGATTCGCATCATAGGTCGACACGTGGGATCGGGGACGCGCGCGACCTTCGAAAAATATGTTCTGCAAAACGGCATGCGAGAGCCGGAGGCGTCGTCTCAATTCTGCCAAGAAAGGGATAGGATCCCGAGTTTTCCGGCCATCCGCTGCGAAACGGATGACACCGAAGCCCTACTCGCGGAGGTCAATAATACTCCAGGAGCGATCGGGTACGCAGACATGTCGAACGCGGCGCAATATGAGCGTGTCCGGCCACTCAATCTAGACGGTACGGCGCCCAGCGTTTCCGCGGTAACGAAATCTCAGGACTCCTACCCCTTCTGGGCGCCGGAGCACGTTTACACGTACGGCCCACCGGAGGACGGGACTTTGATGTCCGCCTTCCTGGACTACATGGGCGGCGATACGGGAAAAAATATCATGCGCAGAGAGGGGTATGCGCCATGCCTTGATTCCGATCAAGATCTCAGCGTCCTGTGCAGGGAACGTTGACGTTGGTGCTGGGACTTCCCGCTCGGAACAATCGATGCTGCCGCGCCGCCCCGATCCTCGGCGCTGGCGCACCTGCGGTGCGGGTCGGCTTGCCATCGGATGATGACAGCCAAGCCGGTGGACAAGGATGGACACTGATGGATGCCCACGGATGGGGCACTCCAGGTCGGCGGACGGGACGGACGTCCACGGACGCCGACGGAAGATCCAAATCAAACTACGGATCAAAAGGTTGGGCAGATCCGGCGCGAGTGTCACACATGCGGGGGCTCTGCCCCCGCGCCCTCGGCCCTCCCTCCGGAGAGGAGGGGAAAGGGCGACAGTCCGCTGATCCTCTCCGCCGGTCGGGCACCCGAAGGGGTACCCCGGAACCCCCCGACCGCGCAACGGCTGCGTAGCACCCAGCCCGGTACCGCCACGACGGCAGCCGTTGCCCGGA
>NZ_CAKJTL010000026.1:1260-7510 GCF_917627385.1 Protofrankia sp. CiT1
GTCGGGAAACGTTCAAGATCTGCCCGCTATCCGCCGTAAACAGCGAGAGACAGCCGGATTCAGTGGGACACCATGGGACTTGGTACGAACCGTCGGACTGGCACGAGACAGGTACATCGTCCCAGCTCAGAGCCTGTTTGCCCTGGTCAGAGCGGAGGGCGTGGGATTCGAACCCACGAGGAGCGTTGCCACCCCTAGCGGTTTTCAAGCGGGCTTGCCGCCCCCGCAAATCATGGCGTTGACCAGCATAAATAGGGAAGTAGTTCGAGCGAAGACGCCGTATGCGCCCGTCATCCGCCCGCGCAGGGCCGATCAATTCCCACCGTCCCGTTATGGCTCCCTGTCAACCCGTCAGGCGCTTCGGCAATAAAGATCAATCAGATGGTCGGATAACAACGGGCATCCCAGTCAGACCCTCTCGCCCCCGTAGAAGCCGTACTGAATCCAGATCATTTACAGATCAGGAACACGCCGCGCGGCCGACTGCGCGTGGCAGCACTCGCTGGGCCTCCTGTTCCAGGTGCGGTGGGTGTGGACCAAGTGCCGGCGTGGGGATGCCAGACACGCCCCTGTGTTCCTGGAACAGGGCGCGGTCATCGCGCCAGAAAGTGACGCTGCGTATAGATCGTCGCCCGATATATACCATAACATGGCATATTTTCCCTTAAAGGCGCTATTGACGGCTGGTGACAGTTAGACCACATGGCGGCGTTATAGTCGGCTCCGCTGGATTTTTCTGATGGCCGGTTGGGGGAACAGTGGCCCGTGTCTTCATCAGCCATGCCACAGCTGACAGCGCCAGCGCCGCAGCGGTCAAAGGGTGGCTGCACGCGGACGGCCACGACGTGTTCCTGGACCGGGATGCTCTGCTGCCCGGCGAAGCGTGGAAGCAGCGGCTGTACACCGAGCTGCGGTCGGCCGACGCGGTCGTCTGTCTGATCAGCCCGGCGTTCGTGACCTCGGTGTGGTGCGCAGCCGAGACCGGCATCGCCGATTCGCTGGGTTGTCTGCTCCTGCCACTGCGGATCGCCGGCAGCAGCCCCCATCCGCTGATCGAGTCGGCGCAGTACGTCGACTACCAGGCCGATCCAGCCGGTGCACGACAGAAGATGCTCGACCAGCTGCGCCGGTTGAACGCGCGGGGGCGATACGACTGGGTCGAGGGACAGAACCCGTTCCCGGGACTGGCAGCGTTCACCGCAGCGTTCGCGTCGATGTTCTTCGGCCGGGAACGGGACACGCTACGGCTCGCCGATCAGCTGCGGGCATCGGTGACCGGCGGGTCGGGTGTGGTAGCGGTGTCGGGTCCGTCGGGGTGCGGGAAGTCCTCGCTGCTAGCGGCTGGGCTGATTCCCCAGCTGCAGGCGGACGGCTCCTGGCTGGCCCCGGCGCCATTCACCCCCGCGCAGGATCCGATAGCGGGGCTGGTGCGGCGACTGACCGAACTAGGCCGTCGGTATGGCAGGGACTGGTCCCCCGCCACGGTCCGGACGATCCTCGACCGTGCGGATACCGGCCTGGCCGAGCTGGCGGAGGATCTGCTGACCACGGATGTCGGGTCGGAACACCGCCGGTTACTCCTCACCATCGACCAGGGGGAGGAGCTGTTCACCCGAGCCGACCCAACCGGGGTGAACCGGTTCGCCTGGTTGGTACGCGCGGCGGTTACCGGGCCGGTGCGGCTTGTGATCGGGCTACGGTCGGAATACCTCGACGACCTGCGAGTGCTGCCCGCTCTGACCGGGGTGGAGTTGGGCAGCTTCGTGCTGGGCTCGTTGAACCGGGACATGCTCGCCTTGGCCATCACCGAACCCGCCCGGATCGCTGGGCTACACCTGGAACCCGCGCTGCTACCTACGCTGGTCACCGACACCCGGCGCGGAGAGGCGCTGCCGTTGCTGGCCTTCACTCTGCACGCGCTCGCCGAGGGCAAGCACCGCGGGGACACCCTCACCGTCGCCGCCTACCACGGTCTGGGTGGGGTGGACGGGAAGGCGGGGGGCGTAGACGGAGTGCTGACCCGCCATGCTGAACAGGCGCTCGCCCAGGCGACAGCGGTCAGCGGACTGACCCACGCCGCGGTGCTGAGCTGCCTGACCCGGCTGGCGGACGTCGATGACACCGGTCGGCGGACACGCCGCCGGATCCGCCAGGACACCCTCAGCCCGGCGCAGCGGGAAGCGATCGCGGTGTTCGTCGCCGCACGGCTGCTGACCAGCGACGGTGACGAGACCGGTACTGTGTGGATCACCCCGGTGCATGAGGCATTACTGACAGCCTGGCCGCCCCTACACACCGCACTGAGTGAACGTGTCGCCGCGCGGGCCGCGCAACGGTCACTCGAACAGGCTGCCGCCGACTGGGAAGCCGCCGGCCGACCCGCTGCCGCCTACCTGTGGGACCACGACCGACTGAGCGCCACCCTGACCACCCTGACCGACGGCGCCGACAACCCCAACGACGCGTTGATGGATCTATCCGCTCCGGCCCGTGGATTCCTGGATGCCACCCACCGCCACCTGGATGCCCTGCGGCGCCGAGAGCAGGAGGAACACCGCCGCGTCGCCCGCCGCCAGAAGATCATCTTCGTTGGTATCGCCGTTGTCCTAGTCCTCTCCCTCACCGCGAGTCTCACGCTCTGGCAGTGGCGGGCCGCCACCGCCGCCCGTCGCGATGCCGAACACGCTCGTGCGGTGGCCGCGTCCATCGGCATGGCCACCGCGGCGGACGCGGTACGCGCCACCGACCCGGGCACCGCGATGGCGCTTGGCGCCGCCGCCTACAAGCTCAACCCCGGCCCCGTCACCGCCCCCAGCCTGGTCAACACCCTCATCGACACCGCCTACGCCGGCACCCTCACCGGCCACATCGGCAGAGTGTTGTCGATGGTGTTTTCCCCGGACGGACACACCCTGGCTACCAGCGGTGAAGACAACACAGTGATCCTGTGGGACATGACCGATCGAGCCCGACCAACCCGTCTAAGTCAGTTCCTCACCGGCCACACCGGCTGGGGGGCCTGGGCGGTATTCTCTCCGGACGGACGCACCCTGGCCACCACCAGCAGTAACGATGACCACACGGTGATCCTGTGGGATGTGGGTAATCGGGCCCGGCCAACCCGTCTAAGTCAGTTCCTCACCGGCCACACCGGCTGGGGAGTCCAGGCGGTATTCTCTCCGGACGAACGCACCCTGGCCACCACCAGCGAAGACCACACGGTGATCCTATGGGACATAACCGATCGGGCCCGACCAACCCGTCTAAGTCAGTTCCTCACCGGCCACACCGGCTGGGGAGTCCAGGCGGTATTCTCTCCGGACGAACGCACCCTGGCCACCACCAGCGAAGACGGCATAGTGATCCTGTGGGACATGACCGATCGGACCCGGCCGATCCAACTGGGCCAGCCCCTCACCGGCCGCACCGGCTGGGGAGTCCAGGCGGTATTCTCTCCGGACGGACGCACCCTGGCTACCAGCGGTGAAGACCGCACGGTGATCCTATGGGACATGACCGATCGGACCCAGCCCACCCGCCTAGGCCAGCCCCTCACCGGCCCTGGTGGAGTGCTCTCGGTGGTCTTCTCTCCGGATGGGCGCACCCTGACCACCGCCAATAACGACAAGACAGTAATTTTGTGGGATATAGCCGATCGGGCCCTACCGACCTTTCTTCTGAGTCAGCCCCTCATCGGTCATGACAACGACGCTATAGCGGTGGTGTTCTCGCCGGACAGGCGCACTCTGGCCGCCGCCAGCGGTTACGACGGCACGGTGATCCTGTGGGAGGTGGGCAATCGGACCCAGCCGACCCGCTTGGGCCAGCCCCTCACCGTCACCGGCGGCCCCGGCAACCGGGTGCTCTCGGTGGCGTTCTCTCCGGACGGGCGCACCCTGGCCGCCGCCGGCGGCAACGACGGCACGGTGATCCTGTGGGACATGACCGATCGGACCCGGCCGATCCAACTGGGCCAGCCCCTCACCGGCCACACCGGCGGGGTGTTCTCGGTGGCGTTCTCTCCGGATGAGCGCACCCTGGCCGCCGCCGGCGGCAACGACGGCACGGTGATCCTGTGGGACATGACCGATCGGACCCGGCCCACCCGCCTAGGCCAGCCCATCACCGGCCCTGGTGGAGTGCTATCGGTGGTGTTCTCCCCGGACGGGCGCACCCTGGCCGCCGCCGGCGACAACCACACGGCGATCCTATGGGACATGACCGATCGAACCCGGCCCACCCGCCTAGGCCAGCCCATCACCGCCCACAAGGGCACCGTGGCCTCCGTAGCATTCTCTCCGGACGGACGCACCCTGGCCACCGCCAGCGAAGACCGTACGGTGATCCTGTGGGACATGACCGATCGGACCCGGCCGATCCAACTGGGCCAGCCCCTCACCGGCCACGCCGACTGGGTGCTCTCGGTGGCGTTCTCTTCGGACGGGCGCACCCTGGCCACCGCCAGCGGCAATGACGGCACGGTGATCCTGTGGGACATGACCGATCGAACTCGGCCCACCCGCATGGGCCAGCCCCTCACCAACCCCCACGGGGTGTTGTCGATGGCATTCGCTTCGGATGGGCGCACCCTGGCCATCGGCAGCGGCCACGGCGGCGACTACACGGTGATTCTGTGGGATGTGGCCAATCGAGCCCGGCCGAGCCGCCTGGGTCAGCCCCTCACCGCCGCCAGCGGCCCCGTATTTTCGGTGGCGTTCGCCCCAGACAGACATACCCTGGCCACAAGCGCTGGTGACGACAGCACGGTGATCCTCTGGGATCTGACCGCTTTCAACGCTCTTCGCGCCAACCCGCTACCGGCCGCCTGCGCCCGCGGCGGAAACAGCATCACACAGCAAATGTGGGATCTCTACGCGCCCGGTATCCCCTACCAACACCCCTGCGGCGCATGAAACATCCACAAGACACCGATGCCGCTTCCGCACGTTGCGACAGCCAAAAACGCGGACGACCATGGACACCAAACCCGAGACCGTCGGAGGTTTTGTCCGGGCTCATGTTCACCCCGGTGGACGGCCGGTACTTGCAACCGGAGTACGTCTCCCGCCGAATGCAGCAGATCGCCCAGCCTCTCGGCCTGTGCACCACGACCCGACTCGCGGCAGCGGGAGCCACGGATGTTGTCGTGGATATCCGTACCGCACGGACGCTGCACCGTGCCCGGGAGCCGATCGGAGAAGTGTTCGAGCGAAGGCGCCGTATGCGCCCGTCATCCGCCCGCGCAGTGCCGATCCATTCCCAGCGTTCCGTCAAGATTCGCCATCAGCCTCGTCACGTGCTTCGGTTGTCTTCGTTCGATTTGCTGAACTGTCTGCACCGCCACTCGCCGCACATCCCCGTCGGTATCGTCGGTGGCCCGCTCCCGCAGCCACGGCAGCATGGCCGGATCATCCCCCCAACCTCACCTGCGGTGTCCGGAGTGGCTCTGAGGCTGAGGCCAGCCACCCGAGATCGAAACCCAAACAGCCAAGCCAGATACTCTAGGAGATCTTTTCCTCACTTTGGGTGACGAGGCGGTCTTTATGGACATGACAGCGCCTCCCCCTGGTAGATCTCGGTCCCTATCGGATATAGATCCTATAGCCTCTCCGCAAGCACATACGATCCGACTCTGGCGAGCTCTTGGTCGTCGGCTCTTGGTCGACGACCACAGGCGGCCTCCTGCTCTCTAGCTAGATCGTCGAGACGGACACGATGCGCGCTCATCTGACTTCTGTTCGAGAAGTTCCGTTGCCTACGCAGGATGTCTAGACCTTCAGATCATGAAGAGGAGGTGCGTGGACGAGCCAGGGCCAGTTACGCTTCGCTCGCCACGGCACGCCGCGAAGGCTGCGGCTTTTTGATATTTGATCGTTCAAGGACTTTCTGTAACCACAACTCGGTGAAATGGCGTACTGCAGTCGTACTGCAACCGGGGTGGACACCCGTGGACGTCAGTAGACATCACCGAGCCCGCGACCTGCACCGATGGACGTCGGTGGACGTTCATGGATGGTGCGCCGAGGGCTACGGATCAAAAGGTTGGGCAGATCCGGCGCGAGTTTCACACATGCGGGGGCTCCGCCCCCGCGCCCCCGGCCCTCCCTCCGGAGAGTAAGGAGAAGGGGCGACAGTCCGCTGATCCTCTCCGCCGGTCGAGCACCCGAAGGGCTACCCCAGAACCCCCCGGCCGGGCAACGGCCGCACGGCACCCAGCCCGGTACCGCCACGACGGCGGCCGTTGTCCGGC
>NZ_CAKJTL010000026.1:7845-8606 GCF_917627385.1 Protofrankia sp. CiT1
GGCGGGAAGCGTTCAAGATCTGCCCGCTATCCGCCCGTAAACGGCGAGAGACAGCCGGATCCGGTGGGACACCACAGGACTTGGTACGAGCCGTCGGGTTGGCACGAGGCGGGTGCATCGTCCCAGCTCAGAGCCTGTTTGCGCTGGTCAGAGCGGAGGGCGTGGGATTCGAACCCACGAGGAGCGTTGCCACCCCTAGCGGTTTTCAAGACCCGTACGGGCCTGTGGTCTTGGGGCTGCTGACCAGGACGATCCCGGTGTTCGGGCGTACTCCAGTCATGGTGTCCCCAGGGATTCCCCACGGTGTCGTGGTGCCGGCTGTGGGCGGGTCCGGGCGTGTATGAGCTGGGGTGGGATGCTGGTGCGGTGGGTGACGGGGATGTGGCGGACAACTGGGACTTCTTCGTCTCGTACACCCAGGCTGATCGCGGGTGGGCGGAGTGGATCGCATGGGTGTTGGAGGAGGACGGTTTCCGGGTCCTGGTGCAGGCGTGGGATTTCGGCGCGGGCTCGAACTGGGTGCGCGGGATGGACGACGGGGTGTCGCGGGCGCGGCGAACGGTCGCAGTCCTGTCCGAGGCGTATGCGCAGTCGCAGTACTGCCAGGCCGAGTGGCGGGCCGCATGGCAGGCGGACCCGGCCGGTACGGATCGGAAACTGGTGGTCTTCCGGGTTGAGGACTGTCTCCGGCCGGGGTTGCTGACGCAGGTCGTCTCCGGTGACCTGTTCGGGCTCGCGGAGAGCGACGCGCAGGGGGTGGT
>NZ_CAKJTL010000027.1 GCF_917627385.1 Protofrankia sp. CiT1
GATCCGCGGGGGGCCGGCTGGTTCCGGGTCCGGCCCGTTCGTGCCGGCGACGGGGGTGCGGCGCGGCCGGGCGCGGGTCGAGGTTGCCGACGACGACCCGGCCACGAAGAGTGTGCCGCCGGACGGTGCGAGTCTCTGACGCTGGCGGGAAGGGTGGATACTTGCTGTCTCGCAGGTCATCGCCGATCGCAGGTCGTTGCGGCGGGTCACGCTAGGCCGGCTGGCTGTCCTGCCACTCGACGGGCTGGGCGGCAGCCGCGGGCGGAGCGGGGCGACGGCCAGGGGCTGGTCGGGAGAGGAGCGCCGATGTCGATGACGGGTGCGTCGGCCGTGCCCCCGGACTCGCGTGGCGGTTGGCCCCGGCACCTTCTCGTGGCCACGGACTTCTCGGGCGGCGCGGCGCAGGTCGGCGTCGCGCTCGCTCCCCGGGACGCGCGACGGATCCTTGTTCACTCGACGGTGGTCATCGGTGAGAACCTGATGCGGATGAGCGGTGTGGAGGAGGATGCCATCGCGCTGCTGCGGTCGGTCCAGCTGGAGCAGGCGCGGGCGCGAATCGAGGGCATCGCCGACGCGCTCGATCCGGCACCGCATGAGGTTGTCGTCGAATCGGGTCGGCCGGAGGTGCGTGTACCCGAGCTCGCCCGCCGCCGCGCCGACCTGGTGGTGGTCGGGACTCACGGGATGTCCGGTGTCCGGCAGGCTGTCCTCGGTAGCGTCGCCCAGCAGGTCTTGCGGCGCGCGCCGTGTGACGTGCTGGTCGTCCGGGGACGGGGCCTGCCTGGACCTGTCACGTCGTCCGGGTGAGCAGTAGCGGGGCGGGGCTTCGGGTCAGCAGGTCGACGGTGACGCCGCCCAGCAGGAGATGGGCCAGTCCGGTGCGTCCATGCGAGGTGGTGACCGCGATCGCGCCGGGGCGGGAGGTAAGCAGGTGGGCGATGCGTTCGGCGGGGTCGGTGCCGGTGAGAAGCGTGTGGGTGGCGGCGAGATTGCCGGCCGCCAGCGCTTCTACCGTACGTGCCAGCTGTTGTTCCGTCGTGTCCACTGCGGAGGGATCGTCTGTTGGCGCGGCGACATGCACGAGTTCGATCTCCATCCCGGTGTGCCGGGCCCACGTCTCGACCGCCGTCAGCGCCCCGGCCGCGTGGGGCGATCCGTCGAGACAGACCAGCAGCCGGCGGTAGCGTGGCGGGGCCAGCGCGGGCTGGTAGCCGGGTCCGACGAGCAGCAGCGGATGGTTCCCGCGGCGGATGACGTGGGTGGAGACGCTGCCCAGGATGAGCCGGTCGACCGGGCTGTTGGAGACCTGGCGTGCCGACCCCGGCCTCGCCGACTGGGTGGTCTTCGCGGTCCGCCAGATGGCCGGCGGGCTGGCGGTCGGCGTTCTGGCCGGTCTGGCGGGCAGCCGGCTGCTGATGCGGGTCAACCTCGGCCCGTCCGGCGCCTACCCGGTGGTCGCGCTCGGCGTCGCCGGGGTGTCCTACGGGCTGGCGGCGGCGATCGGCGCGTCGGGGTTCCTCGCCGTCTACGTCACCGGGCTGTTCGTCGGCGCCCGGGTGCCGCTGCACCGCCGGGGCATCCGCACCTTCCACGAAGGGCTGGCCAGCACCGCTGAGGTGGGCTGTTCCTCATGCTGGGCGTGCTGGTGTTCCCCTCCGACCTGCCTGGTGTGGTGCTGCCCGGTCTCGTCGTCGCCGCCGTGCTGGTCCTGCTGGCCCGCCCGATCGCCGTGCTGGTCTCGCTGGTGTGGCTGGGCTACCGCTGGCAGGAGCTGGCCTTCATCTGCTGGGCCGGGCTGCGCGGGGCGGTGCCGATCGTGCGAGGGTGTCAGAATCTTGGCAGAGCCAAAAATCTGACAGGCTCTCATGCCGACGGCCGGGCTGTCGCATCGTCCCAGCTCACAGGCCCAGGCCGACTTTTCGTACCCCACAGGGTCCTGGCGGTGGCGTTGGTTGATCGGCTGGCCACGCTGTGGATGGTCATGCTGGCGTTGGGGTTGCGCAAGGGGGAGGCGCTCGGGATGCGCTGGGATGTGATTGATCTGGACGCGGGCACGGTGGTGATCCGGCGTAAGCAGCGGCGGCGGCTGGTCGGGGTGGATCCGGACACGGGCCGCAGGCGCTGGGAGCTGGTGGAAGATGAGCAGTTGAAGACCAGGGGGTCGAAGGCGACTCTCGCGCTGCCGGAGATGGTCGTGGTCGTGCTGCGTGAGCACAAGGCGCGGCAGGACGCGGCGAAAGAGGCGGCACCGGTCTGGCATGACGACGGGCTGGTGTTCACTACGTCTACCGGTCGGGGGATCCAGCCGCGGAACGTTAACCGCTGGTGGGACAGGGTTTGTGCGGACGCGGGCGTCCATCGAACACGTGTTCACGACCTGAGGCACACGTCGGCCACGTTGTTGTTCCGTGCCGGGGTGGATCTCAACGAGATCCGGGCGTTGCTCCGGCACACCCGCATTGCGACCACGGCGGATATCTACATCGATGCGTTGGAAGATGTCCGGGGTGGGACGGCGGCGAGCATGGACACCGTCCTTGGCCGGCTGGCGTCGTCCACCCACCCGGCTGTTACGGAATGTGATGACGGTCGGGGTGGCGCCGAGGTGCCCGAGGGCTGATCGTTTCCAATTGCAGTACTGGCGATCGCTGAACCATCAGGGGCACGGAACCATGACTGGCTCCGTGCCCCTGA
>NZ_CAKJTL010000028.1:0-4160 GCF_917627385.1 Protofrankia sp. CiT1
GTCACCTGAGCGTGACCCCTACGGTGGGACTGGTCAACTTTCCGGTGCAACGGTTGATGTTGGTGCTACTTGGAGACCACTACGGCGGTCACCAGGAGCGACGGCTATGTGCGGCCGGCGGCGCACAGCGAGCCGTCGCGTACCGGATTCGGGTGTCTTGCGGTCTGCGGACCCGACTGGCAGGAGATAGCTGACCGGCAAAGCCGGTGGCGGAGGTCAGTACTCGTTTGTGATGACGAAGTAGGAGTCGTGTATGGTTCCGGCCAGCTTCGGCTTCTGCCGGGCGAACTTGCACGAGGCGAGGTCCACGGAGACTTCCATCCCGTCGGAGAGCTTGAACCCGACCGCTCGTTTCCCGAGGTCGTCGACGGTGTACATCACATTGATCGACAGGCCGTTCCCGTAGAAGACATAATGCCATCCGAATGTTCTCGACCTGGAATGCGATCGCCTCGAGCGGGTGAGCGGAGATGACGATACCGCGTCCTTCGTTGAGGATCCGGCTCATCCAGTCGATGGCCGGCCCGGCGTTGCTCGCGGGGGCTCGACCGTGAAGACGCGGTCGTACTTGTTCTTGAAGCAGCGAGCCTCGTTCGCCCGCAGACCAGCGAGTGCGGTCGCGGCCGGTGACGACATGGCCCGGGTGGCCGGAGCGGTCAGGGTCGTTGACTCGCGGAAACGTTCACCGAACTTCCCTGGCCAGCTGACGAGGCGACCAACCCGCCGACGCCCCTATCCCACCCGAGGCGGCGCCGGAGCCCCGGCCGCGATCAGGACGCGGCCGGCTCGTCCGCGGTCGTCACGATGTCCTCGCGGGGGATGTCTTCCGGGCCGTCTCGCCAGTCGGGCCCGGTCGGGCGCATCCTTCCGATGTCCCTCCCGCTGGCGGGTGGGATCGCTTGCGGAAAATTGAAGACGCGATGTGGATCGACCGCCGCCTTTATCTTCTCGAGTCGTCGAAGGTTGGTCGCGTAGTACTGCTGAAGAAAGTCCGTCAATGAGGGGTCGGGAAAGTTCTGATATGCCTGCGGGATGGCATAGGGTGATATCGCGTCGTAGAATTCGCCGAGCCATGCGAGGTTGGCCTCGACGCTGTCGACAGAATCGCTGCCGCTCCACTTCAGGTACCACAACATGAACCAGTCGTTGTCGCGATGGACGAATGCGGTGGCGTCGGCGGGAACCGTGCTGGCCTGGCCGCCGGTCTGCAAAAATGACAGGTTCGCGTAGATTGATGTCCCCGGCCATCGCCGCAGCCAGTAAAGGGCCGTTTCGATCGCTTCGGGACGGACGGGTCCGAAGAAGTAGAGGGAGCGGTTCTGGAACTCGGTTGGTTGCGGGGTGTCAGAGAAGAAGTTTTCTTGCGCGTCCCAGTAGCCCAGCTCCTCGATCGTCGACTGTGCCGGTTGCGCCACGGTGTAAACCGGGGCGAGGATCTTGGCCAACTCTGTGGGCGGGCCGACGAGCTGCCCCTCGAAGACCACCGATACGTCCTGTCCCGCGGCTAGTTCCTTCGGCGTGACCCCAGTCACGGTGGTCCAGCTGCCAAGACTGGTCGGCGAGTCTTCCAACGCGGCGAGCAGGGCCGGCAGCACAGTGTCCGCCTTCGCGTCCCAGATCAAGCGAGAGGCCGTGACGGAGGCGGGCGCGGGAGAGGTCTGCACGGAGAACGAGGTATTAATACCGAAGTTGCCACCACCCCCACCCCGACACGCCCAGAAAAAATCGCCGTTCTCGTCCTCGCTGACCGGCACTATCTCACCATCGGCAGTAACAATCTGGCTGGCGACCAATGAGTCGACGGCAACGCCCAGCCGCCGTATGTTAAATCCGATCCCTCCGCCCAGCAGAAACCCGGCGGCGCCGACTGTCGGACAACGCCCGTGCGTGATGGTGGCATCATTCTGGCGCAGCGCACGATATACGTCAGCATTCAGGCAGCCGCCGCCGATCGTAGCAACACCGGTACGCCCGTCAAATTGCGCCTGATTCATAAGCTTGGTGTCGATCATCAGGCCGCGGGTCACTGAGAAATCTGCCGATGAATGACCGCCCGACCGTGCGACCAGCGGAAAGCCGTACCTGCGGGACCATTTGATCGCCTCAGCCACATCAGGGGCATTCAGGCAACGCGCGATTCCGGCCGGCAGGACCGACGCCGCCCGCAGGTTGTAGGGCAGCGCCAGCTCGGCAAAGCCTGGATCACCTGGACGCAGCACAGGCCCTGAAATACTGCGCGCCAGCGTTCTCCAGGCTCCATCGACGTTACGCGCTTCCCTGGCCGCGAATACGGAGCCTCGAGGCCCCCACGACCCTAGCGGTCCGCTCAGGGCGACAGCCGCGATGCCGCTCGCGACAAAAGACCTACGCGTTCGCTCTACACCAACAGGAAGAACGGCCGAATCTGACTGCAGCTTCTCCATAACACCCCATCCAGAGACTCACTCGCTCCGCCCGGGGCCCAGATTATCTCGGCCGGGGTGCATGGCGGCTCAGTCGAGGGTTTGACCGCTCACAATGTATGCTTATTGAGGAATGACTGATTTGGGTAACCGAGATTTATCCCGTCTGCGGATGCACCGCGACCGCGCGGAGCGAACAGTTCGCCGCAGGCAACCGGGACATATCGGAGACGATGGGGTTGAGTGAGCCGACGATCCGCGCGGCCGATACCGCTGAAATGTCAGCGGTATCACCTGTTGTGGTATTCCCCGGTGCGGATGTTGATGTAACTGTTCGGGTCGAACCGCTGGCCGTATTCAGGAAAAAAACCACTCGATCTTCTGGTGCATACGTTTCCCGTCGCGCATCCCCAGGTCGAAGGCGACGACGGCGGCCCCGGCCTCCTTGCCGTCGGCCGTGATCTGGCCTGGAGCACAACGTATTCGGAGACGCCTGATCCCGGTCGCAGTCCCGCCTCCCCACGACAGCCAGGCCGTATCTGTCACCAGCCCGGTCGGGTCTCCGCCGTTGAAGATGGTTGCCGGCTTGACTTCGCCGTACTCCTTCTTGCTCGGCGGCCCCCACGGGATGCCGAGCGCGTTGAGACCGTGGTGGTGGAGCGGTGATGCCCTCGCTGGCACGTGGCGCCGGTGCGGCACCGGTCACGACAAGCCGAGTGCGTCTGCGACCGAGGCGAGGTAGTCGATGTGGCCGTCGACGGAGTCCAGGTTGCGGCCCATCGTCGCCACCGAGACATGGGTACCACCTGCCTCGCGCCAGGCATCGATCTGCGCCGTGAGGTCGCCGATGCCGCCCCGCGGAACCGCCACGTAGTCAGCGCCGAAGTCCTCGACCGACCTGCCCAGGCCGCGCACGCGATCACGCAGCCGTGTCCAGGCATCGACGGCGTGGTCGACGCCACCGCCACCGAAGAAGATGAAGCCATCCGCGAGTCGGGCAGCCCGCTCGAAGGCCACTTCACCAGATCCACCAAGCCAGATCGGGATGGGCCGCACCGGCTTCGGCACGAGGGCGGCTCTGTCAATTCGGTCGAAACGGCCGGAGAAGTCGACGACAGGCTCGGTGAACAACCGGCGAAGCAGCTCGATCTGCTCCTCCTGCCGGGCCCCGCGGGTGCGGAAGTCCTGGCCGAGGGCCTCATACTCGACGTGGTTCCAGCCGACTCCCACGCCGAGGCGTAGCCGGCCGCCGGAAAGGAGATCAACATCGGCCGCTTGCCGTGCCACGAGCGCTGTCTGACGCTGCGGAAGGACCAGGATCCCGGTGGCGAAACTGACGCGCTCGGTGATGCCGGCCAGGTAGGCGAACATCACGAACGGGTCGTGGAACGGGTCCTGCTCGGTGTATGGCCCCGGCAGCCGAGGCGTTCGATCAGTGTGCATGGCACCGAGCACATGGTCATAGGCGAGGAGGTGCGCAAAGCCCAGGTCCTCGACCGCTCTCCCAATCCGCCGAACGGCGCCCGGATCTCCTCCGAGCTCGATCTGCGGGTAGACGGCGCCGATCTGCATGAGGTCCAGCCTGCCACGGGACTGGACGGGGCTCTGCCCCAGGTCGTCCGCGCCGAACCGGCGAGCTGTATGTCCGGGAAATGCAGTTCAGACGCGGCCCGGTAGTCGGGCGACGCCGCGTCTACCCCGCGCTTGCAGCGACCTAGATGAGCGCGATCATGTCCCAGCCTTCTGATCCTTAGTGGC
>NZ_CAKJTL010000028.1:4558-12074 GCF_917627385.1 Protofrankia sp. CiT1
AACTTCCGGCGGCGACCACTTAGTTTGATCTGGATCATCTACTGACGTTCGTGGACGTTCGCCGCGTCCGAGGATTAGTGGGCGTGCGTCCGCCGACGTTCGCGGTGGTCTGCCGGCTTGCCTGTCAGTGTGGCTGTCACCGGCATACGGCCCGGATCGATCACGTAATGGTGGGCTGGCGCGTCGGTCGGCGAGCATGCTGGGAGGCATGGCGGAGGATCTTCTGTCGCTGGTGGTGGCTGACCCGATGATCGGCCACGGGCAGGCGTGTATCCGGGGGACACGGGTGCCGGTGAGCGTCGTCCTCGACTGCCTTGCTGACGGTATGTCCGACGGGGAGATCCTCGCGGAGTACCCGGCGTTGAGCGCGCCTGGGATCCGCGCGGCAGCGGTCTACGGCGCGCGTCTGGCGCGGGAGGACCTCGTGCCGCTGCGCACCGCGCCGTGAAGGTCAAGCTCGACGAGGGCCTCTCGGTCTCGCTCGCCGAGCGCCTGGCGAAGCACGGGATCGACGCTGACGCCGTCTACCGTACGTCACGTTCCCTTCCGTTCCGTGGGAGCCTGGGAGTGAGATTCCCCCGGGTGACCCAACCCGACGAGAAACGGCCTCCTGCTGATCGTGGTTTCTCGCCAAAGACACCGTCACCATCAGAAGGCCGTGATGGAGAGTTTGCAAGAAGAGCAGCCCTCGCGCCGAGGCAGCTGAGGACTTCGAGGCGCTGTACCGCTTCCGGGGAGACTGCTACGACTGTACTGACACGACGCGGCGACGCGTTGTTCGAGCTGGCTGACGCCGTGCTGTGCACCGAGGCCCCGGTCCGGGCACTGGTCAGCTTGTCGTTGGCGCCGGCGCATCGGCGCGACCACGGCGCCCGCTACGACGGACCGGAGCTACGGCTGGATGCCCCTGAGCTCGTGAGGACCGCCGTAGCGCCAGGCCGTCCGGGTGATACCCAGGCAATGGTTGGGATCAGCCGCCTCCGCGGTGGTGCCGGAGTAGTAGTCGTGGGTGAACCCGGACGTGTTGTTGAAAATCGAGTTGGGTATCGGGTTAGCTAGCGTCTCGTCGGTCCACACGTACGGGGTTGCCGTCCCGCAGTGTACGTACTGTCCGGCAGTGGCGTGGTTGTTGACGGTCGGTGTCGGCGCCACCCCGAGTGCCTCAAAGTAGTCCAGGATTGAGTGGCCGAACTCGTGCTTGAACACGTTGCGGTGACCATAGTTGATGGCGGCGTCGAGAATCAACGTGCTGTAGGTCTGCCCGGTTCCCATGGGGGGCGTGAGCCCGGCCGCGCTGCCGATCCATTCCGGCTGGCCGGTGGCGGTATTCGTCCCGCTGGCAGGCCAGATCACGATGACCGAGTCGAACGACGGGTCCTGATCGGCAGCGGTGTTGCCCGGCGACGGCCACCATCCGTCGCCGCTGCGGTCGAGTGCGCTGAGGGGCCGTGTCGGGAAGCGAACCGTCAGGCTCGGCGTCATGGTGCCGCTGGCGAGGGCGGGAAGGTCGGTCTTGACAAAATCGTGGGTCGCGCGCGCCGCTCGGTCTCGCTGGTCCTGGGTCAGCTGCGCGACCACGTGGTGCGTGGTGCCGTCGGACGCGGGGAAGGAGAAGTCCAGGTTCGGATAGATGAGGGCCAGGATCTTCCATCGGGGCGCCGAGGAGCCCGGCTCAAGCCGCTCCAGTTTGATGTCGTCGTACCAGGCCGTGCCCGTGGTCGTGCCGGACCAGTAGCCGAGCCGGGCCGCAACGGTCAGCTCGTGGCTGTCTGCGGAGTTGACGCTCACCCAGACCTTCGTCCAGTCGGACGTGCCGAATACGCCGGGTGAGCGGTCCCAGGTGCCCAGGAAGCCGAGGCTGGCTCCCGCGTCGACCGGGTTGGTCGAGTGCGCGACGCCTACTGTCTTGATCCATCCCGTTATCCGGTACAGCGTGTGCGGCTGCACGGCAACGGTCTGCGACCACCACGCGTCGTTGGGCTGCGGCGAGGAAATGCTGACACTCCGGTGTCCACTGCGGGCCACCGAGCTGGACCAGGAAAATGTGGTCGTAGGTTGGAAGGCGCCGGATGTCCATGCCTGCGGCGCGGCGGCGGATGCGTCCCGCGGTAGCTCGAACCGTCCGTTGACGAGGCCGGTCGAGTTGTCCAAGGCGTACGCGGTCGGACCGATCACGCCCACTCCCACCGCGACGGCCAACGCCGCGATGACGACGACGGGCAAGCGCCGCAACGCGAGCGGTCGGCGCTCTTCCGAACGCCCGCCCGATGGGCATTCTACCGATCGACGTTCCGCCGAGACCCCGGGGCTGCGCAGTGGCAATAATCGTCGGAACATGTCTCCCCCGCTTTTTCCTGGATTGGCAATGGCGACGAAACAATACACTCCCGCGATCGCCGACAAGCCCGCAGGCTTGGCATTAATCAGATATTAATGGATGCGAAACCATTATTTTCCCAGCTGTCGGCGGGCCACCGTTGACCCGAACCGGAAGCGGCGCAGGCCGTGCCCTTCTCGGCGACAACCTGGGCTGAGCACATCGCGGCGAGCTCCCGGCTGGAGACGGTCAGCTCACCCACCAGCCCGGCCAGCCGTCGGTCGTTCCGGTGCCGGCCACTGGCCATCCGCAGGTACGCGACCGTCATCAGATTCCATCGTGTCCCAGCCGTCTCCGTGCTCGATCGCGTCCACTCGATGGGCGACGACACCGCGGTATGCGGCCGGCCACCTTTTGGGGATCTCGGTGATCGGCGTCGAGCCATGCCGGGAGAACCAGGTCGTGTTTCTCCCCACGAGCTACGATCGTTCTGATCAGAACGCGGAGAGTGCTCGCGCAGATGCGGCGGGCCTCATCTAGGGAGGGTCGTGTCCTCGGCGTGCTCTGTGCCCTCGTCCGGTTGACGCCGTGACCATCGGGTGCCTAAGATGATCTTAGTTTCTCCCCGCCGTCCTCCGGGACTGGCGGGGCTTTTCTAGATCGGCTGCTTCCGTGGTGCCACTCCCTGGACGCTGACGATTACGCAGCCTGCCGGGACTACACCGACTACACGGCGATCTGGCTGGCAGACCGATGGCTGCCGCAAAGCGGTCGGCTACCGTGATGCCGTCGGACTGCATCTGAGCCAGATCGACGAGGCTGATGAGCTGCTGACGCGTACTCTCGAACGATCACTCGCTTCGCTCACGATCCTCTGGGTCCCCCGGACTCGTTGGCGCTACTGATCGGCATGGTGCTGGACCAGCAGAACAGCGTAATACGCTGTGTTACGATAACGGCATGCCAAACATTCGGTTCACGATCTCGACGTCCTCGGATGTCCAGGCCGCGATCAGGATGCACGCTGAGGCAGCAGGTATGGATGTGTCCGCCTACATGATTGCGGCGGCTGTCGCGCAGATGGCTCGCGACGATGCTGTCACGGCGACCTTCACGGCACTTGACGCGCGTAACCAGGCAGCCTTCGAGCAGGCTGGCGGTGTCCCTGAGACGGGCCTGCCGTCGTTCGACGCCCTGACCACGGACGAGCAGGCGCTCGTCCACCGGGTCCTGAACAGTGCGCTTGGATCGGACGCCGCGAGCGTTGCATGATCGCGCGTACTGTCGTCTATGACGCCGGGATGCTCGTGGCGCTCCTGCGAGACAGCTCGGCGGCACGGCTGCTTCATCACGGCCTGCGCGCAGCTCCGCACCGGCCGGTCGTCATCGGCCCGGTTCTCGCCCAGGCGTGGCGACCGGACCCGAAGACGCTACAGTCCTTCAGCCAGTACCTGAAGGACTGCACCGTGCCCCAGACTCGGGAGAGCGCGTCCCCCATGCGCGGCGTGTCGGGCGTCCCCGCCGGTTGCGTCGCCTGCGCGAGAACCTTCACTCTTGACTCGTACAAGCGGGCGGGGGCCATGCTCGCCGAGGCCAGGCTTCCCACGAAGAAGCGACCGGACGTCATCGACGCCCTGGTCGTCATCGCGGCTGCTCTTCACGGTCCGGCCCAGATCCTCACCAGCGACCCAGGCGACATAGGTGCCTACACCGCCACACTCGACCACGCTGACATCGTCGTCGAACCGATCTGAGATGTTCCTCGCGATCCTGGGCTGACGCTCCGTCGTTACGAGCTGCCGGGCGACGGTTGCGCGGTCCCAGCACGGCTGGTACGCCGCCGAGGTCCCGGATGAGATCGCTGGTGATCCGGATGCCCTCCGCCTCGTCGCCACAGATCGCCACCGTTGGCGCCGGAGTGTCCTGACCACCGCTGGTGGGCCGGCGTGTCCACTGGCCAGCGGTGAAAAGATGAAATGCCTTCACGACCTGTGCCCCGGGGCCGCTGAAGCCCCCGGATCACTGATGGCTGACGGACTGCTCCTGGCCCACCTGCCGGGCGTAGAGGCGGGCGTAGGCGCCCCCTGCCGCCAGCAGTTCGCTGTGCGTGCCCCGTTCGACAACCGTGCCCGCGTCCAGGACGTGGATGGCGTCGGCGTCTACGATCGTCGACAACCGGTGCGCGATCACCACCCGGGTGCGTCCGGTGCCCAGCCGGGACAGTGCCTCCTGCACCACACGTTCTCGGTCAGCGAGTCCAGCCGTGACGTGGCCTCGTCCAGGACGGGCACGGGCGGGTCGGCGAGCAGAACCCGGGCAAGGGCGAGCCGTTGGCGTTCCCCACCGGAGAGCTGATAGCCGCGGGCCCCGACCATCGTCTCGATGCCCCGCGGGAGTTTGTCCAGCAGCGGGCGCAGGCCGGCGTCGACCGCGGCGGTGGCCACCTCGTCGTCGCTTTTCCTGAACCGGCCGTGGTCCTCGATCGGTCGTTGCCCTCATCCAGCTGCGGCCATTGTGGCCATGGTGGTGGTGGCCGCGGTCGGCTGGTCGAACTGCGTCCGGTACAGCTCCCCGTAACGTCCGCCGGCGCTGAGCAGGTCGGTATGGGTGCCACGCTCGACGACCCGTCCGTCCTCGATGACAAGGATGAGGTCGGCGGAGCGGATGGTGGACAGCCGGTGCGCGATCACTATCGCGGTCCGTCCGGTGAGTGCCTCGGCCAGGGCCGCCTGTACCGCGGCCTCCGAGGTGGAGTCCAGGTGCGCGGTGGCCTCATCGAGGATCACTACTCGCGGCCGTGCCAGCAGGAGCCGGGCGATGGTCAGGCGTTGGCGTTCACCGCCGGAGAGGCGATACCCGCGTTCGCCGACGACGGTGTCCAACCCGTCGGGCAGGCTCTCGACGAGGTCGGCAAGCCTGGCTCGGCGCAGCGCGTCCCACAGCTCGTCCTCGGTCGCCTCGGGCAGTGCAAGCAGCAGGTTCGCGCGGATCGACTCGTGGAACAGGTGCCCGTCCTGTGTGACCATCCCGAGTGTCGCGCGGATGGATCCGGCGGTCAGGTCGCGGACGTCGATCCCGGCCAGGCGCACTGCGCCGGTGTCGACGTCGTAGAGCCGGGCCGTCAGCTGTGCGATCGTGGACTTTCCGGCGCCTGACGAGCCCACCAGCGCTACCAGCTGCCCGGGTTCGACCCGGAACGAGACGCCGTGCAGAATCTCGACGCCGCCACGGGTGTCGAGGACGGCGACCTCCTCCAGCGATGCGAGCGAGACCTTGTCCGCGGGCGGGTAGCTGAAACTGACGTCGTCGAATTCCACTGACACCCCTCCCGCTGGCACGTGCCGCGCGTCCGCGCGGTCGGCGATCAGTGGTTCGAGGTCCAGAACCTCGAACACCCGTTCGAAGCTTACCAGAGCGCTCATGACTTCTACCCGGGCGCTGGCCAGCGAGGTCAGCGGGGCGTAGAGACGGGTGAGCAACAGCGCGAGCGCGACGACGGCGCCGGGTTCCAGCTGCCCGCGCAGCGCGTAGAAACCGCCGAGCCCGTAGACGAGGGCAAGCGCCAGCGCCGAGACCAGGGTCAGCGCGGTGATGAACACCCACTGCACCATCGCCGAGCGGACCCCGATGTCGCGGACGCGCCGCGCCCGTACGGCGAACGCGGCGGACTCGTGGGCGGGCCGGCCGAACAGTTTCACCAGCGTCGCGCCGGGCGCGGAGAAACGCTCGGTCATCTGCGTGCTCATCACCGCGTTATGGTTGGCCGCCTCGCGTTCGAGCCGGGCCAGCCGGCTGCCCATCCGCCGTGCGGGCACGACGAACAGCGGCAGCAACAGCAGCGCGAGCACGGTGATCTGCCAGGAAATTCTGATCATCACGGCGAGGGTGAGCAGGAGTGCGACGATGTTGCTGACCACGCCGGAGAGCGTGTTACTGAAGGCCCGTTGCGCGCCGATGACGTCGTTGTTCAACCGGCTGACCAGCGCGCCGGTACGGGTGCGGGTGAAGAATGCGATGGGCATCCGCTGCACGTGGTCGAACACGGCGGTGCGCAGGTCAAGGATCAGGCCCTCGCCGATAGTTGCCGACAGCCACCTGGACACCAGCCCGAGGCCGGCCTCGGCCACCGCGATGACGGCGATGAGCACCGCGAGCCCGACCACGACGTGGACGGCCGCGCCGCGCACGATCGCGTCGACGACCCGGCCGGCGAGTACCGGTGTCGCGACCGCCAGGACCGCCGTCACGACGCCGAGCAGCAGAAACCAGGTCAGCTGCCGGCGGCGCGGCCGGGCGAAACCGCCGATCCGCCGCAGGGTCGCCTTGGAGAAGGGGCGCCGTTCGTCCTGCGCGGTCATCGCCTTGTGCATCGACATCCACGCGGTGACTTCCATGCTCATGGAGTACCTCCGCTCATGGGTTACCTCTCGGTGGTGCGGGGTTGCTACCGGCATGCGGCGCCGGCCGTCGAGGGAAGGTTAGAGGTTCAAGCGAACTGCAGGTCAAGCGCGACCGGGCCGACCTCGCGGAGTTCAGCCGCGGAAGTAGAGCAGAAGTGGAAGGGAAGGTGGTCTCCAGCGGTCGGTGCACCGCCAGCCCCGCGTCGGGACCTGAGCAGGAGTTCACATCGGGTTGTTGGGGCAGGTCAGGGGTCTGCCCAATCGCGATCAAGCTTGCCGGACCCCTGCTCCACTGGTCACCGGCTACGCTCGCCGAGCGGTGCCCTGCCTGTATTCCGACATCGAGGTCGCGGCGCTGATGATAGCGGCGGGCACGCTGCGCTACCCGATGGCGGTCGCGACCTACCGGACGCTGATCGGCCTGCTAGCGGTCACCGGCCTGCGTATCGGGGAAGCCGCCCGCCTCGATGACACCGACTTCGACCTGCGGCTGGGGCTTGGGCTTGGGCTTGGGCTGCTGACCGTGCGCGTGAGCAAGAACGGCCGGTCCCGCCAGCTCCCGTTGCACCCGATGCCAACAAGATTGTCGATGACCGGTACGACGGGTGGCTCCGCGGTGAATACGGCAATGGGAGCTGAGCGATGAGGAGGGACGTGCCGTGGCGAGTACGTGGGAGCAGGTACGGGCCAAGCGGCCTCCAGACGAGGGCTGGGCGGCTGAGTACCGCGCACGCCTGGATGCTGAGGTACGCGCCTACCGGCTCAGGGAGATTCGTGAGGAGCAGGGTCTGACGCAGGC
>NZ_CAKJTL010000028.1:12557-18633 GCF_917627385.1 Protofrankia sp. CiT1
TCGGCTGGACTCGAACCCCTAACCTCTTGATCCGTAATTTGCTCGGGATCTTCCGGGGACGTCCGCTGACGTCCATCCCGTCCGCTGGCCTGGCGGGGCCTGTCCATGGGTGGCCGTCGGCGTCCAGTCTCGTTCGCGGCCTTGGCTGTCAACTTGGCTGTCAGACGGGTAGCAGTTCGAAGCCGGGGCAGTGACGTGGCGTCACGGCCAGAAAGTGGCGGCGGTCGATGGTGGCCAGTTGCGCGACGTCGAGGCGTTCGGCGATCGCGATGACGTAGGCGTCGGTGATGCCGAGTGGGAACCCGGCGTACTGTTCCACCAGCTCGACAGCACGGTCGAAGTCCGGCTTTGTAGGCGTGACCATGGCCAGATCGCCGCTCTGAAAGGCTTTCAGGAACGTGATCTCGGCTCGGGCGCCGAGGTGCTTGGTCAGGTGGTAGCAGGTCTCGATCACGACCGGCGCCGGCACGAGGAGCGGTGGCGCTGTTGTCGCATCAGGGCGGCGCTCGCCTCGTGGTGCTTGTCCCGGCGGTCGAACGCGGCGTAGAGAGGACCGGTGTCCCACAGGATCACCGGATGCCAGCCCCAGGGCCGTCGTTGTCGAACAGCGCCTCGTCCACCCGCTCGGACAGGTCGTCACGACCACTGTCGAATGCGCCGATGAAGGACGGTCCCGCCCACACCGCGCCCTGTGTGTCCAGGTCCGGGTTTGCTGCGACCAGGCGCAACAGCGCCCGTCGGGCATCCGCGGTGCGTTCCGGGGCAAGCCGGTCGACGAGGGCGTGCAGCTCAGAGTAGTGGTTGTGGGCCACGCTCATGGGTTCCAGCGTAGCCCTGTCCTGGAACTCGTGAGCCACATCTGATCCGCAGGAGTGGCCGGATAAGGCGCGGGGGGGGAGCCCTGTAGCTGCTGGCGGGCTCAACGCGTCCGCCGTAACCACCTGGCCAGACGTCTCGGCGATGCCACCGGCCTCATCGACACGGAACATGACGAGAAGGCCGCGATAGTGATCACGCGTGTATGATCTTTCTCAATTGCAGTACAAACTGCAGTACTTGAGCCCTGGAAAGCCCAGAGCCCCGTGCCGTGTGATCGGTTGCGGGGCTCTGAGCCTGTCTCAACCAGACATCTGTGGGCGCCGCTTTGGATCTTCGGTGGTCACCTGATTAGGCAAAACCCCAGGCGGTGGGGTCCGGGGGGGCGCCCCCCGGAGCAATATCGCGGGCCTCGGGGAGCTTCCCGGAGGGAAGCGGCCAGGGAATCCCGCGTCGCGTGCGCTCGGAGGGACTCGAACCCCCAACCTCTTGATCCGTAGTTTGATCTGGATCTTCCGTTGGCATCCGTGGACGTTCGCCGCGTCCGACAAGCTGGCAAGCCTTGTGCGCTCGAGTCCATCCGCGTCCGCCGCTGTCCGCCGGCTTGGCTGTCAACTCGGCTGTCACGTTATGGCGCTTCTGTCTGGCCTGACCGGCCCGAGTCTACCCGCCAACTCCAGAAAAATGACCTTGCTTGTCCTTCAGTCGGGCGACCACAGACAGTCTCGCCGCTGGCAAAGTGAACTGGTCGGGCTGTCCGCTGCAACTGGCTCTGTCTCCGGGCCGCCCGCTGGCGTGCCCCCTGCCTGCCTTTCCGCCCCCTGGCGTGCCCGACGGCGCGGCATCGACCAGATCACGTGCCATGGCTGGAGCACCCGGACCTTGCCAGGCCGGCGCTCCGCCCCCGCTCGACGATCCGCCAGTGCAGCCAGGCGTCGCGCTACTCATCTCGCTCCTCGGGAGAGGATCGCCGCCATACCGGGAAACCCGGGCGAAGGATCCGGAGGATAGCAACTGCGACCTTACGTCGAGCGGCACTATCGGCCTTCAATGCCACGGCCGTGACCACAGCGATCAACCCAAATCGCAGCAGGGCCATTATGAACGTCGCCCAGACAGCAAAAGACACGACCCCTCCGAGTGGGGATTCGTGTCGGCTGCCTCAATTCCGACGTTGGCGAGCGGCCCCGCCTCAGGCGACTGATTCTCCGCGACTATACCATCGCTACTCGGCCCCCTCGGGAGCACGTCGTGCGGCGCTACGGACCCTCCTTCCGCTCGCTCGATACTTACGGACCATGCGACGGCACTCGGCTCCGTCGATCCAGAGACCGGTATGGCCGCGCCAGCAGGTGAGGACAGAGCCTGCGGTGTCGGCCGGCGTCTCGCCGTCAATCCCTGTGGCCAGAGTCCATCCCACCTCGCGCCCTCCCGGGTCTGAGGGGGCCCTGCCCCACGCCGGGACCCAGGCCGAGAGAGTTACGCCGCCCGGCTCATCGCGTAGGCGGGCGAGAACGTTGTTGCATTCCGGGCAGACGATTTCGCCGATGGACCGGGCCGTACCATCCCCACGAGGGTCGCCGTCATAATGAGGGCCTTGCTGTACCGACCAGAAGCTCACAGGCCAAAGTGTAATGCGGAGTCGCGACACGCCGGCGAGCACGGCCGTCCACGGCCGCGCGCAGCCGTCGCGCGGCGCGGCACGTGCCGCGTCTTGATCCTAAAACGAGGAATTCGGCAGTCTGTCGGGCTTATGACCGGTCGTGCCGATGTTGGGTCCGGTCAGGTTGTGGCGGGGTTCTGGCTGACAGTGTCCGTGCCGGGCCGGGGTGTCCACTCGTCTTCGAGGATGGAATGGACGATGGAATCACGCCAGGCACCGCGGACACAGACATGTCCGCGGATACGGCCTTCCTCGATCATGCCAAGTTTGTTCATGAGCTGGTCGGAGACGGTGTTGTCGGGGGAGCGTGCGCCCCAGATGCGGTGCATCCCGAGTTCGGCAAAGCCCAGGCGGTGCAGGAGCCGGACGGTTTCGGCGCCGTAGCCGCGACCCCACTGGTCGGCGCGGAGCGCGAACCCGATTTGGGCGCTGCGCTGGGCGGGATGGCCGCTGTCGACCGCAAGCCGGCCGAACCCGATCATCTCGGTGGTGTCGGGGATCGCGACAGCCAGGGAGTATTCCACGCGGGGTTCGATCGTGGCGGTACGGATAGCCATCGCAATGGTGGCGGCGACCTGGTCGCGGGTACGCGGGTCGAAGCTCATGTACCGGGTGACGGCGGGATCGCCGTAGACGGCGAGAAGCGCATCAACGTCGCTGTCGGTGAACTCGCGCACGCACAGGCCATTACCATCGATCCGTACCGGGTACACCCGGCAGACCCTATCGGAGGGCGGCGGCTGCCGAGACGGCGGAGAACGCTTCGATCTCCTGCTGAAGGTCACGCGCTGCGGTGGTCTCCCCGGCCGGACCTGAGCGCAGAGCGGTGTGTATCCGGTTGACGCTGGCGATGATGCCGGCTATGCGCTGGTCAGCGGGCAGGTCCAGGACGGGGCGGAGCGACTCGGCCGCGCCTTCGAGGTTCCCGCCGGTGAGACGTGCCCATGCCTGGTCGGCGCGGGCTCCGGCCTCGTCGCTGAAGGACCGTTCGTCGATGTCGGCATGTTCGTAGGCGGCGATCGCCTCGCTGGCCGTCTCTTCCGCGCGGAGGGAGGCACCATCGACCCAGATGCGGGCGTCGGCAGCGTAGTAAAGCTGCCGGGGCCTGGTGAAGGTCAGGATGCCACCGAACTCATCCAACTCATCGGGTTCAAGTCGTTCCCGGGCCTCGTCGGCGCGAGTGATGGCGCTTTCGGCCTGTTCCGCGGCGCCGAGGACCGCCCAGCTGCGGGCCTCCTGGGCCAGAAGCCATGTCGTGGCCGTTCCGCGGACCCGCTGCGCGGGGTCGGCACCCAGCTCGGCGTACTGGACGGCTTCGCGGTGACGACCAGCCCAGTAGGCGATCATCGATTGGAGTCCGCGGGTCCAGACCTTGAGGCCGTCGTGTCCGGCGTTGTCCGCGCAGATGTAGGCGGTGCGGGCTTGGGTCATCGCGGCCTGTGGCTGCCCGACGTCATGGGATGCTTTCGCGAGCATTCCGGACACGGCACCGGCCAACAGGTACAGGCTTCGCTGGGGCGTCGAGACCTGCCGGGCCTCCAACAGCCGGAATGTTGCTTCCTGAAGATCGACGAGATCGCCGAGGATCGTTGACAGGGGGCTGACGGGATAGGCGCGGGCAAGGCGGGTCACTTCGTCATGAACAAGATCGATTGTGTCGGGTCCGACGGTGTCGCTGCCGACTGCGACCGCGAAGCGCAGTGCTTTCCGTGCGGCCATCGTGACCAGCCCTTCCACCTGTTGGACGGGAACGCCGTACCACCTGTCTCCATCCATAGTGCGCGCTCTATCGTCGAACGACTCGGCTACGACAAGACTCGAACCGATCAGTAGGTGTACGGGCCGTCCGTGGGGCACTGTGCCAGCCGGTCGCCTCATCCCCGATTGGATCATGCTTGGGTTGGATGCGCCGGGCTCCAAGCCGGTAGCGCGTGATGGTGCCGGTGTCTCCCACGGGCGGGGCGCAAGGCGCAGGAGCCGACCGGGGACCCTGAGTCCGTCCGAGATCCGTTCGATGACATCGAAGGATGCGACCCGATCCTCACCCCTCATGATCTTGCTGACGCGTCCTTGGGTCATGCCCGCGACCTGGGATGCGATCCGGTCCTGACTCGCGCCGTCGTACTTGCGCATCAGCAGGAACACGGACATGAAGTCATGCGTGGCAAGGGCGGAGCGCATGTCTTCGCGGGCCAGTAACTCCGGGGACACCGTGTAGGGGCCGAGCGCCGATGACATGCGGTGAGTCCTTCCGGTAGAAGAGGGGGTCACACCTCGTAGCAGGACTACCGCGAGAGTACACAGATCATCATCTGTGTGTATGTAGACATCATCTATCGATCATCAAAATTGGTTCTATCGGCCGTCATTCAAGCTGGCCCGGCTGATTGGGAACGCCCGGCAACAGAGGACGCGGCATCGCGGGGCTGGGGTGTGCGCCTCGCGTCATCGCTCCCTATCCATCGCCACGCGATGCACGGGTACTCCGGCTCGCCAGTCGACGCCTACCACTTCCGGTGGCTCCCCGCGCCGCCTCGCGAGGCACGCACCCCAACCCCACTTCTTGATCCACGCCCTTGTTGCCGGGCGTCCTTAATGACAATAGAAATCATGCAAAGGTCGCATATACCTTTGATCTTCCGTCGGCCGCGTCGTCTCGTGAGCCTGGTAGGAAGCCGGCCCCGCCTCGTGTTGAGCGTTTGACGCCATGGTGCCGGGTCGGCATCCAACACAGTGGACAGAACGGACGGTGGAGCCGGTGACGGTGACCAGTGTGGACACAGCCGATGGCGAGGAACGGGACGAGCGGGTACCCGTCCTCTACGGCGTGGTGCGTTTCGAGCCGGGAGAGGAACGGCGGGTCCGGGATACCACGATCGCCTTTGATTCGCCCAGGTCGGCGGAGCTGTTCGCGGTGGAGAGCGGCTGGCATGACTTTCAGGTGTGCCCGCTGTTCTTCTTCGTCGACACGGTCACGATGCCGGCGGCCGGGCGGGTGCTGCTGGGTGCGGCGTTGGCACGGTCGGTGCGGCGGGGCGGCGGCCGATGAACGGCGGTGGGGAGTACACGGTCACGATCTATCCGGCGGATCGACCCGCGGACGTGGCGCGGGCCTGGGCGGCGTTACCGGACGGGGTGGGGTTCGCGGAGGCATGTGGTGATGTTGACGTGACGCTGGTGTTCCGCCCGATGGACAACCTGGTATCGCCGCACGCCGCGGACGGGATTCCCGCCGGGCCAGGCTGAGCGCTCGGGCGGTTGGTAGCGCGATGAGGTGCAGGGGTCAGAATCCCGGCGGGTATTCATGTCCGGCGTCGGGGTTCTGGCCCTTTATCGGGTGGCCGTGCCCGTGGTGACGAGTTCCTCGACGGCGGCCAGGCGGTGGCTGAGGTCGTCCAGGCGCTGTTCGATGCGGCCGATCCCGGCAAGGATCTTCTGATCGGTCGCGTGGCCAGGTGTGTCCGAGACACGGTTGCCGACCAACACCCCGATCAGGTGATCGTCAGGCCAGTCGAGGGCGCGGGCGATCGCGGACAGGGTGGCGTTTTGCACCCGCCGGCCGTGTGCGCCGTGCTGGACCTGCCGCAGTGTCGCTAC
>NZ_CAKJTL010000029.1 GCF_917627385.1 Protofrankia sp. CiT1
CTGGCGAACCGGGCGGGGCGTGGGGGGCGGATCGCCCAAGCGGCTTTGCTGTTCGGACTGTCGGCCGGAGTCTGCTACGCCATCGCGACTCTGGCGACTCGCCAGATCGGCCTGTATCTGGACAATCATGAACTGGCCGGACTGCTGTCAACACCGACCCCTTATGTGCTGATCGCCTTTTCCGTTCTTGCGCTGGGCCTGGAACAGCGAGGCCTACAGGGCCGGGCCGCAGTGATCGCGTTCCCAGTGACCAGCGGGGTCTCAGCCTTTTTACCGGTCATGATTGGTTTGACCTTGTTTGACGAGACGGCGCCAGAAGGACCCCAGATGGCGGCATTTGTCATTTCGCTCGGCCTGGTCGCGATCGGGATCTTCGGTCTCGGTCGGGACCGTGCCGCGAGTGTCACGCGGGAGTCCGCAGCGGTCTGAGAGCGTGTGTGAGATCGGGCTTTCGATCAGGGAGCCGCGTCCAGGTAGCTTCCTGGCAAGGCTGTGGGCTGCACCGATACCGGAGGAGCGGTATCGGTGCAGCCAAGAACACGGCCAGGTGCAGCCTGGACGCGGCGAGCCGGACAGCTGACTGTCGAAACACGCCTTAGGGCTGAAATCGCTCCATTGCCCTGCGGACGCGGGAGTTCGCCTGGGCAAAACTGATCTTTCCGTCGACGTACGCCGCAAGAGCGTTGCGGCGCACCCGCTCGGTACGCGGGTCCTCAAGCGGGGTGTTGAGCAGGTTCGTCGTGGCAGTGGCCACGCTGATCACCTCCCGTTGTGCGGGAACAGGACGACGAAAAATCCGCCTGACATGCGCCAGGCGCGATTTGGATCAATGAGCTTCCGGGCCGACGGGGTTGGCACCCTGCCCGCGAAACGGTCGATCGCCTACGTTCCGCCAGTGCGCAATCGACGAAGCTGACTGGATCTAAAGGTCGGATGGGGGGAAAGGCCGAAACGCCCTGACCTTCGGGCCTCTGCCCAGGCTATGGCGTACATGACGGCTTCGCTCCCTATAGCGACAACGGGCACCAGCACCCGATGAGATAATCGAAATTTTGTGACACTACGTCAACGGGAAGGACGGCAAAGCGAGCGGACAACAAGAAAAGGATCACAAGGCAAGGACCACAACCCGACCCGACCTCTACAGAGTGCGCTGTCGGGGGCCCGATCGCAAGGCCTTTTTCATGATGTTGCTATCCGCGCTCGTCTGATTACTTTTTCGGCCGCGTCGTGCCACGGGGGTTCCGGTTTGCGATGGTTCAGCCGAGCTTCTGGAGGTGGTGAGGCGGGGCAAGAGTCGAAGTCCCGGCATCAGAGCCACCTCAGGAGGTGCAGACGACGGCGCAGGTGAGTCGATGCCCCACCTCGCCATTCCTAAATTATGACAATTGCTGCATATCGGACACGATAAACTTCGCCTATCTGGACGAGATACTCTCTTAGGGGCTCCGGCAATAGGACTGTCCGGCTCGCGCCGCCCGGTCGGCGCTTCGCATCATCGCTCCCTGTCCATCGCTGCGCGATGCACGGGTACCCCGGCTCGTCAGTCGCCACCCAACACCTCCGGTGACTCCCTCCGCAGCCTCGCGATCCATCCGCCCGGGCGCCGCTCCCTGATCGAACGCCCTATTGCCGGAGCCTCTCTTATCACGTCCAGGCCGGGGCGCGGCCGGATCGGTTACGACATGGGCCGTATCCGTTCGGTGCGGGCCTTCCTCGGGAGCCGCCCGCCCGTGGCCTGCCGACGGAAAGATAGGTCCACGATTGTCCGAAATGATCCTTGTAGGGTACCCTCAGGCTCCTTTGTGAGCCTGAGGGTACGCAAAAATCCAGCACACCCGGGATCTCTGGCCAGACGAAAAATAATGCTTACACGATTTTTGGCATACTAGCCCGCTTGGTGGTTCCGGGCGAGTGAAAAACCATGATCGCACTCTCTTTGGCCGCTGGGACCGTATGTCCCGGGTTCATTCCGGTGCCGAGCGGTCTGAGCGACATCCGGCCGCCCGGCAGCACCGTGTTGGCCCGTGGTTGTGATTCGGCGGGTCAGATCTGATCGAACTCGCCGTCCCTGACACCGGCAAGGAAGGCATCCCATTCGCCACCGGTGAAGGCCAGGACCGGGCCGGCTGGGTCCTTCGAATCGCGGACGAGGACGCCGTCGGCAGCGACCGCAACCTCTACGCACATGCCGCCGGCACCATTGCTGTAGCTGCTTTTGCGCCACACGGCCGTCTCGGCATCGATATCGATCTTGCTTGTGGTTGACATGCTGTTTTCAGTCATTTCATTTCCTCCGTCACTCTGGCTATCATCTCAAGGGACTGGTCGGGGCGAAGCGCGGCGGCCAACAGGTAGTCGGTCTTCAGCCGGTAGTGCCGAATTTCCGCCGCCCGTTCAAGATAGAGGCTCCCTGTCGCTTCCTCGATATAGACAACGTCGTGGTCTGTCGGGTCCGGAAAGCCGAGGATCGCGAAGGTGCTACCCATTCCCGCGTGGGCACCCGCGACGAAGGGAACGACCTGGAGAGTCACATTGGGTAGTTTCGCTCGCTTGATGAGATACTCGAGCTGCGCTCGCATCACGGCCGTACCGCCAACCGGACGGTGTAGCACCGCCTCGTCGAGGACGACCCACAACCGAGGAGGGTTGTCGTGCGTGAGTCGACTCTGTCGATCGAGCCGCAGTGCGACTCTGCGCTCCAGGTCCTCCTCCACGATCTCTGGGTTGTTGGCGCGGATGACGTGGCGGGCGTACTCGGCTGTCTGTAACAGTCCATGAACGAGCTGCGCCTCGTACACGCTTATCGAAGAGGCATCTCCTTCGAGGCCGATGTAGATCTCGAACCATGGAGGAACCACATCGTGGTAGGTATGCCACCAGCCACGTTTGCGAGACTCGCGGGCAAGCGCGAGGAAGGCTTCGCGTTTGGTCTCGTCCGTGACGCCGTAGAGCTGCAAGAGATCGTGGACGTCGCGGGTCCGGACCGGTACGCGGCCGTTTTCCATTCTGCTGATCTTTGAAATTGAGCAACGGAGGAGTTCGCAAGCCTGATCGACGGACACGTCAGCTTCCTCACGGAGCTGGCGGAGTTCGGCGCCGAGTCGCCGCCTTCGGACGGTTGGACCACTGTTAGTGCCCATTAATCCCCTTCGCGTAGAGCATTGCTACATTCTGCCAGCGCTTCATCACTTTTATGTGCTGGATGATGCTTTCCGTAACGACACGGTCGCGATTGCTCTTGCGGGAGCCGCCCGATGCGCTCATGCTGTTTGTGTTGATACTTTAAGTAAGATCAATAATACGAAGGGTGAGTTGTTGTCATGGCTGCGATGGGGGGAGATCAGGTGGGCGCGGGTGAAGCGATGATCAGACGCCGCTTTCTGGTCTTTGACGGAGACGGCGAGCTTGTCGCGACCTTCCCCGAGTGGGGTTCAGCCCATGCCTGGGCACATCAGCGGTCCATGGAGCCGCGTACGCCACAACCGGTTCAGATCGAGGACCGGTGTGACCGCCGGACGTGGAGCATCGAGGCGGGACGTTGCCAGCTGACAGTATGGCGTAGCGATGTCGAATACCGCTCGTGTACACCAGAGGCCACGGCGGCGACTGACCGGTGGGAGCGCGCCTGGGCTTCCTGACCGACCGATAAGACCCACCGCGGTCAGGAAGCCATTACTACCAGCCTGGCTATGATCAGCAGCGAGGCCTGCGGCGCGACCGTAGGTGGCCGGCACGCACGCTCGAAATCGCCCGCTATTGAATGCGGCGTTGGTGGTCGCGTCGCGGGAGGATGGGCGCGTCGCGGCCGGTGCCTATCGGTCGGCCGGAGGGCGCGGCCGGTGTCTTTTGTTCGTGGTATTCCTCTTCGACGTTGATGGTCCAGATGTCGTGGTGGGTGCCGTCGAGAATGTTCTCGACTGTGCGCATCGCGGTGAGCATGGAATGGTCGGCGTTGTTGTAGCGGTGCATGCCGTTGCGGCCGACGGGGTAAACGTTGGGGACATTCACGGAGATCCATTCTCGGATGATCTCAACGTTATGGCGGTAGTACTGGTCGTAGGTCGGGTATGCCTTCGGCACCCGCACGACGTAGCCGCGTTCGACCGCGCCGTGGCGTACGAGTCCGAGCAGCTCCAGTTCACGGGTGGCGAGCGCGATCAGCTCGTCGTCGAGCTTCGTCCACATGTCGTCGCCCTCGAAGACGAAGAACTCCAGACCAAGACAGGTCCGCCCTTCCTTGACGAGGTAGGGCGACCAGGAGCCGTAGTTCTGGATCCGGCCGACCTTGACACCCGGGTCATGGATGTAGATCCAGTTGTCGGGAAAGCCGAACTCGGCGGGGACGACGAGCGCGACGGTGAGGTAATCGCGGTAGCGCAGATCGTTGGCCGCTTCAATGACCTTGGCAGGCGGTGGCGGGTCCATGCCCAGCACGAGGGCTGACAGTGGGGTTGAGGAGATCACCTGGTCGGCCGGCACCCGTGTGCGCTCGCCGGTCTTCGATTGGACGGTGACCGCGACCGCGCGTCCGTGCTCATGGTGGATGGTCGTGACGGCGGTGTTCAAGGTGACCGTTCCGCCCATCTTCTCGACCTTGTCACGGCAGGTCTCCCACATCATGCCGGGGCCGTACTTCGGGTAGTGGAACTCCTCAATGAGGCTGGTGATGTCCTTCTGGTTTCGCCTCGGGAGGACCGCGTTGACGATCGCGGAGGACAGCGAGAGGTTCTTCACCCGCTGTGCGGCCCAATCCGCCGGCATCTCGCTGACCGGGATTCCCCACAGCTTCTCGGTGTAGGTTTTGAAAAACGTCCGGTACAGCCGCCAACCGAAGCGCGCGACCAGCCACGCCTCATAGTTGCTCTGATCCCGCGGCGGACGCAGCCGCGCGCGGGCGTAGGACCCGAGGGCGAGTGCCGCGTGCCCAGGCCCGAGGTTGCGCAGGGCGTTGAAGGCGCGCAACGGGTAGTCGTAGAGCTTCCCCTGGTAATATATCCGGCTCATCCGAGGCCGGAGCAAGAAGTCCTCGGCAGGCAGGATTTCGTGCCACAGCACCTCGACGGCCGCGACCTTGGTGAAGAACCGGTGCCCGCCGATGTCGAATCGCCAGCCGTCGCGCTCGACGGTACGGCTGATCCCGCCGACCACGTCGTCGGCTTCGAACACCGTGACGGCCGCGCCGCGAGCGGCCAGCTGATAGGCGCCTGTCAGGCCAGCCGGCCCGGCACCAATGATCACCGTGTGCGGAACCTGAGTCGACATTAGTTCTCCCACTCTTTCGCTGGGGCGACGAACGGCGCCACCGTGAGACGCATCTGCATAGCTTCTTGGACGGTGTTGCCTAATTTTCGAGATGCTTGAGTCCAGGAGGGTAGCGTGGGTCCGTGGCCATCGACGCAGCGGGTGCCAGCGCCGTCGCGCTGGGCCGAGGCCGGCTGGCCAAACGCGAGGCGATCATGAAAGCCGCGTTCGAGGTCTTCGCGCGGCAGGGCTACGCCGCCACCAGCCTCGACGACATCGCGTCGGCCACCCCGGTCTCCCGCCAGACCGTCTACAATCATTTCGGCGACAAGGAGAAGCTCTTCCTTGCCGTCATCGACGGGATGATCACGTCGAACCTCGACGCGCTACGCAACGCGACGAACATATTTCCCGCACGCGTAGAGACTGTCGATGACGCCTCGACCTACCTGCTTGACCTCGCGCGACGGATCACAACGGTCTACGCCAGCCCGACCACCAGCGCGTTGCGCCTAGTTATCCAGACCGAGGCACCCCGTCACCCCCAGCTCCTGGCCCTGTGGCGTTCCCGCGTCACCACACCCGTATGGCCAGCCCTCATCGGCAGCCTTGCCCGCCTCGCTCACGCCGGCGCTCTAAACATCGACGACCCAGCCCGCGCCGCCGGTCAATACCTCGCCCTCATCATCGGGACCTCCTGGCAGATGACAGAACTCGGCACCTTCGCTTTCACCGCGCCCTCCGATCGCGACGCCCCGGAACTCGACACCGCCATTCGAGCGAACGTCGCCCTTTTCATCCGTGCCTATGCACCCATCGCCACTCAGGCCTTTTAGGGCGTGTCTGATGGATGGTGGTCGATGTGGGCGATGATCCAGAAAGTGCCTGCAAGGCGGAGCAGGCCCGGATAGCGGTGTTCTATCCGGACCGACGGCAACGCGGCAGGATGCCTTCCGGGCATTGAGAACAGGGACCCGCACGGACGCGAAGCGTTCGGTGGGGGGCGAAGCGATCGAAGACTCATCAGACTACGCCCTAGCCGTCCTGCTATTGGAAGTCTGTGAGTTCTGCTATTGGCAGAGCAGGGTGCGGCGCGGCCTGACTTGCGGCCGAGAACGTCAGTGGCCAAGGTGCAGGTTCAGGCTTCTGCCGTCGCAGGTACCGGGACGGCAATGACGGTAAGCCCGTCAATGCTGGCGAAGTCGGCGGGGTTGCAGGTGTATACGGGCAGGTTCTTGGACAGCGCGGTGGCGGCGATCATTGCGTCATACGCTCGGGCCGCAGGCTTGCGACCGGCTTGGCGCAGCGAGGCCGCCACCCGTCCGAACGCTCGTGCCGCTGCGGCATCGAAGGGGAGCGGATCAAAGTCGGCCTCGGCCTGCTGTACCTGGGCCTGCCTGTTGGCACGCTCGCCGTCCGTGGCTGCGGCGAGCGTGCCAACCGAGAGTTCGGCCAGCGTGACGGCGGTGATGAGCGGTTCCGCGGGCAGGCCGTCCGGGTCGGGTATGCGTGGCAGATGGATGACCGTGCTGGTGTCGAGCACCCCGCGCGGGTGGCGTACGGCGGGATCGGTCACAGTGCGGGGTCCAGCATGCTGTCGATGTCCTCGCGCAGGAGTACCGGGTCGACACGCGGTAGACCGCGCCAGCGCTCCAGCAGCAGCGCGGCTGACAGCGGGCGGCGTGGCAGGGGCCGGAGTTCGGCGACCGGATGACCGTCCCGGGTCACTGTCAGTGCCTCTCCGTTTGCGACCCGGTCCAGAATCTGGCCGCCATGATTGCGGAGATCTCGAACTGTTACTTCGATCATGAAATTAACGTATCACGCGTGAGACGTCAGCGTTCGGGCGTGGCCAGGATCTTGAAAAGCATGGTGTTGGTGTCGGTGAGCGTCTGGACGTCGACCCGGCGCAGGTATTCTTCTAGCGCGGCCTTGGCCACAAACGTGACCAGGCCCATCACAGCCCACTGGCCCTCGCCCAGCCGGACGCAGAACCCCTCGTCGGTGGCGTGCTCCACGACCAGCGCGACCAGCACGGTCGGCTCATCGACGATCTCGTTGTAAACCGTGGAACTGATGACCAGCACCGCCTGGGCTGTCGGTCCGGTGCGGGTGGTCCAGATCTCGCCGCGCCGCGGCGACCTCATTCGGCGGCGCCCGCCAGGTTGGGCAGCCCGGCCGCCGCGAGTGCCCGCTGGTTGGCCTCACCGAAGGCGAGCGCCACCTGGGTGATCGCCGGGTTCGCCCGCATCCAGGCAGCGTGGGCGGCACAGCGCCGGCGCATGTCCTCGGCGTCGAGCACGCGCTCGACCCACGCGTTCATCGACGTGTCCGCTGCCTCGGCATACCGCTTGACCGCCTCGTATGCCTCGTCCGAGAGCCGAAGCGTAATCGTCCGTGTCACGCGTAATATGCTAGCAAGATCTGCTATCAACATCCGTGGCGAGCCGGATACGCCGTCGCGGTGCCCCGCGAAGTCCGCGGTGTTCACGTGCGTCGCCTGCCAGCTCACAGGGGCGTTTCTGTCGCCCATCGGTGCGCGGCTCGCCGTGACATGGTCGGCTACGGTGATGGCGTGGGACTGCATCTGAGCCGGATCGACGAGGCGGACGAGCCGCTGTCGAAGGACCCGCTCGCGTTGTTGATCGTGATGGTGCTGGACCAGCAAATCGGACAAACAGCGAACGATGTTGGGTGATCCGTCCCGATTGGTATGCGGAAAGCGCTCGCACGGACGCGGAGGGTCGCCTACGAGGGGAGACGGTCTCCTCGGCGTGCGCTGTGCCCTCGGCCGTTTGGCGCCGTGGCCGTCGGGTGCCTATGGTGATCTGACTTTCTCCCCGCCGTCCTCCGCGACTGGCGGGGTTTTTTTCTAGATCGGGTACGTCATGACCCCGCGAGTCGCGGTCTTCATCGACTACCAGAACGTTCACTTTTCGGCGCGAAGCAGGTTCCAACCGGCCGACGCGCCACGTCACCACGGTCATGTTGATCATGGCCGGGTGGCTGAGCGGATCGTCGCCGGTCGACGCTTCGCCGGTCGACGCTTCGGCGGCGAGTTCGCGGCAGTCCGTGTGTACCGAGGCTGTCCGAGCCCGATCGCCAACCGCTATGTGATTAGTTCTATGGCGCAGCGTGGGCCAGTCGCGGCAATGTATTTGGCGTCACAGGTGAGAAGGACGGCGTCGATCTGTTCGGCCAGTGCGACGTAACCGGCGCCGTATGCGGTCATGTTTTCTCGAAGTTCCCAGACGCGTTGGGCGGTCGGCCCGCCGAGCAGTTCGCGACGGATCGGTAGGCGGATCAGGTTGGCGACGAGATTCGGGGCGTGCTCGGCTAGGCGGCTCGTACGTCTGGCCAGGCCGCGGAGCGCCGAGATGACCTCGATGTCCAGATGAGCGGGGGCGTAAGAGGCGTCGCCGCTGGCCATACGATCCCTCGCGGCCTTGCGCCGTGGGCTGTCATCCCCGGCGAGTAGATCGACGATCACGGACGCGTCAACGACGATCAGCCCCACCGTGCCTCCTGCGCATCACGGACTGCGCGTACGGCGGCGACCGCGTCGTCCGTGGTAAGCCCTACCGAGGCGCGAGCGCTGTCGATGTCGGCGAGTACCTCGTCCATGGTCGGGGTAGTCGCCTCGCGGCTGAGTACGTCGAGCACGTAGGCGTTCAGCGACTGCCGGCGCGCTTTCGCCCGTGCGGTCAGAGTGGCACGTACTCGAGCTGGGAGCGCCCGGATGGTGAGGTTGGTCGTGATCTCTTCGGCAGTAGTCATGACGTCATTCTAACGTCGAAGTCGCGTCTCGGCGACGTCAGATGTCGATCAGGTGAACAGCATGTGTCGCGCCATCGCGACGCTGCCGTCGCGATGGCGCGGGACAAACAAGGAACGGATGACGGGCGCCGGGTTGTGCCGGTGGGGTGCCTGCCTAGAGGGTTTCAGCGTGGGCCCAGGGCAGATCTGTGCGGTGGGTGGCCAGGGCGGGCGCCTGGCCACCCACGGGATCGTCACGATCCGAAGCAGGCCGCTGCGCCCCCGGCCGCGAGGATGGTCACCGAACACCACGTAGTGCGCGGATAGTAGGCCTTCATAACGACCGCAGCAGTGGCCGCTCTGTCGTCGGAAGGAACGTTCTGGACTGATTCGGCGAACTCGGCGCCGAGCAGATTACGGAACAGCAGAAGGTGCTGGGAGGTCGGGCTGGCGCTGGAGAGCGGTACGAAGGTGACGCCCGGAATGCTGTCGATCGCCGACCGCTGCGCCTCAGTGCCGACCGCGAAGGTGTAGTAGCCGGAGGAATCGAGACTGGTCGCGTCGTCCGCGCGGCAGCCATAGTCGATACTGCCGTCGGGTAGCGTGTTGACGACGACAGGCAGCGGCGGCTTGGCCAGGTTGTCGCACAGCGACCAGTAGCGGATATCGGCGTCGGCGGCCGGCCACGGAGCCGGATCGTCACCCGTCGGTGTTCGGGGGGCCTTGCCGTGCACGACGAGCACCGAGCCGTCGGCTGGCGGCGTCACGCTTGCCGACAGGTAGGCGTTGTCCAGATTCGGGAAAAGGCCGCCGGTGCCCGAGGCGCCGCGCGCGAACTGAGGACTCGCCGCGCTGGCTGTGACGGTTGGCTGGGACGCGACCATATCGGGCCCGGAGTCGGCCGCGGTGCTGGCGCCGCATACCGGCGGCGTGTTCGAGACATCGTCCTGGGTGAAGGTAAGGGTTGGCAGATGGACGTCGGCCGCATTCCCACCGGCCGGAAGGTAGACGCGATAGATGAGGTAGCCGGTCGCGCCCGACGTGGTTTCCGCCGGCGCCAGCGGTAGCGTGTTGCTTTCGCCTGTCACCACGTCCTGGGTCAGCGTGACGGTGAAGTTGCCGCCCGGTGCCGCGGTCTGTTGCCACGGATTCACGCTGCCAGCGTCCGGGGCGGTCAGGAAGTCGGGGAGCCCAGAGCTGACCCCGTTGGTCGTGAACGGGGCGCGGTTGGAGCTGTACACGGTCAGGGAGGTGTAGCGGGCGTCGGCGTAGGAGCCCGCGACCGTGATCTTAAGACCGTCCTCGACCGTGAACGGCGTCGTCCAGTACACGGCGTCGCTGTCCGGGAGCGCCACGTTGGCAGTAGAGGGCGTTGTCTCCAGCCGCCAGGCGCATGACGGTGTCGACGCCGAAGCCGCGGCGAGGGCCGGCGTGTCGACGGCGAGAGTCGTCGGCGCGGCCAGCATGGCCACGGCAAGCGCCGCTGCGGCGTGGAACCGGCGGCGCTTCCTGCTCCTCGCCACTACGAGCACGTCCAGGCAAGCGAGCCGTCGATGGCCGTCCCCGCGGGGGTCGTCAGGTCGACGGTGGATACGCCGCCAGTCGCGCTGATGCTGGTGGGTACGGCGCCGGCGGGCAGAGTGACGTTGCTGCCATCGGGTTGCGTGAGCTGGAGTGTGAGGACACCGGTGTAGCTGCCGGGGCCGCGGTAGCCGGTCGCGAGGACGTTGAACGAGAGGGTGTAGCCGTCGATGGTGGCGGTACTCGCCGAGGCCGTGTACGTGAGCCGCCCGGCTGAGCAGTCGACCGTGGTGGCCGCCGTCCCGCTGAGGCTGACGGGCTCGGTGATCGAGAGCGTGACCGATCCGTCGCCGGTTTCGGGCGTTGCGGCGCTCGCGGCGCTCGCGGTGGTCGCGAGGCCCGCGGTGACCGCGAGGCTGGCGGCGGCCACGCCAGCCACTCGGACGGCCCGGCCGGGGGATCTCCGGATGCGGTGCTTACCCATGGCGTCTGCTCCTCAGCTCTCGGACCTGCGGCCGTATCCTCACCGGCTGGTGTGTGAGTTCGCCGTCCAGAACGTTCGAGTTCTATGAGCAAGTAAGAGCGCCCGAGGATAGGACTGTCCGGCTCGCGGCTCGCGGCTCGCGGCTCGCGGCTCCCCGCGTCCCACCCGGCCGCGTTGTCGTCAGTCGGCGCCCAGCACCAGGGCGCCTTCCTCCGCCGCCTTGCCGGACCGGGCGCGGATGAGCCGCTCACTGATCGAACGCCCCATCCTCGGACGCTCTTATTGGCATGGTGCTGGACCAGTAAATCGGACAAACAAGGAACGGATCGCGACACGGCTCTCGATAAGTATGGAATCGATGACGGAACGTGGGTGCGGTCTGGGTGGCCTGCCGCTGGTAGGTACGCGCGCGATACGCGCCTGACAGGGCTACCATGATCTCCATGGAGCGAGCTGTCCGGCTGACCGCGATCGTCACCCACGAAGGCGACTGGTACGTGGCGCGGGCCCTTGAGGTCGAGGTGGCAAGTCAGGGCCCAAGCGTGGAGGAGTCGCTGGCGAACCTGCGCGAGGCACTGGAGCTGTACTTCGAGGATGAGCCGGTTCCGACGGTCTCCGTTGACGGGCCGATCGTCGCGCCCGTCGACGTCCGCTTGCCAGCGTGACACCCGCGCTCCCCAGAGTCTCAGGTCCGGAGGTTGTCCGGGCATTGCGTCGTGCGGGCTTTGACGAGGTGAGCACAAGAGGCTCGCACTGCAAGCTCCGGGACAAGGCTGCGGCCCGTACCGTGATCGTGCCGCTGCACCGTGAACTGGCGACGGGTACCCTCGCCTCGATCCTTCGCCAGGCCGGTATGGACGCCGAGGAGCTGCGAACTCTGCTCAGCTGAGCGGGGCCGTGGTCAGCCAGCCGATGCTGGGCGTCAGGCCGCACAGCAGTGAGCCCAGTCCAAAAAGGTGGCGAGGCCGGTCGGCACGACCGCGGTGCACCGCCCGGACGCCGACGGTCGGGTGGGACGGGACGCGGCGGCGTCGACTGTGCAGCGACCGGACCAGCGATGCGACGGCTGCCCCGGTCCGGCTACGGTGATGTCGTGGGACTGCATCTGAGTCAGATCGCCGAGGCGGACGAGCTGCTGACGAACGATCCGCTCGCGTTGCTGATCGGGATGGTGCTGGACCAACAGATTCCTCTTGAGCGGGCGTTCGCGGCTCCCTGCGAGCTGGCCCGACGGCTTGGTCGTTCCCTGAACGCGGCGGATCTCGCCAGGGCCGACCCAGACGAACTCGGCGCGGCCTTCTCCCAGCAGCCGGCGCTGCATCGGTTCCCCGGTTCGATGGCCAAGCGGGTGCAGAGCATGTGTCAGCTCATCGTCGACACCTACGACGGCAACGCGGCCCGCGTGTGGACGACCGCGGCCGACGGCAAGGAGCTACTGAGGCGGGTGGCGGCACTGCCGGGTTTCGGTACGCAGAAAGCCAAGATTTTTGTGGCGCTTCTTGGCAAGCAGCTTGGCGTGACGCCGCCAGGCTGGCGGGAGGTGTCCGCACCGTTCGGGGATGACGGATCGTACCTTTCGATCGCCGACATCATCGACACGGTCACCCGTGACAAGGTTCGTGCCTACAAGAAGGCGATGAAGGCCGCCACCAAGGTATCTACCGGCTGAACTGCGGTTTTGTTGTTTCCAACATACGTGTCATTGCCGTACCGCGCCACGCGGTAGATGAGCATGTGCGGGGCGGGCGGCCGGATTCTTGACGAGTTGCCGTCCAGCTGCACCCGGTCAGTCGTTTTCAGTCGGCGCAGGGAGATCGAGCTGGAACCAGACGGTCTTACCGGTCCGGGTCGGCCTGGCGCCCCAGCGGGTGGCCAGTTCGGCGACGAGCTGCAGGCCGCGGCCGCCCTCGTCGTCGACGGTGGGATGCAGCAGGCGGGGAACCCGGGTGTCTTCGTCGGAGACCTCGACATAGAGGGCGTGCTGGCCGCGCCGTAGGATCAGTTGGCCCGGGGCGTTCGCATACCGGATCGCATTGGTGACCAGTTCGCTGACCAGCAGTTCGACGGTGAAGGCAGCGCCTATGACTTCCCAGCGGCTGAGGGCGCTCAGGACGGCTTCGCGCGCGGCCTTGGCTGCCTGGGGACGCGGGGCGATCGCGGTGGTGGCGGTGGTAGCGGTGGTGGTGGCACGGACGAGTAGCAGCGCGACGTCATCGTCGTAGCCTTCGCCCCGGTCGATGAGGCTGAGCATCCGGTCGGCAGTCCTGCCGAGATCATGCGCCTGTTTCTGTTCGGCGTCACGATGGATGGAGCTGAACATGAGCTCGATGCGTCGACAGCCTTCGTCGATGCCGACGGTGGGGGACTCGACCAGGCCGTCGGTGAAGAGCGCAAGTGTGGTTTCGGCTGCGAACACGTGCCGTGTTTCGGTGTACGTCTGTTCCCCCAGCCCGAGGCCGAGGATCGGATCGCCGTGGCCTTCGAGGCGGCGGACCTTTCCGTCCGGACAGGTGAGGACGGGATCCAGATGGCCCGCGTTGGCAATGCAGATAGTGCCGGTAGCCGGCTCGAAAATCGCATAGATACAGCTGATGAGCGTTTGATCGGGGCCGCTGCCGAGGTTCTGGACAAGGTCGTCGAGATGGGTGAGGACGTCGGCCGCGGGCAGGTCGAGAGCGGCGAAGGCGCGGACGGCGGAACGGACCTGCCCCATGACGGCCGCGGCCGTGAGGCCCCGGCCCATGACGTCACCGATGACCAGCGCGACCCTGCCCGCAGACAGCGGGATGATGTCGAACCAGTCGCCACCAACTTCAGTACCGGCCGTCCCAGGTTCATAACGCCAGGCGATGTCCAGGCCTTCGACGGCGGGGGTTTCGTGCGGCAGCAGGCCGCGTTGCAAAGCGATGGCGGCGGCGCGCTGGCTGGCGTAGGCTCGGGCGTTGGCCACCGCACTGGAGATCCTGCTTCCCAGTTCGGCCGCGGTCTGCACGTCCCAGTCGGTATAACGACGCCGGGACGAGCCGATGCCGAAGTAGACGACCCCGAAGAACTGCCGGCCCACCAGCAGCGGAACCACGATCGCCATGTCGATCGCGACCTGCTCGAAAAAGTCGTGCGGTTCGGACATTTGGACGCTGTGTATTATTCGTTCTGTTATGTCGAAAAGCACTGGTCGGCGCGTGGCGAATGCTCGATGAGCGGGATTATCCTGATCAAGATAGACCAGAGTTCCCACGGTATTGATCGGAGTTGGCGAGGCGGAGCGCGGCGTGTTGGCGTGCCTGGCTCCGCGTAGCGCCAGCCTGTCCGGGTGGGTGTCGGCGTCGAGCGTTTCGTCGGCCAGGAGGACCTCGCAGTTGTCGGCGAATTCGGGGACGGCGAGGTCGACGATCGCCGCCAGCGTGTCCGGTAGTTTCAGGGACGCGCCGACCAGCCCGCTGGCCCGCCCCAGCAGGCGCAGCCGCTGTTCCACGGCCTCGCGATCGGCTTCCGCCTGTCGTTGTTCGGTGATGTCGATCGCGGCCACACCGATCGCCGTCGTGACGCCGTGCCGATCGCGGATCGGATAGTGAGAAGCGCTCCATATGCGGCGGTGCGGCCAGCTTGCCGGGGTGCGTCCGGTGATTTCAACATCGATGATCGGCTTCCCGGTGTCCAGCACCCGCCGGATCACATCCCATGCCTGAGGATCTATATCGGGAAGCAGCTCCGCGATCGTCTTGTCTCCGATGTCCGCCGTGGACAGACCGTTGAAGGCGAGTATGGTCTTGTTCATGTAACGTATTCGTAGCTCTGTGTCGACAATCAGGAGGCCAATTGGAGCCAAGTCAGTGAGTCGCGCGGCCAGCTCAAGGCTTTCCAGCTCGTCCGATCTTGCTGGTTCACGACGACCCGGGATACCCGTGCGTCGGATCATCAGCGCGTGTGGGCCGGAGAGAAACGGGACGGATTCATGTTGTCACCTTGTGCCGCTGTCACCTTGTGCTGTCGTCACCCTGTGGCCGAGGTCGAATACGCTTGGCGTGAACAAATCCATCCTGGTGAGTGACGCGACGAGTTGAAAAGATCAAACGCGCCGCTTTTCCGCCGGTCAGGCATGTGGTTGGCGATGCCCGCTGCCAGCCGCGACCAAACGCGGGGCGAACGCGGGGGCGAATCGAAATGCGAGGACCAATGCGAGGGCGGGGCACGCGCTCAGACGGTCACCAGGACGAACACGGGGAACGCGCTGACGGCGGCGGCCGTCAGATAGATCGTCGCATGCGCCCACAGCGGCGTCCGGGGCGATGGATCCAGCAGGCGCGAGATGCGGGCGACCAACGGAGTGTCGATCGGCGACCGGGCGCTCTCGGCCACCGGAGCGTTCGTGTCCCCGCTGTCTATCGTGCCGCTGCTGTGGCTGGCACGCGCCGGCCACAGCGTCCGGCATCGTTCAGACAGCTGGTGCTGGGGCACACCGCTGATCGCGACCGCGCCCGCCGGCACCGGGGAGCGGGCGACGCCGAGCCTGGCCAGTGCGCGCGCGAGCGTCTGCCCGCTGGTGCGCCGGGCAGCGGCGTCATCGGCGAGCATCTCGACCAACAGAGACACCGCGGCGGTTGCTTCACGGGCCGGTGACAGAAAGGGGAACGTTTCCTGCCAGGCCACGAAAGGCTGGATGACGAGATCGTGGCGGCTCCGAGCATGAGCTTCCTCGTGCACGAGGACGGCTTCCAGCTCGTCCGCGGCGAGCGCGGTGAGCAGCCCTTTGGAGACGACTACCCGGGTGTGACGCACACCGGGCAGGCAGTATGCGACCGCGACCGGATGGTCCAGAACGCGGAGCCGACTACGTCGGCAGGCCTGTTCACCGTGGTCGTGACCGGCGAGGTCGACCAGATGGCGGTGACGGCGCCGTTGCCGCAGGGTCCGGGATGTGCATAGGGCGAGTACGCCGAACAGGCGGGCGGCAAGCGCGGATGCCACCGCGAGACCGATCAGGTTGATCCAGCCGAGCCCGGCCAGCGGCTCACCGGCCGCCAGATGGCTGGCATGATCGCGGACACTCACCGGCATGTTCGTCGACAGCGGCGCGAAGGTGAAAGCGATCACCGCTAGCAGCGCGGAGACTCCGCCCGCAAGCCCGACGGCCTGCCACAGCACGATCGCCGACCGCGGGCAGCGGGACGGCCAACGGGCCGCCGCGAGCAGCCGCGGAACCGGCCACGCAAGGGTGCACGCGAACAGGGTGAGAACGGCCGCGGTCGTCATAGCGGGTGAACAGTACCTCTGTCGGCAGGAGGTGGTTCGTCCTGTGGACGCAGTGTGTCCGATCCATCATCCTCGGCGCCCGCCGGCCGGGTCAGCGCCCGGCGAAGGATCTCGGCTTCGGCCGGGGACACCGAACCGACGAAGCGGACCAGCGCCGAGCCGCGATCATCGGTGGTGTCGAGGACCGCCAGCATGGCCTCGGCGACAACGGCGTCCCTGCTGCTCGACGCCCGGTAGCGGTGCGCGCGCTCGGCGCGCTCCCGTTGGACGAAACCCTTGCGCTCGAGGCGTTCCAGCACCGTGAGGACGGTGGTGTAGGCAAGGTCGCGTTCGTGGTCGAGGCGGGTCGCTACCTCACGCGCGGTCAGCCAACCGTCTGTATCCCACAGTACGTCCATGACTGACCGCTCAAGGTCACCCAGGCGCGCCATGGGTCCACTCTACGACGCGCCAAGAGATGACGTGACCTGATCCATAGATCTCGTGAAGCTGGCCCACGGCCCGACAGAAGCGGCTATAAGGATCACTGGCCATGAAAGGGCCGCGGTAGGCGTGCAGTGCGGCGGGCCGCTCGGCAGCGGCCGGGAATGACAGCCAACTGATGGTCGGCTTCTTCGACGTCACGATCGGTAAGTTCCGCCTGGATGCGTCGACCGGCGGTATCGAGATGGATCGTGGCCAGGCCGAACATCCGCTGTAGTGGTCCCTGGACCCGGCGGATGCTCTGGACTTTTTCCAACGGGACCCATCGTGTGACTCGGCGTACCCGACCGTTTGTCGTTACGATACAGGTCTTGCTGTCTCCCCAGGCGAGGTAGCGGTAGCGCAGTGGAGCTTTCCACCGGGCGCGGGCCGGGGCGCGCCGATCGGCGGTGGGCGCCGCGGGAATGAGCTGGGACAGTAAGAACGCGGCTTGGCCATGGTCCCCGACCGGCAGCACAGCCCGCAGCTGGCGTCCCTCGGGCCTGTTCTCGTTCCTGACCCGCCGGCCCGCCACCTCGACCTCGAGGCGGCACCAGCGCAATGGCCGCCACAGGAGCGGTTCGACCAGCTGGACCGCTTGGACACGGCCGAACGGAATCGTCTCCGTGGCGGTCTGGATCGCGCCCGAGCGCAGATGGAGGCCGTCGGCGGCGACGGAGACGGTGAGCTCGAAGCCGCTGTTGAAACGCCGCCAAGCCGCGGTGAGCATCCCGATCAGGAGACCCACGGCACCCCCCAGAGCACCGATGGCCGCCGGGATCGCTACCGCGACCGCGGCGAAGACGACGGTCGCGCCTATCGTGACAACTCCCTGGCCGCTCAGCAGTATGGAGGTGGCCAGCCGCCGGGTGGACAGCGCCACCAGCAGCTGTTCCGGGGGTGGCGGTGAATCCTCGGCGACCCCGTGCGCGAGGGCCAGCAGGCGTGCCCGCAGGATCTCCGCGTCCGCCTTGCGTAGACAGGCCAGCCGGCCGGCGGAGCCACCGGATGCCGCCATCCGCAGATGGAGTTCGGCGAGGCCCAGCACCCGCGCCAGCCCGGATTCCACCAGGTCGATCGCCTGGATCTGGGATAGCGGGTACCGCTGCGAGCTGCGGCGCAGCAGCCCTGTCTCGATTCGCAGCGTGCCGTTGTCAACCTGCCACCGGGTGACCAGCCACGAGATCACACCGATGACGACGACCACGGCGACAACCGCGAGATCCCAGTAGCGTCCCTGCCCACCGCTGTCCTGCTGGTGGGTTACGGCGCCGGACAGCAGGAGAGTCGCCAGCACCACGAGGTGGCGACCGGCCCGTACCAGCGGTGACAGAGGGTGCAGACGGCGCCATCCGCCGGCAAGTCCCGCGATGGGTTGGCCGTCGCTCCGCTCACCGGCCTGTTCACCGGCCTGCTCACCGGCCGGTCCGGCCATCGCGGACGCTTCTGCCCTGGACGGCCCCGCCGTCAACCGTTGTATCGCCGTTCCGTCCATAGCGGAGTGCTCGTCGGCGCTGTTCACAGCCCGGCCGCTTTGGCTTCGCCCAGAGCGGCCAGCGCGTCACGGAGCCGGGCCGCTTCGGCCGCGAGGAGTCCCGGGATTCTGGCGTCACTCGCTGCGGCTGCGGTGTGCATGCGTACAGTAGCGAGCCCGAACATGCGCTCAACGGGCCCAGCGGTGACGTCGACGAACTGCATCCTGCCGTAGGGAATCACGGAAAGTTTGCGAATCATGACACCCCGTCGAATGAGGAGGTCGTCCTCGCGTTCGGCATAGGCCCAGGCCCTGATCCGGTGATGGAGAAGCCGTTCCCAGGCCAGCACCACGGCGGCGATCACCAGAGCGAGTAGTCCGCCGAGCCCCGCTGAGCCTATGAATGCGCCCAGCAGGCCGACGGTCGTGATCGTCGGAGTGGCGATGAGAGCCAGCTGGATCCGGCGCATGACCAGCAGGCGCGTGGACGGAGCTGTCCAGTCCTGGGCGTCGTTCATGTGATCCGTTCGCTGGGCCTGTCAGCCCGTTGCCGTGGGATATCCGCTTCGCGGTCAGCGGCCCGGAGCCGTGGGCTCGGCGCTGGGGTGAGCGTGACAGAGCAGGATGTCATCTGCCGTTTTGTCCCATCTGCATGTTGCCGTGCCCGCTCGGTACGCACTTCTCGAGTGCATACGATACATATATTTTATCCAATGTATGGATTTTATAGAGTAAATAGGATCTTTTTTGTATTTTAAGATCATAGTTGTTGTGGTTAGGATGATTTTGTCCTGTGCTGGTGCTGTTGTCCAGAGTCTTCGCGGAGCCGGAGCCCTCGGCCGGTGACATCCGCCGTCAGGATCTGGGCGGGCAGCATGCGGAGCCGGCCATCAGGACGTGCGGTTCGCCTGGACGGCTACGGTCGCCAGATGGGTGTGCGTGGGGATGAGCGGACCGTGGTACCGATCGAGGCCGACCGGTCAGCCGCTGGCGCTGGTGGCCTGGGCGGGGTCGGCCGGCCGTTGTCCCGGCGGCTGTTCGTAGCCGAGGTGTGGCTCGTCCTCGGTGTCTCGCTGGGAGCCTCCGCGCTGTGGGCCGCTGTCCGTTACATCGGCGACCTGACCGCACCTGTGCCGCTTCGTCGGCAGGTTGCCGAGCTGAACTCGTCGGCGGCTCCGGGACGTCCGTGGCTCGATCTCGCATTGCAACTGGTCGGTATCGCAACCGCGCTGGTGCCCGCGCTGTTGGCGCTGAACCTGCTCGCGCGCGACGGCGGCGGCCCGTCCGCCATCGGGCTCGACTGCCGCCAGCCCAGCCGCGACGTCGGCTTCGGGGCCGGGCTCGCCGCCATGGTCGGCGGTACCGGGCTCGGGCTGTACCTGCTCGCCTGGCACTCGGGCGTGAACCTGACCGTGGTTCCCACAAGCCTGCCGGCTGTGTGGTGGCGCGTCCCCGTCCTGCTGGCGTCGGCGGTGGAGAACGCGCTGCTCGAGGAGGTCGTTGTGGTCGGCTACCTGTTGACCCGGTTGCGCCGGTTTGGCTGGAACGACCGGACAGCGCTCGCCACGAGCGCTGTTCTGCGTGGTTCGTACCACCTGTATCAGGGTTTCGGTGGTTTTGTCGCTAATTTGCTTATGGGCCTGCTGTTCGGTCGGATCTATCAACGTCACGGGCGGATCGGTCCACTTGTCGTAGCTCATTCCCTGATCGATTCGGTTGCTTTTGTCGGTTATGTGATTTTGGTCGGCAAGGTGTCCTGGCTCCCCAGGCCATGATCTTGTTGGGCGCGGGCGTTGGGGTGGGCATCGAAGCAGACATCGCGGCAGGTGGCGAAGCGGGCATCGGGGCGACAAGGTAGTTAACATTCGTTGAACAACGGTTATCTTTTTGTTGTTTATTGTATGCGATTAGCGTGACCGAATTGTCGCCGATAGCGAGATTATTGCCATCCGTTGATGGTGACGCTTCGGTCGGATGTGATGAAAGGGCACGGCATGGGCAGTGAACTGAGGGAAGTCGAACGTAAGTTCGCGGTCGATCCAGTCTTCGTGCTTCCCGCGCTGGATCAGTTGCAAGGAGTCACTAGCGTTACCGAGCCGGAAACGGTCACCCTGGAAGCCGTCTACTATGACTCCGACGATTTTCGGCTGGCCAACAATAAGATCACATTCCGGCGGCGGACCGGAGGGCACGACGAGGGCTGGCACCTGAAGCTGCCGATCAAAACTGGTGAGCGTACCGAGATCCAGCGCCCCCTTTACCCGGTTGCGGACGGCGTCGACGGGGCGAATGATCCGGCTGGAAGGAACGGCCAGCTGCCGGTCGCGGCTGATCCAGTACCGGAAGTGTCCGCCGTCGCTCACGCCGCCGCCGGACCAGCCAACGGCTGGGCGGACAGCGTTCCGCCCGCTGAGCTGGTGGAGCTGGTATCCGTCCACCTGCGCGGTGCGCCGCTGCAACCGGTGGCGCGGCTGGTCACGAGCCGCACGGCGATTCGCCTCCGCGATGCCACCGGAGCTGATCTCGCCGAGGTGGTTGACGACTGCGTCAGCTCCCAGACTCTCGGCGGGAACACCGCGCGCCCGCGGCGCCGTGAGTGGCGCGAGATCGAGGTCGAACGTGTCGGTGCTGGTGAGAACAGCCTGCTGGACAGGGTCGGCGCTACCCTGTCGGCGGCTGGCGCGTCCCAGGCCCTGGAGCCGTCCAAACTCGCGCGGGCGCTGGGGCCGACGCTGGCGAACCAACGGCGATCCGTGGCGGCGCCATCCCGGGGCAGGCTGCGGCCGAAGTCGCCGGCCGGCGAGGTGGTTCGGGCCTACCTGGCGGCCCAGGTGGAGGTGCTGCTCGCCACCGATCCCCGCGTGCGCCTGGACGCACCGGATGCCGTGCACAAGATGCGGGTGGCGACCCGCCGGTTTCGCAGCACGCTGCGTACCTTCGCGCCGATGTTCGACCCGGCGGTCGGCAGCCACCTGGACGGGGAGCTACGCGATCTGGCCGGTGCGCTGTCCGCGGCCCGCGACTGCGAGGTGATGGTCGAGTACTTCGACGGGCGGATGGCCGAACTGCCCGGTGAGCTGGTGCGCGGTCCGGTCGTCGAGACGATTGACAGCCAGCTGCTCGCGGGCCGGGCTGAGGCTCGCGGCGAGACCTTGGCGATGCTGCGCAGCGAGCGTTACCTGACGCTCGTCGCTGATCTACAGGTAGTGGTTGCCGGACCGCTGCGTGGCCCGGCAGCGCAGCCCGCGCGTATCGCCGTCCCGCAGCTGATCGGACGCGCCGATCGTCGGCTGACTCGCAAGGTCGCCGCGGCCCTGGCCACGCCGTCCGGGCATGAGCGGGACATCCAGCTGCACAGCGCCCGCAAGCAGGCGAAGCGCTTGCGATACGCGGCCGAGACAGCCGTACCGATCTTCGGGTCCGACGCGGTGGAGCTCGCCAGGCTGGCCGAGCAGATCCAGGAGCTGCTCGGCACACATCAGGATGCCACCGTCGCACAAGGGCTGCTTCGTGGGTGGGGCACGGCGGCCGCGGATGCCGGCAAGCCGACCGCGTTCACGCTTGGGCTGTTGTTGGGCCTGGAGGAATGCCGTGCGCGGACCGCGGAACGGGATTTCATCGACTTCTGGCCGGCGGCATCCCGGCGGCGGCACCGCCGCTGGCTGGGCTGATCCGTACATTCTACGGCGTGTTCCGGAAGCCGCCGTTCGATCAGGGAGCCGCGGCCAGGGGCCGCCTGGACGCGGCGAGCCGGACAGATGACCTTCGAAACACGCCCTAATGGTCGTAGAAGCCGTGTGACCGGTCGTTGCCGACCCACCGTGCCGGCAGTTCCGTCAGCTGCCGGACCCGGTCCCGGTCAGTGGGGGTGACCGGGGTCTGCAGCAGGATGGTCGCATCCGGGTCGTCGGTAGGACGGAACAACGAGATGATCAGGAGGATCTCCCCGACGGTCGCGGTGGCGACCGTCACCTTCCGGCTGGTGAACTCGTGTGCCGACCGGTTTTCCCACCACTGCTTCAGGTCAGGCTTGTCGGCCTCGAGCAGCATGAATATCTCCTGGACACGTTCGTCCTGGAAATCGCCGTCGGCGCGCGAGCGGAACTGCGCGAGCACAGCCTTGGTCACGGCTTCCCACTCATGCAGCGTGCTGCCGAGCAGCCGGCTGGTGACCATCAGATACAGGAGGTTCCGGCGCCGATCGTCGACGAGGCCGGGGTCCGTCCACAGCGCCGCATAGGCGTCGTTCCAGCCGATGATGTCGAAGCTGTGGTCCAGAAGCAGCGCGGGACTGGTCGGCCAACTGTCCAGAACGGGTTGGAGCAGCCGCGCCACAGCATGGCGTTGATCGTGGGTGTGCCGCGCCCGGCGCGGCGGGGCGTGCAGGCCCGCGAGTGCCAGGGCATGCCGTCGAGCATGATCGTCCAACCGCAGAGTGCGCGCCACAGCTTCGACGACCGGTCGGGAAGCCGCTACCCGTCCTTGCTCGAGCCAGGTGTACCAGGCGAGCCCCAGGCCGGACAGCTGTGCCACTTCCTCTCGTGGCAGCCCGGGTATTCGTTCACGGTGGGCCTGCAGGAACTTACCGAGTTCGCGTTGCCGGGACTCCCGTTGGACGCCGCTGCTCGCCGTGTTGCCTACCGCACCGTGCGCCGTACTTTCTGTCATGGCTAACCGTCCTGTCGGTTATCGCCCGGACACTTTTCGCAAGACCCGGCGGCGGGGGAAGCCATGGGGCACCCGCGGGCGGAGCGATGGCCACCTGTCCGTCGACGGGGCAGGTGCCGTTGACCTGGCAGCTGGCTTTTACGGGACACCTGTCGATGTTGACATCAGCAGGACCGCCGCTTACCGGCATTCAGCGCAGTGCGACCTTGCCCTCCCCGGTTGGCCGGAGTTCGGCCGCGGCTCCCCGGCTTGGAGCGCCCGGCAATAGAGGATGCGGCATTGCGGGGCTGGGGTGCGCACCTCGCGTCATCGCTGCCCATCCATCGCCGCGCGATGCACAGGTACCCCGGCTCCTCGGTCGCCCCACAAGCTCCGGCGCATCCCTCCGTCGCCGCGCGATGCACGCACCTCAATCCCGCTTCTTGATCCACGCCCCTGTTGTCGGGCATTCGTAGCGCGTGTTTGAGATCGTCATTCCGGCATACTGATCAAAGGCCCGGCCCCGGACAGGTTCTCACACAGTTCTGACATTTCTCTGACGAAAGACACACGGCGCCCCGGCAAGGTGACGGTGTCGCGGACCACGGTGGCCGCGTTCAACGGAGGTGACGGCGTGAGGATATCAATGGCAACGAAGCTCGCCGCGATGGCGGGCGCTGCGGTCATCGCGGCCGGTAGCGCCGCGACCGTGGCACTGGCCGACTCGGGAGGGCCTGTCACACCGGCCGCGAATGCCACGACGGCCACCGCCGACCCGATCTCGGAGGTGGCGTCTGATGCTCGAGGCCATCGCGCCTGGCTCGCGGACAAAGGCGTGCACGGGGAGTTCGTGGCGCGGACGGCGGACGGGTTCAAGACGTTCGATGTGCAGAAGGGGACCGTGACGGCGGTGTCCGGTTCGTCGTTGACCGTCCGCAGCGATGACGGATACACCGTCTCCTACTCGATCACGGATAGCACGATTGTGCGCCGAGGCAAGAACAAAGCGGATATATCGGCGGTGAAGACCGGGGAGAAGATCGTGATCGGCGCCCGTGTCGACGGCCAGACACGGACAGCGCTCCGCGTGATTGTGCAGGTCAGCTGAGCCGTTTGTCAGGGGAGAGAGCGGTGGCATCTGGCTGACTGGCGGTGAGCGGCCGGATGGTGAGCTTAGAGCGCCCGGCAACAGGGGTGTGGATCAGGGAGCGGGACTGGGGTGCGTGCATCGCGAGGCGGCGGAGGGAGCCACCCTGGCGTTGGGCGGCGACCGACGACAACGCGGTGAGGTGCGTGCCCCAGCCCCCGCGACGCCGCGTCCCTATTGCCGGTCGCTCTTAGCCCCGCCTTTGGTGGCCACGCCGGTCCCGGCGTGGCCACCAAGCCGTGCCGCGAGTGCCGTGGCCGGGTCAGGCGGAGCAGGACCAGCTGATCGAGCCGGCCAGGGTACGGCCCGCCGAAGTCTGGCCGGTGAATGACAGCGAACCGCCCGAAGACGTGATCGTCGCAGTGGTCGCGATGGCCTCCACCGCGTACGGGCCGTCCGTGGATGAGCCGACGGAAACGGTGACCACGGCCGGGTAGGAGCCGGCTCCGTGGTAGGCGGCGATCCGGACGGTCGCTGTAACGGTGTACCCATGAATGACGCCGCTGGCGGATTCCACGTAGCGCCGGCCTGTGTCGCAGCTGACGGTTGTGTCCACGTGACCGGCGACTGTGATTGGCGATGTGATCGACACTGTCAGAGATCCCGGCCCGCCGACGCCGCGTCCGGCGGACGTACCACCCGTCGCCGGTGCGGTTGCCACGGGCACGGTTGTCACAGGCACGGTTGCCGTCACCGATGACGAGGTGCTGGAGGCCTGCGTGGTCGCCGCGGACACGGCCGTGCCGGCGGTGCGGGCACCGGGTTGGCATGCGGACAGCGGAAGAACTGCCATGCCGACGAGGAGCATGACGGCCATCCGGGATCGGCTGGCGTGATGACGGTTCATCGTTTGACACCTCGTATCGGAGCGGGACAGCGGGTGCTGTTCTCAGCTCTGGAGCCTGCCCGGCGTTTATGAGAGCCGGATGTATGAACAGGCGGTTCGGCTCGCATGGAACTCATATGTTCGTCCGGTGTGATTGCGACCCGCGGGGCGCACGGAGGGCGTGGGAGGGACATGAGCGAGAACGGGAGCCGTGATTCGCGGTCGATGCGGGTCCTGGTCGTGGATGATGAGGCGAATATCGTCGATCTTGTCCGTATGTCCTTGCGCTTCCACGGCTTTGACGTGGTTACCGCAGCTTCCGGCCGGGAGGCGATGACCGCTGTCACCGAGATGGCACCGGATCTTGTGGTGCTTGACGTGGGGCTGCCCGACACCGACGGTTTCGAGGTCTGCCGTCGACTGCGTGACGCTGGAGCCGAGACCCCGGTGATTTTTTTGACCGCTCGTGATCGCCATGCCGACAAGGTCGCTGGTCTGACCTACGGCGGCGACGACTACGTGACCAAGCCCTTTTCCATCGATGAACTGGTAGCCCGGGTGCGCGCGGTGCTCCGGCGGGCACGGCGCGACCAGTCACCGCTGGCCGCGCAGGTCCTGGTCTTCGCCGATCTCGTCCTGAACGAGGACAGCCACGAGGTGGCCCGGGGCGGTCATCCGCTGGAGTTGTCGCCCACCGAGTTCAAACTGCTGCGATATTTGTTGGCGAACCCGCGCCGGGTATTGTCACGTGCCCAGATCCTCGACGCGGTCTGGAATTACGACTTCGACGGTGGCCACACCATCGTCGACCAGTATGTGAGCTACCTACGGCGTAAGCTTGCGCCGCACGGACCGCCGTTGATCCATACCCAGCGCGGCTTCGGCTATGTGCTGCGAGAGCCTGGCGCGCAGCTTTGACCGTATCGATACGTGACGATCGTCGTGTCTGGTCAAAGGCCGCGCGATGCTGGTTTTTCGCGCGGCCGGCGACTTTGGTCTGGGTGTCTGGTCAAAGGCCGCGCGATGCTGGTTTTTCGCGCGGCCGGCGACTTTGGTCTGGGTGTCTGGTCAAAGGCCGCGCGATGCTGGTTTTTCGCGCGGCCTTTGACCTCGGTGAGTTACCCGGTCGGTCGGGATGGCCCGGCGCCGGCTCCGAGACGATCGATGCCCAGCTCGATGTCATCGATGTCCTCCGCGGTCAGCGCGAGGGTGGCGGCCGTGATCCATCCATTGACCTGGCTTGGCCTGCGCGCGCCGACGATCGCCGCGGTCACACCGTCGAACGCGAGGGTCCAGGCGACGGCTACCGAGGCGACGGTCGTGTTGTGCCTTTTTGCCACCGTTCGCAGGATGTCAGCGAGAGCGAGGTTGCTGTGCAGTGCCTCGCCGGTGAAGTCCGGTGAGGCGCGCCGCCAGTCGTCGGCCGGGAGGTCGGCCGATCGCTGCGCTGACCATGCCCCGCTGAGCAGCCCCGACTGCATCGGGCTGTAGACGATTACCCCGATGTTGTGCTTGGCGCAGTACGGCAGGATGTCCGTGGCCACGGTCCGCTTGATCGCTGAGAACGGCGGCTGGAGAACATCAACCCCGCCCGCGGATGCGGCACGCTCGAGCAGGTCGACGTCGAAGTTGGACACGCCCACCGACCGGATCTTTCCTTCCGCGCGCAGTTCGTGCAGTGTCGCGACGGAATCCTCGATCGGTGTGCCGTCCTTCGGCGGCCAGTGCAGTTGGTAAAGATCGATTCTTTCGATCTTCAATCGTCGCAGGGACGCGTTGACCTCACGGCGGATCGACTCGGGCGAGCCCACTCTGGCGGGCAACAGGTCATGATCTGATTTCCAGGTCATGCCGCACTTTGTGAACACGTATGGCCGGTCGGCTTCGCCGATGTCCGCGAGCGCCCGTGCCACGACCTCCTCGGAGTGCCCGCGGCCGTATACAGCCGCTGTGTCGATCCAGTTCACGCCGTGCTCGACGGCATGCCGAATGGCGGCCACCGATTCATCGTCGTCCTGGGCGCCCCATCCGAATGCGTGCTCCGCACCGCCGATCGCCCAGGCGCCGAAGCCAACCCGGGTGATGTTCAAACCGGTCGGGCCCAAGAGCATTGTAGGAAGGGTCATGGTCAGTGTGTACCCCCATGCGAGACTCCGGATCTGGGTGGAACGAGGACTCCTGGGATCCAGGCGGCTGGCTCCGACCGGACCGTACCGGCTTCTCCAGCATGAAAGCATTCACGCGACCGGAAGTCCCGCGGCCAGGAATGTCAGTAATGTCATGTTTGTCTTGTTGACATTCCTGAAGATGAGCGGCCTCCGCCGCGGCCGGCCAGGGCCGGTGCGCGGCGGCGAGCGGGAATGCCGTCTGGTCGCGGGCGGTCTGGGCGTGTCGTCCGCGGGCGTTGGACAGCCCGGGTCATTGGATGGTCGCACGGTGATCCGCTGGTGAAATATGCACCATGATTTTTACTATGAGTAGTCATATTGGTGGTACGGGTTATCTGTCGGCTGGCAGGTGGGATGCCCGCGCCATGAGTACGCGGCCGGGCCGCATAGGAACACCCAGGCCGGTCCCGGGGGTGTCAGCCGCCTCGGGGGCTGGTAGCCACGATCGGCTCCCTGGAGGCGTTGACCATGGGCAGTTCTGGTGGCACGCCCTGACGGTGGCCGGCCGCGGCGCTCTGCCGGCGCGGACGATGGAGGTGCCCGCGACCGGTAGTCGCGGTGGGTTACCTCGGGCGATGCGCCGCCATCCGCTACGTGAGGTATGTAGTGGACTTCCTTCCCCGGAGACCTCCCGTGATGGCCTGTAGCCGTGTAGCGTCTTCCATGGCCAAGTTCGGCGGTTGGCGTCTACAAGGGACGCGGACGGCGAACACTGTCGTGGGAGCGCCAAAATCTCACTTCAGACGGTCCGGGGCCCGCGCGGTGTGGGTCCTGACTGCACCAGCAGGGAGAACGGCACGTGGCTCAGGGCACGGTTAAGTGGTTCAACTCGGAGAAGGGCTTCGGCTTCATCTCCGTGGACGGCGGCGGTTCGGATGTCTTCGTCCACTACAGCGCGATTGACATGGACGGGTACAAGAGCCTGGAAGAAGGGCAGCGGGTCGAGTTCCAAGTGACCCAAGGACAGAAGGGTCCACAGGCTGACGCCGTTCGGGTCGTCTGAGCCACGAGGGACGTAACTCCACAGTCGTAGGGCGAGGGTCCGCCATCCCCAGCTGAGGAGGCGGGCCTTCGTTATCTGTCGGTGGCGGGCGACACGTTCGGATTCATAACGCATCGCGTTTCTTTTTCGTGTTGTTTCTTTTCTGGTAGATTGCGCGTTTCCGCATAGCCGCTGACGTGCGCTCGAATATGTCGGGTCCGTCAGCTGCCATCTTTTTTGTTGAATAGGAGCGCCCGGTAACAGAGGACCGCGGCGTCGCGGGGCTGGGGCACGCCCCTCGCCGCGCTGCCGGATTTTTTGCCGAGCGTATCCGCCGGATGGAACGCTCGTAGCAAAATTTCCGTCAACCACGCCGACGCGGGGGACTATCGACCGCGGGACACCAGGAGTTCGGCGATCTGCAGGGTGTTCAAGGCCGCACCCTTGCGGAGGTTGTCGCCACAGACGAACATGGCGAGCTCACACGGGTCGTCGGGCGATTGCCTGATCCGCCCGACCCAGGTCGGATCGGTACCGACGACATCTGCCGGCGTTGGGAAATCCCCTGCGGCCGGGTCGTCCAGGACCGCCACACCTGGCGCCGCGCGCAGGACGGCTCGTGCCTCATCCGCCGTTACCGGACGTGCGAACCACGCGTGTACCGCCACCGCGTGGGTCGTCACGACCGGTACCCGGACACAGGTCGCGGATACCCTGAGGCCGGGGAGCCCGAGGATTTTCCGTGACTCGTTCCGGATCTTAATTTCCTCGGACGACCAGCCGCCATCCTTGTAGGAACCGGCCCACGGCACCACGTTCAGCGCGAGCGGCGCGGGGAACGGGCCGAGCCCGTTCTCCCCGATCGCCTTGCGGACGTCTCCGGCGCTCTGTCCGAGTCTGAGCTCGATGTCGCCAGCCGTGCCGGCAGGCAGGCCGGCCGCGTCGGCCGGCGGCATGTTGCGGTGGGCGAGCCCGGCATCGAGGACGACCGCGAGCTGGGCGTACAGCGTGTCGATACCGGCTTGGCCCGCTCCGCTCGCTGCCTGGTAGGAGGTCGCCACCAGGGAGTCCAGCCCGAACACCCGGTGTAGCGCGCCAACCGCGACGATCATTGACAGTGTCGTGCAGTTCGGGTTGGCGATGATCCCACGAGGTCGCCTCGCCGCAGCCTGCGCGTTCACCTCGGGGACGACGAGCGGGACGTCGGCATCCATCCGGAAAGCGCCCGAGTTGTCGACCACGGTAGCCCCACGGGACGCGGCGACCGGTGCCCACTCCTTGGAGACCTCATCCGGAACGTCGAACATCGCGATGTCGACGCCGTCGAAGACCTCGGGAGCCAGCGCAAGCACCTCGACGTCCCTGCCGCGCAGCCGCAGTTTCCGCCCAGCGGACCGGGCGGAAGCGATCAAGCGGATCTCTCCCCAGATGTTCGGGCGTTCCGTCAGCAGCGACAGCATCACGGTGCCGACCGCACCGGTCGCGCCGACTACAGCGAGTGTTGGGCGGTGGGCGGCAGTCTGTGTCGTCATCGGCCGGTGCCCGCGTACACGACGGCCTGGCCGTTGGGATCGGAGAGGTCGAAGGCACTGTGGACGGCCCGGACTGCTACGGGCAGGTCGGTGTCGCGGATGACGACCGAGATCCGGATCTCGGAGGTTGAGATGATCTCTACATTGACCCCGGCGTCCGCGAGCGCGCCGAAAAAACGGGCTGACACCCCTGGATGCGACTTCATCCCGGCGCCGATCAGGGAGAGTTTGCCGATGTGATCGTCGTACAGGGTCCGTTCGAAGCCAATCTGGCCACGGACCTTCGTCAGCGCGGTCAGCGCGGTACGGCCGTCGGCTTTCGGGAGGGTGAAGGAGATGTCGGTCCGCCCGGTGCCGGCGACCGAACCGACCTGCACGATCATATCGAGGTTGACGTCCGCGTCAGCGACGGCTCGGAAGACGGCAGCGGCCACGCCGGGCTTGTCCGGGCAGCCGGCCACGGTCACCTTCGCCTCGCTCTGGTCGTGTGCGACTCCGCGGATGATGGCCTGTTCCACGAGATCTGCCTCCGGAATCTCGGTGACCCACGTACCCGGCTTCGAGGAGAACGAGGAACGGACGTGGACGGGGACGGTGTAGCGGCGGGCATACTCGACGCACCGAAGCATGAGAACTTTGGCGCCGCAGGCCGCCATCTCCATCATTTCCTCGTATGAGATGCGCTCGATGCGGCGTGCGTCCGGCACGATACGCGGGTCGGCGGTGAAAACGCCGTCCACATCGGTGTATATTTCGCAGAAATCAGCCCGCAAGGCGGCCGCGAGGGCCACGGCGGTCGTGTCCGACCCACCTCGGCCGAGCGTCGTCACGTCCTTCGTATCCTGGCTGACACCCTGGAAACCGGCGACGATCGCGATCGCACCTGAGTCCAGAGCGTCACGGATGCGTCCCGGTGTGACATCGATGATGCGGGCCTTGCCATGCGCCGAAGTAGTGATCACTCCCGCCTGGGAGCCCGTGAACGACCGTGCCTCGGCACCCAGGTTTGAGATCGCCATGGCCAGCAGTGCCATCGAGATGCGTTCACCGGCGGTGAGCAGCATGTCGAGCTCTCGGGCCGGTGGTACCGGCGTGATCTGTTCGGCGAGTTCCAGCAGGTCATCGGTCGTGTCACCCATCGCGCTCACCACGACCACCACATCGTCGCCGGAACGGCGCTGAGACACGATCCGTTCGGCGACCCGTTTGATCCGGTTGGCATCCGAGACGGAGGAACCGCCGAACTTCGTCACCACGACCGCCATGAGGCCCAGGCTACTTGGCACTCAGGGGACGGAGAAGGGCTGCGGTCACGGTGCTTTCGGGATGGCGATCAGATTGCCCCGCCGGAGCGGGCGGCCGTCTTGCCCGCGCTGGGGAACGAGGCGTTGCCGCCACGGTGGCCATTATCATATTTTTTTGATTTTGAAAATAGTTTTTTGGAATTTTCAAAAAAATTAAGTATTCGATAATAGAGGTTTAGATCAAGGAGCGGGGTTGGGGCGCGTGCATCGCGAGGCGGTGGAGGGAGCCGCTCTGGTGGTGGGTGGCGATTGACGAGCTGGGGTGCCCGTGCATCGCGCGGCGTATGGCCGGGGAGCGATGACGCGAGGCGCGGGCCCCAGCCTCGCGACGCCGCTTCCTGCTCGGACGCCCCGCTGCCGGAAGCCTCTTAACCGCTATTTTGCGTGGGGCGTAATGATGTACGCGGTGGGACATGTGTGGGTTACGCGTGGGTCATGCGTGAGATGGCTTGCCTGGCGCTGTTTCACCGAGTGTTCCAGTGGTGGCACGGCGCTGCTGGTTGGTCACATTTTTATGATGTGGGTTGAAGTGGGTTCTTCGTTGGTTTGTCAACCGATAATCATTAATTTTTCTTTCATGCATATGATGCTGCTATTACGGATGGTGGCTGACGTTCGCGCATCGTGGGGGCCCATGAGGATGCGGGCCGGTTCACCGCTATGCTCCTTTCGTCCTACTTGGGGGGGACACCAAGATTGGGACCTACGAAAGGCTTAGAGAGCCAGTGATGATCAACTGCAGTGCCCGGTGGAGTCCCGTGGCAAGCACCGAGGCACTAGGCGTGGGCCCTCGAGGCGCCTCTCCGCTGGGCGACGTGGCCGAGTGCTCCCAGGAGCGCCGTGCCGGGCGCCACTCGGCTGCCAGCCGGCTACCAGCCACCGTGGTGTTGTCCGCTGTTCTCCTGACCGGTGGGCTTGCCGCGTGCAAGCCAGCCGATTCGAGCCTGACGCAACCCGCCCATAGCACGGCGGCCCCCGCGGGAAACCAGGCACCGATCCAGACGCCCGCGGCTCCCACGGCTACCGGGAGCACGCTGTCTGCCGGGTCGGTTGTTTCGTCTCCGGCAGCCACAGCGACCGCCCAGGCCTCAGCGCCTGCCGCCGCATCGGCCTTGCCAGCCCTGGTTGCCGGGCTGACGGGGATTCCGGTGCCGCCGGCGCCGTTGCGTCAGGTCGGGGTGTCGACCACCCAGCAGTTGACCGCCGCGCTCGCGAACGCCCGGCCAGGGGATCTCATCCAACTCGCGGACGGGCAGTACAGCGGGCACTTCGTCGCCAACCGGGCGGCGACCGCGAAGGCACCGATCACGGTGCGTGGCTCACGCAACGCAGTGCTCGATGGTGGGTCGATCAACAGTGGCTATGTCTTTCACCTTGACAACGCCGATTACTGGCGCTTGGAGGGTTTCACGGTCCAGGACGGCCAGAAGGGGGTGATGACCGACCAGACCAGCGGGGCGGTCATCACCGGACTGCTGGTGCGGAACATCGGTGACGAGGGCATCCACCTACGGAACTTCTCGACTGACAACATCGTCGCCGGGTCGACGGTCAGCGGTACCGGGCGCAAGGATCCGGGCTTCGGCGAGGGCATCTACATCGGCTCGGCCGAGTCGAACTGGGCAAAGTTCAGCGGTGGGAAGCCGGATAACTCCGATCGTAACCAGATTATCGGTAACGCAATCAACGGAGTGACCGCGGAGGCGGTTGACATCAAGGAAGCCACAACCGGTGGCGTCCTGCGGAGCAACACCTTCGACGGCTCCGCCATCACGGGTGACAACTACGCGGATTCGTGGGTCGACGTGAAGGGCAACAACTGGCTCATCGAGGGCAACGTCGGTGTCAACAGCCCGAAGGATGGTATCCAGACCCATGTCGTCGTCGACGGCTGGGGAATGGGAAACATCATCACCGGCAACAAGCTCGACGTCCGCGGTCCCGGCTTCGGTGTCAGCGTTGACAAGCCGGACAAGACCAGGAACACCGTCTCCTGCACCAACACCGTCACCGCGGCGGCGAGCGGGTTGTTCAACGTGCCCTGCGCGCGGTAACGCTCTCCGCGCGCGGTAACAGTCTCATCGCTGTAGGACCGCGGGTGGCTCATGAGGTTTCGGGCCACCCGCGGTCACTGTTTCCAGCTGTATGAAGTCGTCGATGCCCGCGGCGAACAGAGCGTTACGCGAACCAACAACTCATCGGCCGATCTGTTGCGCGCAAGGCTCCTTGCTGGCAGTGTCTGCTTCGATTTCCATGATTGAGTCGAAAATACAGAATGAACCGCCCCGGGTTCTTTGGAGACCGGGATGCCTGCGCTTCGGTCGGCATAGCAGCTTCGTCCTGCGGGTAGTAGCGGGACTCGAATTCGGCGGGCTCGTTTTTACGATCCGGTCACGGCGCGGTTCTTGACGGTCGATCCGGCTCTGGATCTCACGCGTAGTCCGTATGGGTATGTCGGGGGGAATCCGCTTAACGACGCGGATCCGAGTGGGCTGTGTGGGTTCTGGTGCAAGGTCGGTACCGGCCTCGGTATCGGTGCGGTGGTTGTGGGTACTGCGGCGTGCATCGTTCTTGAGCCGTGTGGTCTGGTTGAGGCCGGTGGTGTGGCGCTCGCTTCAGGTGCGCTCGTGCTCGGTGGTGGGGTCACGATCGCGGCCGAGACCGGGGGTGTGATCGCGGGTGGCGCGGTGGTGGGCGGTCTCATCGGCGGCGTATCCGCCGCGGTATCGAGTGCCAACGGTGGTTCCAGCGGCCACTCCAGCGGTGGTTCCAGCGGAAGATCCAGTAGTTCCAGCAGCCACTCCAATCCTGCGTCCACAGAGTGCATCGACGATGTATTGTCGAAGTTGCGAACTGGTCGCACTCCGCCGAACCTGGAAGTTGATACGCCAGAGGAAATGCGACAGGTATTCGCTGATATCTCCAGAGATGGGATACCGGTGCAGTCGGGTTATCCGGGTAAGTTCGTTGAGCTGCAAGACGGCACCAAGGTCGGGTTCCGCGAGAGCAGTAGGTCAGGAGGGGAGACAATCGATATTTTCAAGGCCGATGGTACGCATGTCAAGGTTCATCTCTCATGATTGATTTGTTGGCCAAAGAAATACTCAAAGCCGGCCTTGATGACTGGGTCCCGCTGCTGGCTGTCGATTCGCTTGCGCGACGCTTTCTGTCATCGACTGACGAGGATTTTGTTCATCGAGAAGTTATTGAAACGATTAATTATCTTGTTGTTGAAAATCTTGTTGAGATTGGTGAAATAACGGATGGCGGATTTTCCCCTTGGGGTGACTCCGTCGCCGATGCATTGATGCGAATAAAGCATTCATACCAGGGTTTTGATGCAAACCGCTGGGGATTCACCTGTTGGCTCAATAACACGCCGCAGGGTGATAGGATTGGAAAAATCATCGTCGATAATACGGAATGAACCGCCCCGGGTTCTTGGGAGACCAGGATGCTTGGGCTTCGGTCGGCGCAGTTCCAGCAGCCGCTCCGATCCTGCGTCCACAGAGTGCATCGGGTATGACCATGGTCGTCGCTGGGTGGTGTTGACATCTGTCACCAGTGATGGCACTGCCGGGCCCCTACCGCACCCAACCGGACCGACTGTAGGCGGGTGCCCTAGCGTGTGCGAAGGTTCTTTCGTAGCTGTTGGAGCGCCCGGCAACAGGGGCGTTGATCAAGGAGTGAGGCTGGGGTGCGTGCATCGCGCGGCGATGGCTGGGGAGCGATGACGCGAGGTGCGCACCCCAACCCCGCAATGCCGCGTCCCCTGTTGCCGGGCGCTCTTAAGGTAGCTGTTCAGCTGGG
>NZ_CAKJTL010000030.1 GCF_917627385.1 Protofrankia sp. CiT1
GCGTGGCGGATGCGCAGGAGCGGGACAAGGAAACCGGTGAGCTGCTGTGGGCGGTGCGGGTGATGGACGCGGACCCGAACGCGCGGGCGGGGTCGGCGGAAGTGAAGGTGAAGATTCCCGCGGCGGTGCAGCCGGTGCCCCCGGAGCCGGTGGTGGGTACGGCGTTGCGGCCGGTGGAGTTCGAGGGGTTGACGGTCATGCCGTGGGTGAACAGGTTCCTCTTAAGCCCAAGTCGCGCGATCATGACCTTTTCGCGTCGCCGGAGGTTCCTGGGGTAAGTCTGTACCTGCACGGGACGATCCGCACCGACGCGGACCGATCAGAGGAGACGATCTACAGATGGCCATCAGCCTTGCCAAGGGCGGCAACGTCAGCCTTACCAAACAGGCCGCCGACGCGGGCACACCTCAGCTCACCGCGTTGACGGTTGGGCTCGGGTGGGACGCTCGCACCACCACTGGCACCGACTTCGACCTGGACGCCTCCGCCATCGGGGTGAAGGCAGACGGTAAGGCTCTCACCAACGAGCATTTTGTCTTCTTCAACAACCTGAAGTCCCCGGAGGGCGCCATCACGCTCACCGGCGACAATCTCACCGGCGCGGGTGAGGGGGACGACGAGTCGATCGTCATCAACCTTGGCCAGGTGCCGGCCGACATCGACAAGATTGTCGTTCCGGTGTCGATCTACGGTGCGCAGGACCGGCACCAGAACTTCGGCCAGGTGCGCAACGCCTACATCCGTGTCGTCGACCAGACCGGCACTGAGCTGGTCCGTTATGATCTTTCCGAGGACTACTCCACTGAGACGGTAGTCATTTTCGGTGAGGTTTACCGCAACGGCGCCGAGTGGAAGTTCCGTGCGGTTGGCCAGGGCCACAACGACCTCGGCGGTCTCGCCCGTGATCATGGCGTCAACATCTGACGCATCGCTTTCAACGTATCATCTGGCTCTTTTCGCCTATATGGCATGATCCGTCGGTGGACGGCGATACTTCAGGTCACCGTCCACCGAGGGCGGTTTTGCCGACGGTGACAGCGTATGGGCGGCAAGCGGTAAGCGGTAATGCAGCGGGCTGATCGGGGAACATCAAGGGCATGACACCGATGATGACGGCCTGGCAGGTCACCACACCGGCTCCGGCGACGGCGCGACCGCTGCGGCGCACGGCCGTCCCCGTGCCAGAGCCGGCTGCCGGCGAGGTGCGTCTACAGGTCGTAGCCTGTGGGGTCTGCCGTACGGACCTACATCTGGCCGAGGGCGATCTGCGACCGCGCAGGCCCAACACCGTTCCCGGGCACGAGATCGTCGGTTATGTCGACGCAGTCGGCCCTGCGGTGAAAGGTGTTGCTATCGGTGATCGGCTGGGAATCGCCTGGCTGCGGGAGACCGACGGGACATGTACCTACTGCGGCCGCGGCGCGGAGAATTTGTGTCTGACCTCCCGCTACACCGGTTGGGATGCCGACGGCGGTTATGCCGAGTACGCCGTGGCCCGGGCGGACTACGCCTACCGGCTGCCGGATGGTTATTCCGATGCTGAACTGGCACCGCTGCTGTGCGCAGGAATCGTCGGATTCCGGGCGCTGCGTCGCGCTGAGCTCCCGGCCGGTGGCCGGCTTGGGGTATACGGCTTTGGCGCATCCGCCCACCTTGCCGCGCAGGTGGCACTGGCGCAGGGCGCGAGGGTCCACGTGATGACCCGCTCCGAGGATGCGCGACAGCTCGCGCTCGCGCTCGGCGCGTCTTCGGCCGGCGGGGCCTACGACGCCCCGCCGGAGCCGCTCGACGCAGCCATTCTGTTCGCCCCGGTTGGCGACCTGGTCCCGGTCGCGCTGGGGGCCCTGGACCGCGGCGGGACGCTGTCGGTCGCCGGTATCCACCTCTCCGATGTGCCGGTGCTGAGCTATCAGCGCCATCTGTTCCAGGAACGGACGCTGCGTAGCACGACCGCGAACACCCGGGCGGACGGGCGCGAGTTTCTCGGGATCGCGCGGCGGCATCGGCTCGCGGTCACGGTCCAGCTGTATCCGCTCGACCGAGCGGACCAGGCGTTGATCGACTTGGCCTCGGACCGGGTGAACGGCGCCGCGGTCCTGCTCCCGGCCGGCTGAACAGCGCGGGCGTGGCGCGGTACGTAGCGGTCGTCGGGCGTGGCGCTCCCAGGGAGGCGCTGGTCAGCCTTGTTTGACCGCCAGCAGTCGGCGTTCGGCGGAAGTCAGCAAGTCTGATATTTCCCGGTTGAGGTACCCGGTGGCGCCACGTCCGATCTGCCGGCGGCGCAGGATGCCCGCGCCGACAAGCTCCTCGGCTGCGGCCCACGCGGCCTGCACGGACACGTCCAGGATGCGCGCCGCGCTGGTTGCTGTGATCACAGGGGAGGTGGATAGTACGGTGAGTAACCGATCGACTGTCGCGGGTTCTCGCGGCCGGTTGCGGACCACGACTGTTCGCTCGCGGAAAGCTGTCAGTCTGGCATCCCAGGACCGGCGTAGTTCGGCGATCTCCTCGGCGAACGTACGGGCCTCCTCGATCGCCACGACCAGGGAGTCGAGAAAGAAGGTCAGCCACTGGTTCAGCGCCGCGTGGGCGGCTCGACCACCAGGCGGGCCATCATGGCAGTAGGCGGCCAGCGCCGTCACATACCTGTCGGAGCGGCTCACAAAGGCGAGGCTGATCGGCAGCACGGCGGGTGTGACCAATCCTCGGCGGGCGAGCACGGCATGGATCAGCGTCCGTGCCACCCGCCCGTTGCCGTTGTCGAATGGCTGGATGGTCTCGAACTGGGCGTGGACGAGCCCAGCCTGGATCAGCGGTGGGTGAGCGTCGCCTGAAGCATAGGCGACAAGATCGGTCATCAGCCTGACCACATCGGACGGTGGCGTAGGTATGAAGGCCGCGTCGAGGGGGTTCCATTCGCTCCCGCCGAGCCAGGTCTGGACGGATCGCGGGCCGGTGTGCCGGTGGCCTGGCAGCAGGGTGCGCTGCAAGCTGACAATACCGTCCACGGTGATGGCCTCAGCGCCGGGAAGATCGGTGACCGCGCGCCGGAGCGCGGCGATGTTGCGGGCGACCCGGCGGGCGTTCACGCTGAAACCCTCGACGACATTGTCGGAGCCGGCTCCAGCGGCGAACTCCGCCAAGGCGACCTGCTGGGGAGCGACCTGGATTCCCGCGATCCGGGACGACGCGACTGCCTCGGCGCGCAGCAGAAAATCTGCCAGCTGGTCCAGGCTCACCACGACCGTGCTGGTCAGTGATCGGATGCCCACCTCGATCGCTGTCGCGCGCGCGATGAGATCCTTGTGAAGGACCGGCGGAGACCCGGCCAGCGGATCAGGATAGTACGGGCGATACACCCCTGTGCGGCGTCCGCGCAACGGCGCGGCCGGGTTCGGGGACCAGAGTTGTTCCCCGTATCGACCCATCGCCGGATTCCTCTGTTTTCAGCACTTCGACACCAGCCAACACTACGGCCTTTCCCCGAATAGCCGCTTCGCGACGATTCGCCGGGCCCCTGGCTCTTGGGCTGGCCGCCGCCCGGAGGCCGCTCAACTCCTGCCCCGGCCCAGCAGGTGTAGCAGCCCGGCCGCAGTTGCGCTGAGCGTGGCGGCGACGAGTACATCCCGGGGCAACAGATCGGCGGACTCCCGCTGGATGCGTCCGTGGAAGCGGTCGAAGCGGCCCGGCCATGGACTGCGTCCGGCGAAGTAGATGCCGATTTTGTCGGTGTCGGGAAGGCATGCCCCACTCATACCGGCAAGCACCGCGAGCCGCCGGCCGGGTGGCGCGGCCGCGGTCAGAAGGCCCATTGCGATCAGCCCTGCCACGCCGTCGCGCCGGGCGACCGGGATCCAGCTCAGCCCTGGGCCGGTACCCCAGTGCGGCAGCATGTCCATTGCCAGATGGGAGGCGAAGCCCACCGCAAACGCGGGCAGCGGCCGGCGTACTGCCGTCCCGAGCAGCGCTCCCGCACCTACATGTGCACTAATGATCATTTGTTGTGCGCTCCTGAGGGTCGTAGGAGTTCATCCGCGCGCGGACGACCGGGCCGCGAACGTCACCTGAACAGGCTGTATGTCTCTTTCCTCGCGGCCAAAGGCGGCGCGGGAGGGGTGCGGCCGCGCCGTCCTGCTGAACTCGACAGGAGTTGCCCACAGTAGCCGAGAGGCGTTCGCACGCCGCCACGCGCGATGCGGGGTAACACTGTCTATCCCAACAGCGCCTGACCGGGGAGCGCCCGGTCAGGCGACGACGCGACGGCCTTCGAAGGCGCGGCCGAGAGTCACCTCGTCCGCCCATTCCAGGTCGCCGCCCATCGGTAGGCCACTGGCCAGGCGGGTGACCTTCACGCCCATCGGAGCGATCTGCCGAGCCAGATAGGACGCGGTGACTTCACCTTCGGTGTTCGGATCTGTCGCGAGAATCAGCTCGGTCACCGTTCCATCGGCCAGCCGAGCGATCAGCTCCCGGATATGCAGATCGTCAGGGCCTATTCCGCCGATCGGATTGATTGCGCCGCCAAGAACGTGATAACGCCCTCGGAACTCCCGCGTCCGCTCGATGGCGATGACGTCCTTCGATTCCTCGACGACGCAGATCTGTTCTGGATCACGCCGCTGGTCCGAGCAGATCCGGCACAGTTCCGCCTGCGCGACGTTGAAGCAGAGCCGGCAGAACCGTACCTTGTCTTTGATCTCGTTCAACGTGGCCGCGAGGCGCCGCACATCAGCGGGGTCCGCGGAAAGAAGATGGAAAGCGATCCGCTGCGCGCTTTTCGGGCCGATACCCGGCAGCCTACCGAGCTCGTCGATCAGATCCTGGACGATCCCCTCGTACATCGTTACTGACCTGCCCCGATGCGGTTACCAGATACGGCCCAGCCGTCCATCGACATGGCTGTCACCCCAGGCCCGAGGTGTCAGAACCCGGCCCGGATCCGCCTGCTAGACCTGACCGGCCCGCCGGACCTGGCGGTCCGCCGGGAATACCGAGCCCGCCGAGGGCGTCGCCGAGCCCGCCGGTGACCTGGCCCATGCGATCCGAGGCAAGCCCGCGCGCATTGCCGGCGGCGTCCCGGACGGCCGCGAGGACGAGGTCCGCCAAGGTCTCGGTGTCGGCCGGATCGACCGCGGCGGGGCTGATGGTGAGATCGACCAGCTCGCCGCCGCCAGTCACAGTGGCTTTCACCAGGCCTCCGCCGGCGGTGCCCTCCACCCTGGTGCCGGCGAGCTCCTGCTGGGCGTTCATCAACTCGGCCTGCATCCGCTGGGCCTGCATGAGGAACTGGCCGAAGTCCGGCCCAGGTGTCTGCGGGTTCGACATGTCCCTGAGCCTACGTCCGGGTTCCGATACACCTTGCGGGGAAGGCCGCGATTCGCGGTCCAGCTGGTTGGGTGTGCCCGCGGATATCCGGCTGGTCTCCTGGCGCGCTCAGTCGGCGGGTTGCTCGATGACAGTGGCGCCGAGATCGGACCGCAGCAATGCCATCGCGGCGGCCTCCCCCGACAGCGACGCCTCTGGGTGGGCTGGCGCGTCATCGTCGTCAGGGGAGGCTTCATCGTCGATGTCGCCGTGGCTGGCCGTTGCCGTCACCGGTGCTGTTGGCGTCATCGGTGTTGTTGGTGTCACCGGTGCTGTTGGCGCCGCAGCTGACGTTGTTGGCGCCGCCGGCGTTGCTGACGATGGCGGGTACATGGGCGCGCGTCCTGTCACATCCACGCCTGCCTGGGCGCTGGCATGACCGTTGCCCACGGCGGGTGAACCCGACCGGTCGGCGGTCGTCGCCGCATGACGGATCGGCCCGGCCGGCGGAGCCTGCGCCGAAGGCGCGGACGCGCCCGCGAGCCCGGCCGCGTGCCGCGCGGCCGCCGGTGGCCCCGGCCGCGTCGGTGGAGGTGCTGCCGTCAGCGGGGGTGCTGCCGGTGGCGGGGGCATGACGGCCACAGCGTGCACTGGCCCGGTCGAAGCCCATGGCGCACCGAAGCCGGCTGGCACCAGCCCATGATTCTCGCTCGGGCGGCCTGGCGGCCTGCCGCCCTGGACGAAGCCCCCGGCGGCACCAAAGCCATGTGATCCACCGGATCCGGGCGGTGCACCGGCAGCGCCACCCGTCGACCCGCCGGCTGTCGCGATGGTGATCCGCCAGGTCCCGCCCAGAATTTCGGTCAACGCGGCGCGTAGGACCTCGATGTTGCTGCCCTGGCCGAACATCCGGGCGATCGTCGCGACCGTGAACGCGAGGATGACCTCGTCACCACGAACATCGGTGACGGAGGCGTACTCCTGAAGCAGGGCATGGGTGGCGGGCTTGCGCGACCTGGCCGCACGTAGCACGTCATCCCACGCCGCGTGCAGCCGTCCCACCTCGGTCCCAGTGGTGGATGGTGTCACCGCGGTGGCGCCGGATGTGAGTGATGGGCGTGCTCCGGCCGCGGGACCCCCGGAAGATCGAGCGGGGGAGGGCGGTTCTGCCGGGCCCGGGGCAACCGTGGGAACGGGCTTTCCGGCGGCGGCCGGAACCGGAGTGGATGCTGTCTGCATGTGCGCGGCCGGCCGCGATGGTCCCGGGCTGCCGGTCGCTGCCGTGGCATGCGCCGGACCGGCGCCGCCGCCCGCGTCCGCTTGCCGTTCCAACCGCTCGAGGCGGACCAGCAGGGCCGATGGGTCGGACCCGGCAGCGGGTAGCAGCGTCCGTGCCATGACCAGTTCGAGCAGCAGCCGCGGGCTGGTCGTCCCGCGCATCTCCTTGAGACCGGCATGCACGACATCCGCGGCCCGGGAAAGCTCGGCCGGGCCCATCCGGCCGCACTGGCTGCCCATCCGCTCAAGCTGGTCGGCCGAGTAGTTCTCCAGCAGCCCCTTGGCGGGAGCGTCCGGCACCGCCGCAAGGATGATCAAATCTCGTAGCCGTTCCAACAGATCTATGGCGAAACGGCGGGGGTCGTGCCCGGAGGAGACGACCTTGTCGACAACGGTGAACGCGGTGGCGCCGTCCCGCGCGGCAAGGGCGTCGACCGCTTCGTCCAGCAGGACGCCATCGGTCATCCCGAGTAACGCGACCGCCCGATCGTAGGAAAGGCCATCCGGCCCGGCACCGGCGAGCAGCTGGTCGAGCACGGACAGCGAGTCACGCACGGAGCCAGCGCCGGCTCGCACCACCAGCGGCAGCACCGCCGGGTCGACGTCGACCCCCTCCGAAGCGCAGACCGACGTGAGGTGGTCGCGCAGTGCCCCGGGCGGCACGAGTCGGAACGCGTAGTGATGGGTGCGGGAGCGGATGGTGGCGATGACCTTGTCGGGCTCGGTGGTCGCGAACACGAACTTCAGGTAAGAGGGTGGTTCTTCGACGACTTTGAGCAGGGCGTTGAAAGCCGCCGCTGTGACCATGTGGGCCTCGTCGACGACATACACCTTGAACCGCGCCGAGGCTGGCGCGAAGAAAGCACGTTCCCGCAGATCGCGGGCATCATCCACCAGCCCGTGGGAGGCGGCGTCGATCTCGGTGACGTCCATGGACATACCGCGACGGATCGACACGCACTGCTCGCACACTCCGCACGGTTCGGGCGTCGGTCCGTTCACGCAGTTCAGGGATGCGGCGAGGATGCGTGCGGATGACGTCTTGCCACATCCACGCGGGCCGCTGAACAGGTAGGCGTGGTGGAGGCGGCCGGTCCGTAGCGCCTGCATGAGCGCGCCGGTGACGTGCTCTTGGCCGACGACCTGGGCAAAGGTCGCTGGGCGGTACCGGTTGTACAGCGCGCCGCTCACACGATCACCGGCCTACTCCGTCGCTCGCTCCGTCGGCATCCCGGGCGTTGCCAGGGATCAGGGCTCTCGTCGGGCTCATGGCCCCGCGAAGAGGACGACCCCTCGCACACCCGCCAGAGCCTGCTTACCCTTGCTGCCTTCCGGCCCTGGGGGAGTTCACGAGGGTGACGCCGCGCGAGGGGTCTGCAAGGGAGTCTAAGGCCTGCTGGATGGATCTTCAGCGGCGCATCGGTGATCCGCGAGTCATCGTTTGGCTGAGCGTAATGGATCTTGATGCCCGGCGGCGTTGATGCCGCTGGGATCCGATAAGCTCGTCAGCGGAGGATTCGCCTAGTGGCCTAGGGCGCACGCTTGGAAAGCGTGTTGGGGGCAACCCCTCGAGGGTTCGAATCCCTCATCCTCCGCAGCGATCATGCAGCTCTGTCAGGGCAGGGGCCGCAGGCCTTCCGATTATGAGAACCGATCCCTGATCGTGTGGTCTTGTTTCTGGTCTCATGCGCCCGGCAAGGGCTGCTCGCCCGCGCCAGGGTGCGTCCCACCGCAGCCAGCTGACCATGTCCGCAGCCTCATGCAACATCGGGTCGGTCACATGCTGGTAGCGCCTGCGCATGCCCGAGGACCACCCCATGATCCCCATAACGATCCGGTCCGGCGCCCCCGGCAGAAGCCGGGCCGTCGCCGCGGCAGGCTGCCATGTCGGCAGCATCCGGCATGCCGGCAGGGCCCGTCATGCCGGCAGCATCCGCGTCCGCGGACGTGTCGGCCGCTACGACTGAGCACCACACAGACACGAGCCGTCAAAGAATCTCCGGCCCTGCGCCGCGTGTCCCGACCCTGGAGGGTGATGTGTCATCGAGTAGCCCCACCGGCCTGCCCGGCCAGGTGGGCCTGGGCAGCCGGACAGCCCTGTCGGCGGATCGCCTGCTTGCGCTCGACCAGGCGCACGTCTGGCATCCCTATGGGCCGATGCCCTCCACACATGAGACGTTCCTCGTCGAATCCGCCTCCGGGACACGCCTGCGCCTGGCGAGGCCAGTCGAAGGCAGGTCTGAGCTGATCGACGGAATGTCCTCCTGGTGGGCCGCCATCCACGGCTATGCGCACCCCGCTCTGGACGCCGCCCTGCATGCCCAGGCGGCAAAGATGAGCCACGTGATGTTCGGCGGCCTGACCCACGAGCCGGCGATCAGGCTGGCCGCCCGGCTGGTGGAGATGACGCCTGAGCCGCTGCGCCACGTGTTCCTCACGGACTCCGGCTCCGTGTCCGTCGAGGTCGCCGCCAAGATGGCGATCCAGTACTGGCGGTCGACGGGGCGTCCGGAGAAGGTTCGGCTGATGACCTGGCGCGGGGGCTATCACGGCGACACATTCCATCCGATGTCCGTGTGCGACCCGGTCGGCGGCATGCATCAGCTCTGGAGGCGGGTGCTGCCGGCCCAGGTCTTCGCGGACCAGCCACCCGTCGGCTTCGATGTCCCGACCGACCCGAGGTATCTGGCGGACTTCGCGGACCTGCTGGCCCGCAACGCTGACCAGATCGCGGCGATCATCGTGGAACCCGTGGTCCAGGGTGCCGGTGGGATGACCTTCCACAGCCCCGGCTACGTCCGGGCACTGCGGGAGCTGGCGTGCGACCACAACGTGTTGCTGATCCTTGATGAGATCGCCACCGGCTTCGGGCGTACTGGGAGGCTGTTCGCGGTTGAACACGCCGGTGTCAGCCCCGACATCATGTGTGTGGGGAAGGCTCTGACCGGCGGCTATCTCTCGCTGGCCGCCACCTTGTGCTCCGAGGAGGTCGCCCGGGGGATTTCGCGGGGCGAGATGCCGGTGCTGGCTCACGGCCCGACCTTCATGGGGAACCCGCTCGCCTGTGCGGTAGCCAACGCGTCACTGGACCTGCTCACGGAGGGGGGGTGGGCGGCTTCGGTCGCCCGTATCGAGGCCCGGCTGGCGAGCGGGCTGTCGTCCGTGGCCGCGTTTCCCGGAGTCGCCGATGTGCGGGTCCTGGGCGCGATCGGGGTTGTCCAACTTGATCATCCGGTGGACGTGCCGGCCGCGACCAGGGCCGCGTCGCGCAACGGCGTCTGGCTGCGGCCGTTCCGGGATCTCCTTTACACCATGCCGCCGTTCATCTCGACCGATGCCGACATCAACGCGATCACGTGCGCGCTGCACGCCGCCGCACAGGTCGGTTAAGAGCGCCCGGCAATAGGGGCGTGGATCAAGGAGCGGGGCTGGGGTGCGTGCATCGCGAGGCGGCGGAGGGAGACGTCGGAGGTGCTGGGCGTCGACCGACGACAACGACGGGATGCCCCACCCGGACGCCGCGAGCCGGACAGTCCGCTATAACCGGGTACAAGGCGACCGGTATCCACAAGCGGCTCAGTCGCTTGTGAAGCCCAGCGCGCCGGATGCCTCGGAATCGCTGTCGGCGAGGAACTCCCGGCAGCGGGCGGCCTCCTCGGTTTCACCGATGGCGGCGGCGGCACGGCTCAGCGCCGCGAGCGCGCGCAGGAAGCCCTGGTTGGGCTCATGGGACCACGGGATCGGCCCATGCCCGCGCCAACCGGCACGGCGCAGCTGGTCCAGACCGCGGTGGTAGCCGGTCCGCGCGTAGGCGTAGCCCGTGACAGCCGCGCCCGCGTCCAGGGAGCGCTCGGCCAACATCGCCCAGGCAAGGCTTGAGTCCGGGAAGCGGCCCGCGACAGCCTCCGGGGCATCGCCGGCGCTGAGGGCCCTGGCGGCGGCCGGATCGAGAGCGAGCCTTGTCGGAGGCGGACCGCCAAGGAGATCCGGCCGTTCGGGGGATGTCATCATGAGGCCCATCCTGCCGGATCGCGCTCATGCCGCATCGCGTGGGGAGCTTTCACGCGGCGGACCTGGTG
>NZ_CAKJTL010000031.1 GCF_917627385.1 Protofrankia sp. CiT1
TCCTGTTGCCGGGCGCTCTGAACCACGGTTTCCCGGCTGTCCGAAGCCGACATCGTCTTCGGACAGCCGGGAAACCGTGGTTCAGAGCGCCCGGCAACAGGACTGTCCGGCTCGCGCCGCCCAACACCTCCGTCGCACTCCTCCGCAGCCCTCGCGATCCATCCATCCGGACGCCGCTGTCTGACCGGACACCCTACTGCCGGAGCTTTTTACGCGTGCCCGCGCTCACAGCGCCGACGGGCTGGTGACGGTGATGTCCCAGAGGTTCTTACCGACCACACCGGTCTGTCCGTCGTCGACCCGGGTCAGATAGCTGTACAGCGACGCGAGACCCTGGGATTCCCCGCCGAAGCGGCCGTCCACCTGCAGAATGAACTTCTTCTCACGCATCGTGCTCTGCCAGACGTAAGCGTCAGCGCGAACTTCACCGGCCAGCGCGGTGGAAAGGGTTGTGCCGGCGAAGTTTGACGATGCCAGTTGAGCCTTCGCGCGTTCCAAGGTCATCGGAGGCTGCGCTGGGGCAACCGCCTGCTGGACCACCTCGGTGCTGGGCACGGCTGCCGCTGTCTGCGGTGCTGGGCCGTTGTTGGTCAGGCCCATCTTGACTGAGCAGGACGGCCAGGGGGACCAGCCGCGAGCGTTGTAGAGCTTGTGGGCGGCATCGTCCTGCAGTGCCGGTGGCGCGTCGCTGGGAAGACCGGAATAACCAAGGCCATGCCAGGTCCCGGCGTCGAACTGGTAGGCGCCGTAGAAACCGTTACCGGTATTGATGTGATAGTTGTTACCGGACTCGCACTGGCGGAGTTTGGCGAAGTCGTCGGCGGTCGCGGCGCTCGCTGGGCTGGCCGCGACGGCGAGACCACTGCCCACGAGTGCTGTGACAGCACCGGTGGTGCGCAGGACCTTGACGGCGGTGGACGACTGTTGCGGGGCGCGGTGCCTGCCAACAGACGGCATGTGGGTCGGTCCTTCCCGTCGCCTACGAGGTGAGCTGTCGGGTTCGGGCTGGGAACATGCCCGGCCGGTGACGCCCATGCGCGTCGCCGGCTTCACCCCAAGGACACCGGCGTCTCCGGTATCCGGATGTGGTTCCCCCGATCCCGTCCTAGCGGCTTCGCGGTAGGTCCTGCCGCGGCGGACGGGGACGGGATTCGGCGTCCGTTCGCGCGGCCTCGCCGATCTGGCGAGTGGGGAGGACTCTAGCGAGCCTGGCTCTTTCGAAGCAAATCGGGGTGTCGGATGAACTACATGGATCTGGCCTACATCCCCCGAATGAACTATGTGGGCCAAACTGAGAACTGTACCTGGCGATTGGGAAAGCTCCGCTGGAGGGTTGCTTGTGTTGGGTTTTTGTAACGACGAGTAATCGGGCCGGTCGTTATAGTGTTTATCTGTTGTGTTTGTTGTCACCTTGGTGTGGCCGGCCCGACTCGTCGTGCGCGGGGTCTATATCAGTTTCGTAGCCGTCAGGCGGTAGCTGTTCGGTTCAGGCTCAGCTGAAGGTGGCCGTCCAGGTTTGCGGTCCGCAGATTCCGTCCACCGTCAGGCCCTTGTCAGCCTGGAGATGGCTCGCCGCACCAGCCGACTCCGGTCCGTACTGACCATCAATCTGGATGTTGTAACCAAGACCATTCATCTGCTGCTGCCACGACCGCACGTCCGGTCGCACCTGGTCGACCAGATCGGTCGTCAAGGGCGTGGCAGCGGCAGCGACAGCGGTCGACGGGGTGGCCGCGTTCGCCGCGCGCCATGCCCAACGCGAGGAACCGCTTCTGCCGTATGAGCGTGCCTGCCACGAGCTGCTGTCCGACGAACCGGTGCTGTCTGGGCTGGCGCTGGCGCTGCTTGGACTCGACGAGCTGGCGCCTGACGAGCTGGTGCCCGACAAGCCGGTGCCGGTGCTGTTTGATGACGAGCTGGTGCCTGACGAGCTGGTGCCTGACGAGCCGGTGCCTGACGAGCCGGTGCCCGACGAGCCGCTGCCCGACGAGCTGGCGCCAGCCCCGAGTTGGCCGGCGCTCATGCCCCGGCCACAGACGGGCCACTGGCCGAAGCCGGATTGGGTGGCGAGCTTGAGCGCGGCCTCGTCCTGGGTGCTCGGGGAGGCGCTGCTGGGCAGTCCGGTGTAGCCCAGGCTCTGCCAGGTGCTCAGCGAGAACTGGTATGCGCCGTAATAGCCGTTGCCGGTGTTGGCCGTGTAGTCACCGCCGGACTCGCACTGGCGAAGCCCCTCCCACGTGGTGGCGGCGCTGGCCGGCTGTGACATCGCGATGCCACCACTGATCGCCGCGAGCAGGGCCGGGGTCAGCACCATGGCTCGGGTACGGACCCGGGCCCGGCGAATTCCGCGATGTCGGCCGCGAGAACTTGTACGGGACATATTGGTAATGCCCTTCCCCACGCCTGCGAGGTGAGCTGTCGGGTTCGGGCTGGGACTGCCCGGCCGTTTTCACGGCTTCACCCCGAGGACGCCTGGTATCGACGCCCGGAAGTGGGTCCCCCGTTCCTGCCGCAAGTTTGGTTTTCGTCGGGCGCGGGCAGGATTCGGCGTGCCGCCCGACGTGTCCCCGCCGTATCGACGGGCACGGCGCAGACCATAACCAGCATCGCTGGTGGCTGAACAAGCCGTGAATGCGCTTCGTGACTATGCGCACATCGGGCTGGGTGCTCTTGCCGTATCTCGAGATCGGCTGCTAACGCACGCCAGCGCGCGCTCATCACTTTCCAGCGGCGGAAACCACGGGCAGCGGCGGGGTGGCCACCGTGCCGCAGCTGGCCCGAGTAATACCGCGTGCACCCGGACAGGTTGTTTGCGTAGCCCGCGGCGCCGCATCGAATTCGGGTTCCCAGCACTCATAGCGGGCGTTCACACGACATCGTCCGATGCATTCTGGGGGAACCTGTTTTGAATCTTCTGTCCGGGCGGTCGACAGCGTCGACAGCTGTGATTCAAAACAGGTTCTACGACGGGGAAGGACAGGGCGGCATGGACCGGTGTGGTTGGGTACGAGGATCCGGTGGTGGCCGAAGGAGGCGCGAAAAGCGATGCTCGCGCCTCCTTCGGCCGGTGAGCCGGCCGGCTCAGCCGGTGAGCGAACGCCCGGCGGAGCGCAGATCCTCGCAGGCCCGCACGACGCGGGCGGCCATGCCGGTCTCGGCCGCCTTGCCGTAGCTGCGGGGGTCGTACTGTTTCTTCACACCGACCTCGCCGTCAACTTTCAGCACTCCGTCATAATTCTTGAAAATATGGTCGACGATCGGCCGAGTGAACGCGTACTGAGTGTCGGTGTCCACATTCATCTTCACAACGCCGTAGTCCAGCGCTTCGCGGATTTCGGCCGGGTCGGAGCCGCTACCGCCGTGAAACACCAGGTCGAACGGCTTGGTATCGGCTGGCAGCCCGAGCTGTCGCGCGACATACTGCTGTCCGTCCCGAAGGATGCTTGGACGGAGTTTCACGTTGCCCGGTTTGTACACACCGTGTACGTTTCCGAAGGTTGCGGCGAGCATGTAGCGGCCCCGTTCGCCGGTGCCGAGAACCTCGGCGGTTCGCCACATATCCGCTGGGGTGGTGTAGAGCTTCTCGTCGATCGCGCCGACGACCCCATCCTCCTCACCGCCGACGACGCCGATCTCCACTTCCAGGACGATCTCAGCCTGGTGGCATTCGATCAGGAGAGCGTCGGCAATCTTGAGATTTTCCTCGAGTTCGACCGCCGAGCCGTCCCACATGTGTGACTGGAAGAGGGGGGGCCTTCCTTCGCTGAGAACCCGTTCCTTGGAGATCGCGAGCAGCGGACGCAGATAAGTGTCGAGTTTGTCCGCCGGGCAGTGATCGGTGTGCAGGGCGATATTGATCGGGTAGGCCTTTGCGACATGATGGGCGAACTCGGCGAGCGCCTGGGCGCCGAGGACCATGTTCTTCACCCTGGTGCCGGAGAGGAAATCGGCGCCACCGGTGGAAACCTGTACGATGCCGTCACTGCCGGCATCGGCGAAGCCCTTCAGCGCGGCGTTCAGGGTCTCGGACGAAGTAACGTTGATCGCCGGGTAGGCGAACGCCTCGGTCTTGGCCCGGTCAAGCATCTGCGCGTAGACGTCCGGGGTGGCGATGGGCATGGGTCTGGCTCCTGTGAGCAGTCGGGTTGCATGTCTGTCCGGTTGGTAATGAACTGATTTGTTCGGCAATCATGGGCGGGAAGCCGCACGATGAGTATGATGAGCGGGTCATCGGGGCGGGCGGGACCCGTGAGTGTGGATGGCCCGTTCGGCGCGGCGCTCTATGCTGGCATCTTCACGCTCGTATTCGTCGACAGCGGCGTCCTTATCGATATCGATTTCTGGCTGCCTGGTGACACGATCCTGTTCGTTGCCGGTCTGCTCGCGGCAGACCCGCACACGGGCATGTCGCACAGTGCGCCCACGTCCGGGATCGTGCTGGCCGCGACCGCTGGCGCCGTAGTCGGTCATGTTACCGCGCCGAGGTCTGGCGGGCCCTGTCTCCAACGGCGTCACGGCCGGATACGTGCCTGTGCTGATGCCCTCTACCAGGGCTTTGGCACTCTGGCCCGGCTTGCGGCCCGGTTTGTCCGACGGATGCGGACGTTTGCCCCTGGGCGTGCGGGAGCGGGCACCACGGCTGGATTGCCGGCGCTGCCGCGATGTTCCCGGTCGCGATGTTCCCGGTCGAGGCGGGGCGAGGCGGCGGTTGAGTTCCAGCGTCGTCGGTATCGCGGGCGGGCCCGTTCCGGCGCTACCGGGGGTAGCTGGCCTGGGCCGCTGGTCGCTTATCCGATACGGCGCGTCCTCGGGCTCCTCAGGCACAGCGATACGCTGGCCCGATCTGCTCATGACTATTCGGTCAAAAGCGATATCAGATGGCTCGCCATGCCTAGTACTCGCTACCCTTGTCCCTGCTGGAGGGGATGCGGAGGGGACACGACGCGGGGGGGACCGACCATACGGAAGGTTCCATGGATCGACATCGCAGACATCGCCGTTCCCGGCAGGGCTGGTCCGGTGCTGTCCTGGCAGTATTCGTTCTTGTTCTTGCCACGACCGGGCTGCTTCTGACTCAGCTTGTCCACGGGGGAGGGCCCGCCGCCGCGGACAATTCGACTGCCTCCTCGGCCCTGATGTCGTCGACATCACCGGTTGAGCTTGCGGCTCAATCTGTATCGCGGCAGATTGTCGACCGCGGCACGGTCAGCGGGACCGTTCAGATTCGCACCGCTGTCCCAGCCGACGCGCAGACGTGGGTGGCCTACGTTCTGCGAGGGCCCGGCACGATCGTCCGGGTGGCGCCGGTTGCCCCATATGAGATCAGTCTCGATACCCGTTCGGTACCTGACGGCATATACACCTTGAACGAGGCCGTGTTCAATGGATCGCGGACCCCGTGGGTACGGACGAGCCGAATGCGGATCATTAACACGCCCGCACCGGCAAGCACCTCGGACGCACATGCGTCGCCCGCACCGGCGATCATCCCGTCGCCGTCGTTCGTGCCGAGCCCGCAGCCGCGGTCCGTGGCGGGCGCGCAGGCCACGGTGACAGATCCCGCGCGCACGGCCGCGCCGGCCATACCGGTCGCCGCCACCGAGGCGGCGCCGGCAGACCCGGTATCCCAGGTGGTAACGCTTACGAACACCGAGCGAGCTAAAGCTGGCTGTGCTCCGCTGACCGTTGACTCCAGGCTGACAGCCGCGGCCCAGGCGCACAGCGATGACATGGCCACCCACAATTACTTCAGTCACACAAGCCAGGACGGCCGGACGCCGTTCCAGCGTATGGCCGCCGCCGGGTACCAGTTCTCGATCGCGGCCGAGAACATCGCGGCTGGGCAGCGCACTCCCGCTGAGGTCATGACCGGCTGGATGAACAGCGCCGGGCACCGTGAGAACATCCTTAACTGCTCGTTGAAGCAGATCGGCGTCGGCTATGGCGTGGGGGGCAGCTACGGGATGTACTGGACGCAGGATTTCGGGACGCCCTAGGACGCAGCCGAGCGGGGCCGGGGCGCACGCACCCCGGCCCCGCTCGGCTGCGTCCCCTGTTACCAGTCGCTTTTAACGTATATTTCGCTGCTTGTCGGGCGCTGGCGTACGCCGCATGATGCCGGCAATTGCGTTCGGACGGTCACAGCCATCGGTTCTCAAAAGCGGTTACTCTTGGGTGCCGATCACGTAGGGTCGATATCATGCGACTGGAGCGACCTGTCGACGCGTTGGGCGTGACGGTGCGTTAGGTCTATCTAGTGGATCTTGATGGATCCGGGTGTGTCCGGGCCAGGGAACCCGGTGGATCGTGAACCGATCTTCCGAGAAAGTGGATCCCCGCGGTCTGTGTTTCACCGGGTGGACCCCAGGGGCGAGAGGGGGCGACGTGGTTCGTGCGGTGGTGACCGGCGCTGGCGGATTCATCGGGGACGCGGTTGCGCGGGAGTTCCGGCTACGCGGCTACGACGTCGTGCCGGTAGACGTCCGTCGCGGTCCCGGCATCGTCGTGGCCGACGTCACCCATCCGGGTGACTGGGAGAAGCTCCTTGTCGGAGCGGATCTTGTCGTGCATGCGGCAGCGGTCGGGACAGGCGGCGGCGGCGAACTGACCGCGGTCCGCGCTGGCGTGCCGAGCCGGTCGGTTCCGCTTACGGACGGTGAACTACGCAGGATCACAGTAGCGGGCACGGCCAGCGTCCTGGACGCATGCCAACGTGCTGGTGTCGGCCGCGTTGTCCACATTTCCTGCGTGAGCGTGCTGGGTGGCTCCTTCCCGGCCGAGGCTGACGAGGCCGTGCCCGTCACCATGACAGGCCTGGCGCGGGCTGACGCGCTGGCCGCGGCCGAGCACACAGCAATAGCCGCGGCCGCCCGCGGTCTGGCGGTGACGGTGCTGCGGGCCGGCGACGCGTACGGACCACGGGCGGGCAGATGGACCCTGTGGCCGTTGCTGCTGCTGCGGGCTGGCCGATTCGTTCTGGTGGACTCTGGCCGGGGCGTGCTGAGCCCGGTCCACGTTGACGACCTTGTTTCGGCGATCGCCGCGGTAGCGGACTCCCCGGCGACGGTAGGTGAGATCCTGCATGCCACCGGTGGCACGGGCATCGGGGCAGCCGAGTTTTTCGGCCGGTATGCGCGGATGGCGGGCCTGCCGCTGCCACACTCGGTACCCGCGGCGCTGGTTCGTAGGCTCGACTCGGTCGACCGGCTGCTGATCGAGCGTGGGTGGTTGTCCGGGCGGGTGAGCTCGCGCCTGCATCCTCGGTCTTATGTTGATCTTGGCCCCCTTGCGTTGACGGAGCTGACCCGAACGGGTACCTACTCGATCGCAAAGATCAGACGCCTTGCCGGCTGGCAGCCCCGCGTTGGCCTTGACGAGGGGATGGCCCGCACGGAGGTACTGCTCAGAGAGCGGGGACTGCTCGGCGTTGCGGAGCCCGCCAGCCGTGGGTGAGGGGCCGGCCCTGACGACATCCAGGCTGCTCGCGCTTCCCCTGACGGTGTGGAACGCGGGCTTCGTGGCCGAGGAGCTGGGACCGCTGCTGGCGGGTGCGTGTCTGCACCGGGCGCAGGGGATCGCTGTCGACGCGGCGGGCGATCCGACCGCCGCGCTACGGCGGGACCTGCGCCGCCGAGCCGGTGCGGGTCGCGGTGTGATGACGTGGACGGTGCGCGGTGACGACTCAGCGGCTGTCGGGCTGCTGGCGGTGGACGCCATTGACCGGCGTGCCCTGGTGTCGGTGTCCATCGGACGTCCCTACCGGCGTCGGGGGTATGCCACCGAGGCGCTGCGGGCGCTGGCCAGTTGGCTGGAGTTCCGCGGTCAGGTAGTCGTCGAGAGCCGGGTGCGGGTGGGTGACCGCACGGGTGAGCGGCTGGCTGTGGCGACCGCGTTCGTGCCCGCGGACATAGTGCTGGCGGATGGTTGGCGGGTCTGGTTCCGGCCGCCACCTCCGTAGCGTCACCACTGTCCGGGCGGCACGGTCCTGTTCTCATCGTTTTCGTAACTTAGAGTTATCAAACTGGCCCCGATGTTTACCTCGCCGCAGGATGCGGCACCATAGATGCGATGTCGCGAATGGGACGGTGTGGACCAGTCGCCCAGCTCGCGCGTCCGTGTCGGTTGGTCATCGGCGCGTGTCATGGATGGGGGACCGTACGGTTGGCGCGAAGGCGCCTGGGAGGTTCTCAGAGTGAGCGTGGAAACTCATCGTGAAGTCGCACTTACGAACAGTCCGGACGAGGCAGGTCCAGTGCGACCGCGCGGGTCCGAGGTCACGTATGATCATCTGATTATTCCGCCGCATTGGCGCCGTTCGGACGAGTCCGGGCCAGGGGCGTACAATCCACTGTTCCCGGATGATCCGTGTATCGATCCGCATAATCCACAGACCGGTCCCATCACGGGCGCCATGACCGGCCCTCTGCTGGTGGGTACCACCGCTCGTGCGTTCGCCAAGCTCGACGACCTGGTCCGCCTCAATGCCGACGACCGCGCGGTCATCGACGCCCGGCGGGATGACGCTGAGCAGGCCCTGCGGGCGATCTTCCCGCCGCGCTGCGCGTTGCCTCTCGTCGGTGTGGCGACCATCGGTTCCGCGGGGCGTGACACGATGATCCGCCCGCTGGACGAGGTTGACATCTTCGTCGTGTTCAGCGCCGCCAACAGCGCGTGGAAGCGCTTCCGCTGGGACTCACGCGACCTGCTGCTCTGTGTCCGTAACGCGATCGGCGGTGACCGCATCCAGACGATCGGCACGCGTGGCCAGGCCATGCGCATCGTCTACAACTCAGCCCCGGACGTCCATCTCGTGCCCGCCTTCGACCATCCGCGGGCTGGTTATGTCATGCCGGACTGTGTGGGCGGATGGCTGCCGACCCGCCCTGAGCGGCACGCGAGCTGGATGGCGGACGCGGGCCCGCGGGTCGCCTCGGCGGTTCGGCTGCTCAAGGCGTGGAATCGAGTCTGTGGTAGCCATCTGCGTTCGTTCCACCTCGAGGCGCTCGCGGGCAAGGTTCTGATCAACCGTGGGCTCAACACCCGGCAGGCGCTGGCGGAGGTCTTCAGGCACATCGAAACCAAGGGATTCACCGCCTACGACCCGGCGGAGGTCGGAGGTGACCTGTCGACGTACCTGCAGCCGGGCGACTGCGACGCCCTTGCGGAGTCGGTGCGTTTCGCCCGTGCCCATGCTGATGACGCTGTTGAAGCGGAACAGGCGGGCCGGCACGAGGATGCTGTCAACCTGTGGCGGCAGGTATTCGGGCCGGAGTTTCCGACTTTCGGTTAGGGGCTTTCGCGGATATTGGCAGCAGAGTCCCTTCGCGACCGCGGCACGTCCGTGATGGCGGATGCCGCATCCCGGGGCGTGGTCACGGCGTGCTCTGTGTGCCCCAAAGCCCGACCAGGACCTCGACGTTGTTGATGGTCGGTGGCAGAGCCGGCGCCGGCTGTTCCGGGCCGGTCCGGCGGTAGCGTCGCCAGGCGACTCGGCCACCAGATCTTCGGGCCGATGTCGAGCGCCAGCGCGGGGACGAGGATCGAGCGCACCACCAGGGTGTCGAGCAGCACGCCGAACGCCACCAGAAAGCCCACCTCGGCAAGCTGCACCAGCGGCAGGATGAACAGTACCGAGAAGGTGGCCGCCAGCACGACTCCCGCCGAGGTGATGACGCCGCCGGTGACGGCAAGCCCGTGGCGCACTCCCGGCTCGGGGCCGATTCTCTCAGCTTCTTCCCGAACTCTGATCATCAGGAAGATGTTGTAATCGATTCCCAACGCTACCAGGAAGATGAATCCCAGCAGTGGCAGGGAGGGATCGGCACCGGCAAAGCCGAACAGCCAGTCGTACGCGAGCGCGCTGGCGCCGAGCGCGGCCAGGAACGACAGCACCACGGTCGCAATCAGCAGTAACGGGGTGACCACGGCCCTCAGCAGCAGCCCGAGAATCACGGCCAGGACACTCAGGACCACTGGGATGACGACCCGCTGATCGCGCACGGAGGCGGTGCGTACGTCCAGATTCACGGCGGTGGTTCCGCCGACCAGCCCGTCCGCACCGGGTATCGCGTGGACGGCATCCCGGAGCTGTTTAACCGCGTCGAAGGAGGCCTTCGTGTCGGGCGGCGGCGAGAGAATAGCAATGAACTGGACCAGGTTCGCTCCGCGCCCGTTTTCTTCGGCAGCGGTGACCGCGGGATTTCCGCGAATGGTGGCAAGGACGTCGGCCGCGGCCGAGGCGTTGGCAATGATGTATGCCGGCGCGGTCGCGCCAGCCGGGAAACTGCGCTGGGCGAGTTCCTGACCTACCACGGAGTCCACCGGTCCGGTGAATCCCTGATCCCCACGTAGGTTCGTGTTCAGATGTACGGTCGCGAACGCCAGCCCGGTCAGTACCAGCGTGGCCGCGATCCAGACCCGGCGAGGCCGCGCGGCGATTCGAGCGCCGGCCCGTGACCAGAAACCGGGCTCCTCGACCGCTCCCGTGCCGTACCCGGGGATGAACGGCCAGAACAACCGCCGGCCGCACGCGACAAGCACGGCCGGGAGAAGCGTCATTATCGTCACCAGCGCCGCGGCTATACCGATGGCTCCCACCGGGCCGAGACCTCGGTCGGAGTTGAGGTCGCCCAGTAACAGGCACAGCAGGCCCACGATGACGGTCGCGGCGGAGGCGACGACTGCCGGCCCGGCCCGGCGGATAGCGACCCCCATTGCCTCGTGCGCACTTTCGTGCCTGGTCAGTTCCTCTCGGTATCGGGCAATGAGCAGAAGCGCGTAGTCGGTGCCGGCGCCGAATACAAGCACCCGTAATATTCCGGCGCTCTGCCCGTTGACGGTCAGCTCGCCGTACCTGGCCGCGAGATAGGTCAGGGCGGTGGCCACCTGGTCGGCGATGGCGACCGACAGCAGCGGTGCCAGCCACAGGAAAGGGCTGCGGTAGACGATGAGGAGAATGACCGCGACAACCCCACCGGTGACGAACAGCAGGGTGGTATCGACACCGCTGAACACGTCGTAGGAGTCCGTCAACAGACCGGCTGGTCCGGCCAGCCCTGTCTGGAGCCCAGGCGGCGCGGCAGTGCGTACGATCCGGCGGATCTCCTTGACGTCATGGGTGAAATCCACAATGTCTGACCGCTGCGCGAGGCTGATGCTCAGCAGCAGCGCATTGCCCCTGGGGGACGGGATAGGCCCACCGATCGGGATTACGGAGAACCTTTGGAGCTCGTGACCGAGCGCCTCCACCGTTGCCCGGTCGGCGGAGGTCAGTTCAGGATCACGGGCGAAGACGACGATCGCTGGTACGGCGTCCCCGCCCGGCAGAAGCCGCTGGGCCGTGAGCACGCGGGTGGATTCGGCTCCGGCGGGCAGGAAGGCCGCGGCGTCGTTCTTCTGCGCGTCGGCCAGTCTGGACGCGAGTGGGCTGACGACGACCGTAATAATGATCCACAGCAGGAGGGCGGCCCACTTGAGCCGTGGCCGGGCCGACCACGCGACGATTCTCCAGGCTCTGTCCACCAGCATCCCCGCCTCCGGTCCCAAGCAAGGATGTTCGCAGGAAGGCCGCCTGAGACGGAAGCGATACGGCGGGCGCGCCAGCGTGACGGGTTATCAAGGTTTTCGAGCAGGCGGCATGCTGTACCCGGCGGCGTGCCCGCCGGAAAACCCACACGGGGGCTGCCCCAGCGCAGGGCGGCCGCCTGGGTGACGACGGACTCTCAGCCCCATCCAGCTCTCAGCCCCATCCAGCTCTCAGCCCCATCCAGCTCTCAGCCCCATCCAGCTCTCAGCCCCATCAGCCCACGGCCTCATCAGCCCACGGCCTCATCCAGCTCGCGGCCCTGCCCCATCAGCCCGCGGCTCCATTGGCACCCGGAGCTCCACTGACACCCGGAGCTCCAGCTTCGGCGGCCCAGGCGGTGGCGATGCCGGCGGCGACGGTCACGTTGTTGCGGACGACGGCGATGTTCGTCTCCAGGCTGGCGCCGGCCGTTTCGCGGTGGAACGTCTCCAGCAGGAACGGGGTGACGGCCTTCCCACGCAGGCCCCGCCGGGACACCCCGGCCAGCGCCTCAGCGAGGACCCGGTCATGCAGGTCATGGTCGAGCTGCTCGGCCTCGGGCACAGGATTGGCGACGACCACGGCAGAGCGCAGGCCGAGCGTGTCGGCATCGGCCATGACGGCGGCGACCTGCCGCGCGTCCTCCACCCGCCAGTCGACAGCGAACTCCGTCCGGGACAGGTAAAAACCGGGGAAGCTGTTCGTTCGCCACCCGAGCAGGGTCACGCCGAGGGTTTCCAGCCGTTCGAGCGTCGCGCCGACGTCCAGGATCGACTTCACCCCCGCGCAGATCACGGTGATCGGGGTACGGGCCAGCGTGACCAGGTCCGCGGATTCGTCCGCGCTGTCGGCCCAGCCACGGTGCGCCCCGCCGAGCCCGCCGGTGGCGAACACGCGGATGCCGGCGCGGGCGGCGAGCAGCGACGTGGCGGCGACCGTGGTCGCGCCGGTGCGGTGCAACGCGGAGGCGACGGGCAGGTCCCGGACGGACAGCTTCGCCACATCCGAGGCCTCCGCGATTGCGCTGAGCGCATCCGGGCACAGGCCAACGGTGGGTGTCCCGTCGATCACGGCGATGGTGGCCGGCGTCACTCCGCGGTCGCGCAGCAGCGTTTCCAGCTCGGCCGCGACCTCCCGGTTACGGGGACGCGGCAGGCCGTGGGCGATCAGTGTCGACTCCAGCGCGACCACCGGCCGCCCCGCGTCCAGCGCCACCCGGACCTCGTCGGCAACCGCGAGCCCTCGCATCGCCCGACACTATCCATCGCGGCGCTATGAGACTGCCTGGCCGAGGTCAGGCGAAAAGATCGTGTACTGTCACCGGGCGTAGCCCCTTCTGCCCAAGACCGGTGATGATTCGAGGCAGGGCGGGGATCGTGCCCGCATGCCCGAAGTGCAGGCTCACCACCGAGCCGGGCCGCACCGCCGCAAGTGTGCGCGTGACCACCGCGTCGGCGCCGGGGTCGGTGTAGTCGAGCGGATCCACATCGTAGGACAGGCAGTGCGCGTAACCGGCCCGGCCAGCCTCGGCGAGCACCGTCGGGGTGGCATGGTGCATCGCTGAGGGCCGGAAGTAGTCCCCCGGCCCGCCGGTCACTCGCTCCATGATCTCCTGCGAGCGCTCCACCTCCGAGCGCACCACGGAAGCGCTCTGTCGGTCAAGATCGGCGAGATGGGTGTACGTGTGGTTTCCGATTTCGTGTCCGGCGTCCCGGACGCGGCGGGCGTAGTCCGGGTACCGCTCCAGCCAGTTGCACACGAACATGCAGGTGATCGGCACTTGGGCCTGGGCCACAGCGGCGAGGAGCCCGTCGACCAGAGCGATGTCGCCGTTGGTGTGGAACGTCAGCGCCACCTCCGGACGGCCTGAGCTCGCGCGTACCAGTTCGGTCGCCGGGCCGCCTCCGGCGGACGGCGTGGAGGAGGTTGCCGCGGCGGCACCCGCCGGCGGCGGGACAACTCCCGCGGTGGCCGTTGGCGGCGTGCTCACCGATGGCTCGGCGCCGCGGCCGCTGTCACCACCGCCGTTGCCGGTGCCACCGCTGGTACGGCCGCCAGCTGCGCATCCGGCAAGCACCAGCGCCGCACCCGCGAACAGGCCGCGCCGAGTCGATGAACCGGAAAAGCACACCGCAGCACCTTACCGCCGGTGCTGGGCCAGCCCCATCGCGCGTTTCGCGGGGTTGATCGTGCTCTTCGCTTCGGCTATGCTTCGAACGTGAGTTCGACTTCCTTTGGGGCGGAAGGGGTGGCTGGTATGCGGTTGGCTGATCTGCCCGCACGGCGGGGTATGGCGGCTCGGTTCGATCCGCTCTCTGATCCTGACGCCGTGAGCGGAGATCGGAACGGCGCTCATCGGGCGTGTGCGTTGACCGTGTCGTCCTCGCTCGAGGGCAAGATGTTCCTGCGGGGCCAGCTCGACGCCGAAGGAGGGGAGACTGTCACCGCGGCCTTGGACGCGGCTATGGGAGGAGCGCCCGCGGCAGACGATACGCGCTCCAAGGATCAGCGTCGGGCGGACGCCCTGGTCGAAATCGCCCGACATTATCTGGGCCAGGCGGATCTTTCGCAGGTGCATGGCCATCGACCGCAGCTGACCGCTGTAGTCGAGGTCGCGGCGTTGCTACCGCCGGTGCGGGCAGCAACCTCGGCGGCCTCAGAAGCCGGCTCGGACCCTTCTGCCGTCCCCGCGCGTGCGGCAGCGGCGGTCCGTCCGCCGGAGTTTCCCACCAGGCTCACCGTCCGTGCTGGTTTCACCGGCGGATGGCCGATCACTCCTGCCGCCATCCGCCGGATCGCGTGCGACGCACGAGTCAGTCATCTGCTGACCTGGGGCGAAAGCAAAATTTTCGATCTCAGCCGGGAGGCTCCCACAGTCTCTGCCGCGCAGCATCGCGCGTTGGAGCTCCGCGACGGCGGATGCGTCTACCCGGGCTGTGACCGGCCGCCGTCGTTCTGCGACGGTCATCATCTCGTGCATTGGATCGACGGGGGGCCGACTGAACTCGACAATCTTGTTCTGCAATGCGGGCGGCATCATCGCAGGCTCCATGAGGAAGGCGAGACCCTCTACCGTGACGACATCGGCACCTGGCGGATCCGGAGAGCCGACGCCGACAGTGAGCCCTAGGGCGTGTTTCGAAAGCCATCTGTCCGGCTCGCCACGTCCAGGCGGCCTCTGGCTGCGTTCTCGGCCACACCGATACAACTCATCCGGTATCGGTGTGGTCTGCGGCCTTGCCAGGAACCACCTGGACGCGCCTTCCTGATCGAACGACGACTTCCGAAACACGCCGTAGTCCGAACCGATCATCCGGTATGCACCGCGGGGTGGACCTGGAGACCACGGCGGTTCGGGTCGACCTCCACGACAACCTCGTCGCCGTCCCGTACGGTGCCGGCGAGCAGCTCCCGGGCCAGCGAGTCTCCGATCGAGGTCTGCACCAGCCGCCGCAGCGGGCGGGCCCCGAAAACCGGGTCGAAGCCGGCGTCGGCCAGCCAGGCACGTGCCGCGTCGGTGACCGTCAGCGTGATCCGCCGGTCGGTGAGCCGGGCTCGCAGCAGGTCAAGCTGGAGGTCGACGATGCGGGCCAGGTCGTCGCGGTCAAGCTGGTCAAAGACCAGGACATCGTCGAGCCGGTTGAGGAACTCGGGCTTGAACGCCTCCTGGACGACGACCATCACGGAATCATGCCGCACCTGTGGCGACAGAGTTGGATCCGCGATGAATTGCGACCCAAGGTTGGACGTCAGTACCACGATCGTGCTGCGGAAGTCGACCGTCCGGCCCTGGCCGTCGGTGAGACGCCCGTCGTCGAGCACCTGCAGGAGGATGTCGAAAACGTCTGGATGCGCCTTCTCGATCTCATCCAACAGGATCACACTGTACGGGCGGCGGCGGATCGTCTCGGTGAGCTGCCCGCCCGACTCGAATCCGATGTAGCCGGGTGGCGCGCCGATAAGCCGCGCCACCGAGTGCTTCTCGGCGTACTCGCTCATGTCGATGCGCACCACCGCGCGTTCGTCGTCGAACAGAAAGTCCGCGAGCGCCTTCGCCAGCTCGGTCTTGCCGACCCCGGTAGGGCCGAGGAAGAGAAAAGAGCCGGTCGGCCGGTCCGGGTCGGAGATGCCGGCACGGGCACGGCGCACGGCATCGGAAACAGCACGTACCGCGGCCCGCTGACCGATGACACGCCTGTGTAGTTCGTCCTCCATCCGAAGCAGTTTGGCGCTTTCACCCTCCAGCAGCCGGCCGGCGGGAATTCCTGTCCAGGAGGCGACGACCTCGGCCACATCGTCCGGGCCGACCTCCTCCTTCAGCATTGCGCCGTCTGCCTCGTCCGCGCCGGGCAGCGCGTCGGTTGCCGCGGCGAGCCGTTTCTCCAGGGTGGGGATCGTGCCGTAGCGCAGCTCGCCGGCCTTGGCCAGGTCAAGGTCGCGTTCGGCGACCTCAATGGCCCGCTTGGCGTTCTCCAGCTCCTCCTTGACCTTCTGGACCTCGACGATGGAGCTCTTCTCCCGCTGCCAGCGAGCGGTCAGGCTGGACAGCTCCGTCCGCTTCTCGGTGAGTTCGCGCTGGAGGCGGCCGAGACGGTCCTTGGATGCCTTGTCGTTCTCCTTGGCCAGAGCCATCTCCTCGATCTCCAGGCGCCGGACGGCCCGCTCCAGCTCGTCGATGGCCACCGGCCGGCTGTCGATCTCCATCCGGAGCCGGGACGCGGCCTCGTCCACAAGGTCGATGGCCTTGTCAGGCAGGAAGCGCCCGCTGACGTACCGGTCGGACAGCGTGGCGGCGGCGACGAGGGCCGCGTCGGTGATGCGAACACCGTGGTGCACCTCGTAGCGTTCCTTGAGCCCGCGCAGGATGCCGATGGTGTCCTCCGTCGACGGCTCGCCGACCAGAACCGGCTGGAACCGGCGCTCCAGGGCTGGGTCCTTCTCGATACGGGTGCGGTACTCGTTGAGGGTTGTCGCGCCAATCATGCGCAGCTCGCCGCGGGCGAGCATGGGCTTGAGCATGTTGCCGGCGTCCATGGAACCTTCGGCGGCGCCGGCACCGACCACCGTGTGCAGCTCGTCGATGAACGTGATGAGCCGGCCTTCGGCGGAGCGGATCTCGTTGAGGACGGCCCGCAGCCGCTCCTCGAACTCGCCCCGCAGTTTCGACCCGGCAACCATCGACCCGAGGTCGAGCGAGACGATGCGCCGGTCGCGCAGGGACTCCGGAACATCACCGGCGACGACCCGCAGCGCGAGGCCTTCGACGATCGCGGTCTTGCCGACGCCCGGTTCGCCGATGAGGACCGGGTTGTTCTTCGTCCGCCTGGACAGGACCTGCACAACCCGTCGAATCTCGGCGTCGCGGCCGATAACCGGGTCGAGTTTGCCGGCCCGCGCCTGCTCGGTCAGGTCGACGGAGAACTTCTCCAGCGCCCGGTAGGCGCCCTCGGGATCGCGGCTGGTCACGCGGTGGACACCGCCGCGGACGGTGTCGAAGGCTCCGCGCAGGGTCTCGGCCGTCGCCCCGAACTCGGTCAGCACCCGGGAGGCCTCGCCGCCCTCCTCCGCGAGCGCGACCAACAGGTGCTCGACCGAGGTGTATTCGTCATCGAGCCGATTCGCCTGCCGCTCGGCGTTGTCGAGGACGGTGATGAGCTGCCGGGACAGTTGCGGCGGGGAGACGCTGGCGCCGGTGGCGTGTGGCAGCCGGCTGACCGCCGCTTCCGCGCGGGCGCGTACCTGGGCGAGCGGGGCCTCGATGGCGTCGAGCAGGTCGATCGCCACCCCGTTCGGCTGGCTCAGGACGGCTACCAGCAGATGAAGCGGGTCGACGAGCGGCGAGCCGTCGCCGGTGGCGCGGCTGACTGCGGAGGAGAGTGCTTCCTGGGAGCGGGCGGTGAGCCGGTCAGCGTTCATGGGAGTCCTAGAATGATCGTTTTGTGTGTTCCATCTTCGGTAACGCTCAGAATAGTTGAGTCGTTTCGACTGAGGGCGCTCGAGGATAGGGCGTTCGATCAGTGAGCGGCGTCCGGGTGGATGGATCGCCAGGCGGCGCGGGGAGTCGCTGGAGGTGCTGGGCGTCGACCGATGACGGCGGCGCGAGGCGCCGCCCGGACGGCGCGAGCCGGATAGTCCTGTGCCGGTCGCTCGTAGGGCGTATTTCGACGGTTAACTGTTCGGCTCGCCGCGTCCGGGCGGCCCTTGGCCGCGGCTCCCTGATCGAACGACGACTTCCGCAACACGCCGTAGGTTTGAAGTGCCACGGGTGGATGCGGGCGAACCTGAGCCGGTAATCATGGGGGTGGTGCGCAGGCCGCGCGGAACAGGCCTGGCAATGCGGGTCTGGACGGCGGGTCTGGACGGCGGGTCTGGACGGCGGGTCTGGACGGCGGGTCTGGACGGCGGGCCTGACAGCGGGTCTAGCGGTGCGGGCCCGGCCGCCAGACCACGATCGCGCCGCGGTCGATCGGCACGAGATCCCGTCGGTGGCTCCTGTGCGCATCGGCCACCCTGCGTTCGGCCTCAGCGTGGGCCAGCGCCAGTTCCTCGGTGAGCTGCCGGATTTGATCTTTCAAGATCATCACCTGGCTGCCCAGGTCCAGGATCCGGCGGATTCCCTGTAGGTTGATGCCCTCCTCCTGGGAAAGCCGCTGTACCTCCCGCAGCATGGCGACGTCCCGGACGGAGTATCGCCGGCCGCGTCCGGATGTTCGCCCCGGAGTAACGAGCCCCAACCGGTCGTAGGCCCGCAGCGTCTGCGGATGCATGCCGGCCAGCTGCGCGGCAATAGAGATCACATACACGGGTGTGTCGTCGTCATGCGCGGGCCCTGGCCCGGATCTGGCTGCTGCCGGTCGATCAGCTGGCAGTAGCGGCGGATCGGCCGTGCGGCTCGGCCGTGGTTTCATAGCCGGCCCTCCATCTGTGCCATCAGCGACGTACGTGGATCTTCGGGATGGGCGTGCGCGAACTCCTGCAGCGCGGTACGGGCCTTCGGGGACAGGTCGGCGGGCCGTGGCACGGTTACTTCAACGGTCACGATGAGGTCGCCGTGGCCGTTGCCACCCCGCGGCACCCCACGCCCACGTACTCGCAGGCGCCGCCCGCTCGACGTGCCGGACGGCACCTTCACCGTCAGCGGAGCACCGTCGATCGTCGGCACCTTCACCGACGCGCCCAGCGCGGCCTCCGTGAAGGTCACCGGCAAGGTGATCGTCAGGTTGTGGCCCTCGCGGCCGAAGACCGGATGGGCGAGCACGTGGACGGTTACCTCGAGGTCGCCGGACTGCCCGCCGCGCTCACCCGGGGAGCCGCGGCCCCGAACCCGAAGCCGTTGACCGTCCGCGACGCCTGGCGGGATGCGGATGCGCTGCTCGCGCTCCCGCCGGCCCGTGCCCAGACAGCTTGGGCACGGCGAATCAATAATCGTCCCCTTGCCGATGCAGTCGCGGCACGGCTCCGACAGCGCGAACCCACCCTGGGAGCGGGACACCACGCCCAGGCCCCGGCAGGTTGGGCAGGTCCGTGGCGTCGTACCCGGACGGGCACCGCATCCCGCGCAGGTAACACAGGTCGCCGCGCCTGGCAGCCGGACAGTGGCTTCAAGCCCCGTCAGAGCCTTCTCGAACGGGATCGTGACTTCAGCCGCGATGTCGCCGCCACGGCGGGGGCCACGGCCTGTCGGTGGCCTTTGGAACAGGTTGTCGAACAGGCCTCCGAGCCCGGGACCGGGGCCTGCGCCTGCCCCACCCAGCAGGTCATCGAGGTTGAACGCGCCGGATCCGCCGGATCTGAAGCCGCCCGGTTGGTAGCCGTAACCACCAGCGGGATGACCACCGGTGTTACCCGCGGTGAACAGCGCTCGCGCCTCGTCGTACTCCCGACGCCGGGTTTCGTCCGACAGGACGTCGTAGGCCTCGGAAATCTCCTTGAAGCGGGCCTCAGCCTTCGGGTCATCGGGATTCTTATCCGGATGCAGCTCAAGGGCAAGCCGGCGGTAGGCCTTCTTGATGTCGGTCGCCGAGGCGTCCTTGGGGACGCCGAGAGCGGCGTAGTAATCCTTTTCGACCATGTCACGAACACTCACGGCGCCCCTCCTTTCACCATCATGTCGCGTATGGACGCTTGAGGCGGATTTTTCCTGGCAAAAGGTCGAATGACATCGACTACTCGACGGCTTCCGCCGCGCCGCCTTCCGCGCTCGGCGTGCTCTCCACCGGCAGGTCCGCCATGCCCTGAGCGGTCTCGGCGTCCGGCGCCGGTTCGGCGACTGAGACCTGTGCTGGCCGCAGCACCCGGCCGGCGTGACGATAGCCGGCACGGAAGACGTCCACACAGGTCGACCGGGTCACCTGCGAGGAGTAGGTGTGCATGAGAGCGTCGTGGACCAGGGGGTCGAACTCGTCCCCCTGGACGCCGAACCGCTCGAGCCCGGCGGTCTCCAGCGCGCTTTCCAGCGACTCGGCGACGGCCTTGAACGGGCCCTCCAGATCACCGTGGTCGCGTGCCCGGCCGATGTCGTCGAGGGTGGGCAGCAGGGCCGTCAGCAGCTTTCCCGTCGCCTGCTCGGCCATGACCTGGCGGTCCCGTTCGACCCGCCGGCGGTAGTTGTCGAACTCGGCCTTGAGCCGCTGGAGGTCGGCGGTACGTTCGGCCACCTGCTTACGCAGGGGTTCCAGCAGCCCGTCCTCGGCTGTGGAGCTGGCTGCCGCGGTGGCGGTGCCGCCGCCCGTGGCCTTCGTCTCCACCCGGCTGGCCTCTTCCCGTACCTGCCCGCTCTCGGGATCAATACGGCGTCTGTCCCGGACGATCACAGGCTCGTCCGGCGTGGACATGCCGAGCGTCCAGTCATCCCCATGAGCCGAGGTCACTTCTTGTCCTCCTCATCCACTATCTCGGCATCCACGACATCGTCGTCCGTGCCCGGACCGGATGCGCCACCCGCGCCCGAAGCCGCCGCGCTCTGCGCATCCGCGTAGAGCGACTGGCCCATCGCCGAACTGGCCTTCGCGAGTTCGGCGGTGGACTCGCGAATGGCCGCGATGTCGGTACCGCCGACCGCCGCGCGCAGCGTGGACAGCTTCTCCTCCACATCGCTCTTGATCGCGGCGTCGATCTTGTCGCCGTTTTCGGCCAGGAAGCGTTCGGTGGAGTACACGAGGGTCTCACCCTGGTTGCGGGTCTCAGCCTCCTCGCGGCGCTTGCGGTCCTCCTCGGCGTACTGCTCGGCGTCGCGGACCATCTTGTCGATGTCATCCCGGGGCAGCGCCGAGCCGCCGGTGATCGTCATCGACTGCTCCTTGCCGGTGCCGAGGTCCTTCGCGGAGACATGGACGATGCCATTGGCGTCGATGTCAAAGGTGACCTCGATCTGCGGGATGCCCCGCGGCGCCGGCGGCAGCCCGGTGAGCTCGAACATGCCGAGCTTCTTGTTGTAGGAGGCCATCTCGCGCTCACCCTGGAAGACCTGGATCTGCACGGATGGCTGACTGTCCTCAGCGGTGGTGAAGATCTCCGACCGCTTGGTCGGGATGGTGGTGTTCCGCTCGATGAGCTTGGTCATGATGCCGCCCTTGGTCTCGATACCGAGGGAGAGCGGGGTGACGTCGAGCAACAGGACGTCCTTGACCTCGCCCTTGAGGACACCGGCCTGCAGCGAGGCGCCCACGGCGACGACCTCGTCGGGGTTGACGCCCTTGTTCGGCTCCTTGCCGCCGGTCAGCTCGCGCACCAGGTCGACCACGGCCGGCATCCGGGTGGATCCGCCGACGAGCACGACGTGGTCGATGTCGGAGACCTTGACCCCGGCGTCCTTGACGGCCTGCTGGAAGGGGTGCTTGCAGCGGTCGATCAGATCGGACGTCATCCGCTGGAACTCCGAACGGGTCAGAGTGACGTCCAGGTGCAGCGGGCCCTCGGCCGAAGCGGTGATGTAGGGCAGGTTGATGCTGGTCTGGGTGGACTGCGACAGTTCGATCTTTGCCTTCTCGGCGGCTTCCCGCAGGCGCTGCAGGGCCATCTTGTCCTTGCCGAGGTCGACACCGTGCTGACCGGAGAACGTTTTGATCAGGTGGTCGGTGACGCGCTGGTCCCAGTCGTCACCACCGAGGTGGGTGTCACCGGAGGTCGACTTCACCTCGACGACCCCGTCACCGATCTCCAGCAGGGACACGTCGAAGGTGCCGCCACCGAGGTCGAAGACCAGAATGGTCTGTTCCTTCTCGCCCTTGTCCAGCCCGTAGGCGAGGGCGGCGGCGGTGGGCTCGTTCACGATGCGCAGGACGTTGAGACCGGCGATGGTGCCCGCCTCGGTGGTCGCCTGGCGCTGGGCGTCGTCGAAGTAGGCGGGCACGGTGATGACGGCGTCGGCCACGGTCTCACCGAGGTAGGACTCGGCATCCCGCTTGAGCTTCTGGAGGATGAACGCGCTGATCTGCTGCGGGGTGAAGTCCTTGGTGTCGACCTTCATCTTCCAGTCGGTGCCCATGTGGCGCTTGACCGACCGGATGGTCCGCTCGACGTTCGTGACCGCCTGCCGTTTCGCGACCTCGCCAACCAGGACCTCACCGTTCTTGGCGAAGGCGACGACGGACGGAGTCGTCCGGGAGCCCTCGGCATTGGCGATCACCGTGGGTTCGCCGCCCTCGAGCACGCTCACAACGGAGTTCGTGGTGCCGAGGTCGATACCGACCGCTCGTGCCATGTCTGTGTGCCTCTCGGATCAGGACGGCCCGGCTGCTCCGTTCTCGTGGGAGCCCGACCGGGACCGCTCGTGTAGTAGTTGAGCCCTGCTGACTCAGAATCTAATGATAGACCAGTCACCGTCAAACATGAGCCTACGGAGCTCAAGGTTGTTGAGAGGGATTCTGTTCCCCGAAGGCTGTGGCACTCAGCCGTCGGCCGCGGGATGCGCGATAGCCCGGGGCATGCCAGGCCCCAGGGCATGCCGGAGCCCGGGGCATGCCAGAGTCCGGAGACGCGCGGACGGCCGGCGGGCACATGCCCACCGGCCGTCCGCGCGGGGGAAGCACAGGGGAATAGCGGCAGGTCAAGAGCCTCGGGGGCGCGGGTCCGCGGAGACCAGGACCGCGGAGGGCGCCGGATCAGGCGCTGAACGGATCGCCGGGATCCTGCGCGCCCTGTTGCCGGTCGTTCCTAGCCGGTCGCTCCTAGTCCTGGTGGCCACCAGCTGGGCTGGTGCCGGTGCCGTCCCCATCGTCATAGTGGGTCTGGCGCGGGACCGACCGTAGCGGGCGAACAGCGGCCAGCACCCGCCCGCGCCGCCGGCCTGTTGACGGGTCGTCGGGGAGACGTCCGGGCGAGGCCTCTGCCATGCTCGTGAGCTCGCTGATGAGGTCGCCGTCGCCGGTGTTCTCGTCGCCGTCGCCCGCGCCGTTGGTGGGTATCGGCAGGATGCCGGACTGGCCGCTCGTTTCGGCGAGCTGCGTGAGATCATTTTCGATCTTCGCTAGTTGGTCGAGCATGTCGGTCGCGTCGCCGCCCCGTTCACGGATGGTGCGCAGCGCGTCCATCAGAATGAGCCACTGGTCGCGGCCGACGGTGATGGCGTCCGTGGGCGGGTTGGCGGAGTAGGGCGGGAACAGGCGCTGGACGACGGCGAGCACCTTGGTGACCTCCGCCGGGTTGAGCCTGTCCGGCCGTCCCCGGATGTAGGACACGAGATCTTTCAAGCTGATGACGGTGACACCCTCGACCGCTCCGTCGCTCCACAGAACGCCTGCCTCGACCATCGCGAGAATCGGTGTCACCGGAATTTTGATCATCGGTGTGGCTGTGCGGGTCCGGGCGCGCACCTCGTCGCCGAGCCATTTGGTGAGGTCGAGCGGCTTTCGGAGCGACTGCCCGTCGACCTTGGCTCCGTCCTTGCCCCCGTCCTTGGCGTAGCGCACCGTGCCGGTGGAGGCATCACTTTTGATCACCATGACTCCGCCCGGCCCGACCAGAAGGTGCCCGACGCTCGCCGCTGAACCGGGGACGCTGCGATCATGCATGATCACATATCCGTACCGGCGGAGCCGGTTGATCGCGCTGGCCGTCTTGCGTTCGGCTTCGGCGCCTTCGCGCAGCGCCTCGATCTCGGGGACCGGATCGAACGACCGGCCGATCACGATCAGTGGCCAGCCCAGCTCGATCAGCAGGAACACGCCCACGGCGATGGACGTCGACAGGCCCAGGCCCAACGCGACCAGGACCGCGAATACCGCGGCGATGGGGAAGGCACGCAACGCGGCGCGGGGCACGGTGTACGCGAGGCGCTCGCGCCGCATCCGCGCGTGCTGTTCCCGCGCACGCTGGTAGGCCATCTGGAGGGAGTAGCCGGGCCGGTCCCGCGGGTCGCCTCCGAACGGGCTTCTGAGCGGGCCCCTGGCCGGGCTCTTCGTCGTACTCGCCATCGTGTCCACCATGGATCGTGAGGTCGCCAACGTCGTCCGGAGCCTTGGAGGCTCTGGCAATAGGACTGTCCGGCTCGCGGCGTCGGGCGGCGCCTCGGTCAACGCCCAGCACCTCCGGCGTCTCCCTCCGCCGCCTCGCGATCCATCCGCCCGGACGCCGTTGTCTGATCGAACGCCCTGCTGCCGGAGCTTCTTGGTAATCACAATTCTTCCAGGCGCCGAGCATCATCGCGGCAGCGCGTACGCGTATTACAGGCCGCATCCATCCTGCAACCGTTGGGCTCGCCGGGACAAGTGAATCACTCTAATCGGCCCAAGTTTCCCGTGGTTGGGGGGGACGTTGGTCCGGCCCGGCTTTGTCGCTAGATAGTTATATGATATTGCTATTTTGCCCAGTTGGGGAGGCTGAGCGCCGAGCCAGGGCTGGCCGGAGCGTCCCGCCGGTGCCGGCCGGGTTGCCCAAGGGCTGCGTGTGGCCCGTGTGTGGAGGAGGGTAAGCAGCGGTCTTGTGGGCAACTGCCTGGGTCGGTGAGCAAGTTACCGATTGGTAGCAGTAGGCTCCCACCGTCGGTAGGAGTGACTGGAGGATGTGTGAGACTCGCTGTCGGTGGAGTGATCGCCGTTGTCGCTCTGGCGGTGGCCGGACGACGGTTTTACTGGTTGTTCAGGCTGATCCGCCAGGGCCAACCGGCTCCCGGCCGGTTCGACGGGGCGGCCGAGCGTCTGTGGAGTGAGATCAGTGAGGTCGGCGGCCAGCGAAAACTGCTGAAGTGGACGGTCCCCGGGCTCGCGCATGCCTTCACCTTCTGGGGCTTCACGATCCTCATGCTGACCGTGATCGAGGCGTTCGGCGCGCTCTTCGACGACCACTTCCACATACCGCTGTTCGGCCATTGGGCGGTGGTTGGCTTCGTCGAGGACTTCTTCGCGGTGGCGGTACTCGTCGGGCTCGTGGCCTTTACGATCATTCGGCTGCGCAACGCGCCGGCCCGCCTCGAGCGCCGGTCGCGCTTCTACGGCTCGCACACGGGGCCGGCCTGGGTCATCCTAGGAATGATCACGTCGGTGATAGTCACCCTGCTGATCCTGCGGGGCGCCCAGTTCAACGCCGGCACCCACCCGCAGGGCGACACGAGGTGGGCCTTCGCGTCCTACCTGGTCAGCCGTCCGCTGGACGTCTTCTCGACGTCGGTCAACGAGCACATCGAGACCGTCTTCCTGCTGCTCAACATCGCCATCATCATGGGCTTCCTGGTGCTGGTCGCCTACTCCAAGCACCTGCACATCTTCCTTGCGCCGATCAACGTCATCACCAAGCGTGAGCCCAAGGCGCTCGGCCGGCTCGGCAGCACCCCCGACATCGAGAGCCTGATGGAGGCCGACGAGCCGATCGTCGGCGTCGGCAAGGTCGAGGACTTCTCCTGGAAGGCCATGCTCGACTTCTCCACCTGCACGGAGTGCGGGCGCTGCCAGAGCCAGTGCCCGGCCTGGAACACCGGCAAGCCGTTGTCGCCGAAGATTCTGATCATGGATCTTCGGGACCACCTGTTCGCGAAGGCGCCGTATCTGCTCGCGGCCAAGGCTGCTGGGGACAGCGAGGAGGCCACGGCCTCAGCCGGCGCGGCCACCGGCGGTTCGGCGGAAACGTCGACGAAGCACGTTGCCCACCATGTACCCGAGTCGGGCTTCGGGCGGGTTCCCGAGCCCGGTCAGCCGCAGGTCGACCGACCGCTCGTCGGCACCGAGGAGGAAGGCGGGGTCATCGACCCCGACGTCCTGTGGTCCTGCACCAACTGCGGCGCCTGCGTCGAGCAGTGCCCCGTCGACATCGAGCACGTCGATCACATCATCGACATGCGCCGTTACCAGGTCATGATCGAGTCGGCCTTCCCGAGCGAGGCCGGCGTGATGTTGCGCAACCTGGAGAACAACGGCAACCCGTGGGGCGTCTCGCCGCGGGTCCGCACGGAGTGGACCGAGGGGCTGGCATTCGACGTCCGGGTGCTCGACGATGGTGCGGCCATTCCGGACGATGTCGAGTACCTGTACTGGGTGGGCTGCGCCGGCGCGATCGAGGACCGGGCCAAGAAGGTCTCCCGGGCGTTCGCTGAGCTGCTGCACACCGCCGGGGTGTCGTTCGCCATCCTCGGCACAAGCGAGTCCTGCACCGGCGACCCGGCCCGCCGGCTCGGTAACGAGTACCTGTACCAGGAGATGGCCAAGGCCAACATCGAGGTTCTCAACGCCGCGTCCGCGAAGAAGATCGTGGCCACCTGCCCGCACTGTTTCAACAGCCTCGCGAACGAGTACCCGGCGCTCGGCGGGACATATGAGGTCATCCATCACACACAGCTGCTTGGCAAGCTCGTCGAGGACGGGAGGCTCATCCCCGTCCAGCCGGTGGACTCGTCGGTCACCTACCATGATCCGTGTTTCCTCGGCCGGCACAACCAGGTCTACACCCCGCCACGGGAGATCCTCGACAGCATTCCCGGCCTGCGCAGCCAGGAGATGCACCGCTGCAAGGACCGCGGCTTCTGCTGCGGTGCCGGCGGCGCCCGCATGTGGATGGAAGAGAAGATCGGTAAGCGGGTCAACGTCGAACGGGTGGACGAGGCGCTCGCGCTCGATCCGGACATCGTGTCCACGGCCTGCCCGTTCTGCATCGTCATGCTGACCGATGCCGTGACCGAGAAGAAGCAGTCCGGCGGGGCAAGGGAAGGCGTCGAGGTCCTGGACGTCTCCCAGCTGCTCGTCCGCTCGTTGGCCGCGCCGGTCCAGGCCGGGGGCGTTCCCCCAACGGCGACGGTGGGCGGCGCTGTCGCGGCGGACACCGCTGGCGGGACAGACAGCGCGGGAGCATCCGGGCCCGGCTGATGTGACGTCGTCTTGAGGTGAGGCCGCCCGGAACGATGTGGATCCGCTGTCATGCTGACAGCACCCCATGCACATCGTTCCGGGCTTTTCCGCGTTCGGGCCTCGTCGCTCAGCAGGATGGGCGGCGATGGGCCAACCGCGCCAGGCGGCGCGTGGCCGGGAAGGTCGTGAGTCGCGGCCAGACCAGGAAGGCCTCGGCTTCGAGCATGGCCAGAGCGATACGTGGAAGATCGCGGTTGGCTGGAAAGCAGATGTAGCGCGGCGACCATTGCGGTTGGAACTTCGCGTTGAACCGGTAGAGGCTGTCGATCTGGAACCAGCGGGAGAGGAAGACCAGCAGCCCGCGGAAACGGCGGGTCACCGGCCCGGCACCGAGCCGCTGCCCGCGCTCCAACGCGGACCGGAAGAAGGCGAAGTTCAGGGACAGGCGGTCCACGTTCAGCCCGCCCGCGGCCCGGACCGCTGAGACGATCAGGAAGTCGTTCAGCCCGTTGTCCGCGGCACGGTCGCGCACCATCAGGTCCAGTGACAGGCCCCGGTGTCCCCAGGGGACGAAGTGCAGCAGTGCCCGCAGCCGCGGATTATTTCCAGCGCTCTCCGGACCGGCCACGTTCCGCGCGCCACCCGAACCAGCGCCGGCTGAGTCGCCGCTGCCTGAGTCGCCGCTGCCGGCTGGGCCGCCGTCACCCGGGCTGCCGCCGTCACCCGGGCTGCCGCCGTTGCCGAGCCCATCGCGGTCGAAGGCCATCACCACGACGCAGCTGTCGTCGCTGGGCTCGCCGATCCGGCCGAGGGCCATGGAGAAACCGCGTTCGGTTTCCGCCCCCCGCCAGGCTTCGGCCTGCTCCCTCAACCGTTTGCCCTCCTCGGGGGGCAGATCGCTCATCCGGACGGCGCGGTAGGTGTAGCCGGCCCGCTCGACCCGGCCGACAGCTTGCCGGACGTTACGCATGTCGCGGCCTTCAAGGGTGAAGGTCCGCACGTCGATGATTGCTTCGTCGCCGAACTCCAGCGCCGTCAGGCCAACTCGTTCCCACGCTTTTCCGCCGGTTTCGGAGCATCCGATGACCGCTGGTATCCAAGCATGTTCGGCGGCGATCCGTAGGAACTCCCGGATCGCGCCCGGCCATGCCTCGTTGTCACCGAGCGGATCGCCGCTGGCGAGCATCACCCCGGACACCACCCGGTAGGCGACGCAGGCCTTGCCCGTCGGCGACCAGACGACGGTCTTGTCGCCGCGCAGGGCGAAGTAACCGAGTGAGTCGGCATCCCCGTGCCGCGTGAGCAGCGCGCGCATCCGTTCAATATCATCGGCGGACAGGCGCGGGCGCGGTTCCGGTGGGCGCAGCGCCAGGTACACGACGGTGATGATGGTGAGCAGGCCCATTGTGAGCAGGATCCGGGTGACGAGGTCGGAGACCCGCTCGGAGCTGAACCGAAGCGGTCCGTGGATGCCGATCAGCCCCTCGACGACATGCGCGAGCTGGGCGGTCAGCGGATGCGGACCGAGCAGGCGGCCTGCGCCCATGCGCAGCAGGACCAGCCCGACCATGATCGAGGCTGCGGCGAGGGTCAGCCCGACCCACAGCGCCCGCCAGCGGGTTGTCGGATCGCCCTTGGCCCGGAAGTCGCCGCGGGCCAGCACGAGCCCGATGAGCAGCGCCGCGGACGCGACCGCCTCTTCGAAGTCGAGGCCCTTGACCACATGCAGGACGATGCTCGTGCCGAGCAATGTCACCACACCGAGCCAGGCGCGGCGCTTGCGTCGGCGCAGACCACGGGCGAGCAGGAGCAGAAGGAGGCCGACTACCACCGTGAACGCGGCGGCCTGGCGCGATGCCGCTCCGGGCAGGATCTGGCGGATCACATCCAGCCGGTCGCGCCACTCGGGGGTGACCCCGGACACGATATCGATCAGTCCGGCGATGAACACCAGGGCGGCGGCCGCGGTCGGTATCCACGGGTGGTTCCAGGCCGGCAACAGAGGTCGTGCCGGCCGTGATATCACGTGGTCTCCGTGGGCATCGCCGCCGAGCCGGCTGGTTTCGGTGGTCCCCGCGGGATGGCTGCCGCGGCTGATGGTCGTCACGGACGACGCCTCCTTCCCCTCGTCATGCCCCACGGCTCCCTCGTCATGTCCCACGGCCGCGAGCGGCACAAAAGGTGATTATCGCGTCGCTGTTGGCCAGTTTCTTCATCTCTCACGGCCACCAGCGGCACGAAAGGTCATTATCGCGCTGTCGGCGGCCACGGGCTGGGTGTGTGTCTGCTACCTGCCTGGCCCGTTTGGGTCTGCCCGCGGGACCTTACCCCGCCCGCCGCGCGGTCAGGCAGGAGCGTCCCGGGTATGAGAGAACACCGCATAAAAGCACCCGGCAACAGGGGGATGGATCAATGAGCCGGGCTGGGGTATGTGTATCGAGAGGCGCGGGCAGGCCCTGGGCGAACTTCCAGCGCCTCCAAGCCTTCGAGAGGACTGAACGGATGTTCGGACTACCCGAACGCATCAGGGCGTACCTCTTCGACCTGGACGGTGTGCTGACCCAGACCGCGACTGTCCACGCGGCTGCGTGGAAGGAGATGTTCGACACCTTCCTCCGCCGCCGGTCGGAACGCGACCGTGGCCCATGTGTCCCGTTCAGCGTCGGTGACGACTATCCCTCCTATGTCGACGGCAAGCCCCGGGCGGACGGCATCCGGTCCTTTCTCGCTGCCCGCCACATCGAGCTGCCTGAGGGCGGCCCGGAAGATCCGTCATCCGCTGACACAGTCTATGGCCTGGGCAAACGCAAGAACGAACTCGTAACAGCCATGATTCGTGATGATGGGGTCGCCGCTTATCCTGGTTCTGTACGCTACCTGCGGGCGTTGGTGGCAGTGGGTGCCGCGCGCGCGGTCGTATCGTCGAGCACGAACTGCGCGGCGATACTCACCGCCGCCGGTCTCGACTCCCTGGTGGTGGTCCGAATCGACGGTATTGTGGCCGAACGCGAACAGCTGGCCGGTAAACCGGCGCCTGACACTTTCCTGGCGGGCGCCCGCGCGCTCGGTGTGGCGCCGTCACGCGCCGCGGTGTTCGAGGACGCGATCGCCGGGGTCGAGGCGGGGCGTGCCGGAGGTTTCGGGTGTGTCGTCGGCATCGATCGGGCCGGGCATGCCGACGCGCTGCGCGCGCACGGCGCCGATGTCGTTGTCGCGGACCTTGCCGATCTGTTGGACGCCGGCAGGGGAGCAGGCGTTGGCGGGGACGTTGACAGCGAGCATCGCCAGCCGTCGGCCGAGCCCGGCGGACAGAGCAGGCCCGGCGGCGGGAGCGACGTGTGATCGGCGACATGTCGTTCCCGGTCGAGCCGTGGCAGCTGCGTGAGTCCGGTCTCGACCCGAACCAGCTGGCCAGGGCGGAATCGCTGTTCGCCCTGGCCAACGGGCACGTCGGCCTCCGGGCGAACCTGGACGAGGGAGAGCCGCACGCGCTGCCCGGTACCTACCTCAACTCCGTCCACGAGCTGCGGCCGCTGCCTTACGCGGAGGCCGGTTATGGCTACCCGGAGTCCGGCCAGACGATGATCAATGTTACCAACGGGAAGCTGATCCGCCTGCTGGTGGATGACGAGCCCTTCGACATCCGTTACGGGGAGCTGCGAGCGCACGAGCGGATCCTGGATTTTCGCCGCGGTGTGCTGAGCCGCACGGCCGAATGGGTGTCACCGGCGGGCCAGGCGATCCGCATGTCGTCGGTGCGGTTGGTCTCCTTTGTCCAGCGGGCCATGGCGGCGATCTGCTACGAGGTCGAGCCGCTGGATGCCTCAGCCCGGCTGGTTGTGCAGTCCGAGCTGGTCGCCAACGAGCAGCTGCCGGCACAGTCCGTGGACCCGCGGGCCGCCGTGGCGCTGGAGGCGCCGTTGGTGGCGGAGTGGAACGGCAGCCATGGTTCGCACGCCGAGCTGGTGCACCGGACGCGGTACAGCGCTATCCGGGTCGCCGCTGCTATGGATCATGCGATTGACCGGCGGTCGGCCACGGGGGTGACCGCCGAGAGCGACGCTGACTCCTGTCGCGTGACCATCACCGCGCTGCTTGCTCCTGGTCAGAAGCTGCGGTTCGTCAAGTTCATTGCCTATGGATGGTCGGAGCAGCGCTCCCTGCCAGCGCTGCGCGACCAGGCCGCGGCCGCGCTGACCGCCGCCCGCCAGACTGGCTGGGAGGGGCTGCTCGCCGAGCAGCGGGCCTATCTTGACGATTTCTGGGCCCGCGCGGACGTCGAGGTCGACGGTGATGCCGAGGTACAGCAGGCCGTCCGTTTCGCCCTGTTCCATGTCCTGTCCTCGAGCGCGCGGGCCGAGCGCAGGCCGATCCCGGCGAAGGGGCTCACCGGTCCCGGCTACGACGGCCACACGTTCTGGGATTCCGAGAGTTACGTGCTTCCCGTGCTCACCTATACAGCCCCGGACGCGGCGGCGGACGCACTGCGCTGGCGGCACGCCACCCTGCCCATGGCCCGGGAGCGCGCTCGCCTGCTCGGCCTGTCCGGGGCGGCGTTCCCGTGGCGGACGATTCACGGCGAGGAATGTTCTGGGTACTGGCCGGCCGGCACCGCGGCATTTCACATCAATGCGGATATAGCGGACGCGGTGATCCGCCATGTCCGGGTCACTGGAGACAGCGATTTCGAACGGCACATCGGCCTGGAGCTGCTGGTCGAAACGGCCCGGCTCTGGCGGTCACTCGGCCATCATGATCTGGACGGTGCCTTCAACATCGATGGAGTCACCGGGCCGGACGAGTACAGCGCGGTCGCCGACAACAATGTCTACACCAACGTGATGGCGCAACAGAACCTGGTGGAGGCGGCGAACGCGGTTCGGCGGCATCCCGAGCGGGCGCACGAACTCGGCGTGAACGCGGAGGAGGCCGCGTCCTGGCGGGACGCGGCCGGGGACATGTGCATCCCCTACGATGAAAAACTCGGGGTGCATCCGCAGTCGGCGGGATTCACCCGTCACCAGGTGTGGGACTTCGAGCACACACGTCCTGACCAGTACCCGCTTCTCCTGCACTTCCCCTATTTCGATTTGTACCGCAAGCAGGTGGTGAAGCAGGCTGATCTGGTACTGGCGATGCAGCGCCGCGGGGAGGCGTTCACGGAGGAGCAGAAGGCCCGCAACTTCGCTTACTACGAAGCCCTCACCGTTCGCGACTCGTCGTTGTCCTCGTCAGCGCAGGCAGTGCTGGCGGCCGAGGTCGGTCATCTCGGTCTCGCCCACGACTATCTGCGCGAAGCGGCGCTGATCGACCTCCGTGACCTGCGCGGCCGAGCTCTCGACGGCCTGCACATGGCCTCGCTGGCCGGCAGCTGGATAGCGCTGGTTGAGGGGTTCGGCGGGTTGCGCGACTACCCGGGGGCTGTCAACTCGGGCGCTGTCAACCCGGAAGCTCACATGTCGGGCGTACTGTCGTTCGCGCCTCGCCTGGCGGAAGGGATCAGTAGGCTTGCGTTCACCCTGTGCACGCGTGGACGACGGCTGCGGGTTGAGGTCACCGACTCCACCGCGAGCTACGTGCTGCTGCGTGGCGAACCGATCATGATTCTTCACTGCGGCGAAGCTGTCGAAGTGTCGATGGATGGCCCGGTGCGCCGTGACGTGCCCGCCACCCC